>JANQIP010000145.1 GCA_028282095.1 Xanthobacteraceae bacterium | reverse complement strand
TCTTGTCCGAAAAGTCTGCCAACTTTTCGGGATCATGCTCTCTTTGCTTGGTCGCATGATCTTGTCCGAAAAGTCTGCCAACTTTTCGGGATCACGCTCCCGCACAAGCTCAGGCAAAAAGGTGTATTCCCGTACCAGATTACGGCTTGCGATTCCAGACGACAAGCCTATTCCTGGTCGGGCTTTGCCCTCTCAACCGGTCCGCCACGAAATCAAGGCGGGGCCCAACGCGACCCTCAAACTTGGTCGTATTGCAACCAGATCAGATTCATGCTTGCCAATAGATAGATAAACAGGCTGTGCTGTTGCCATTTCAGACCTTGACGCAATGCAGCCACGCCGACCCGGCGCAATGCGCAAAGGCTCGTTGCCAAAAAAAGACCCTCGGTAAAATTCGGATGTACAGCGCAGCCTATACCCGATAAGCAAGAAACGGACCAATTTCGGGTGATTGATGTCGCTTTCGCAGAGGCTTCAGCTTCGACAGACGCAAGCGCTGGTGATGACGCCGCAGCTGCTGCAGGCGATCAAGCTGCTGCAGCTCTCTCACCTCGATCTGACCGCCTATGTGGAGAACGAGCTCGAACGCAATCCGCTGCTGGAGCGCGATTCCGGTGAGGAAAAGGCTCCGAACGCCGAGCGTGACCCGACAGAGGTTCAAGCCTCCGCCGAGCCGTCGGCGCCGGGCGATTGGATTTCGGACGAATTCGAGACCAGCCGGGCCGCGCTTGAGAACAAGCTCGGCACCGATCTCGAGAGCGTTTTTCCGGACGAGCCGGGTGCGAACGGCAGCGAGGCGTCGCTGCGGCCCCATTCCGAATGGTCGGCGGTGGGCGCTGGTGGTCGCGACGATGACGGCTACAATTTCGAGGCCTTCATCGCCGCCGAACCGACGCTCGCCGACCATCTTGCCGAGCAGCTCGTGCTCGCAACCCGCGATCCGGCAGAACGGCTGATCGGCCGGCACTTGCTCGATCTCGTCAATGAGGCGGGGTACCTCGCGGGCGATCCGGTCGACGTTGCCGACAAGCTCGGGGCGCCGGTCGAGAAGATCGAGCGCGTGCTGGCGCTGCTGCAGACCTTCAGCCCGTCCGGCGTATGCGCGCGCAATCTCGCCGAGTGCCTCGCCATCCAGCTCAAGGAGCGCGACCGGTTCGATCCGGCGATGCAGGCGCTGGTCGCGCATCTCGATCTGCTGGCCAAGCGCGACCTTGCCGCCCTGCGCCGCCACTGCGGGGTCGGCGACGAAGACCTCGTCGACATGATTGGGGAAATCCGCCGGCTCGACCCCAAGCCGGGGTTGAAATTCGGTTCGACCGTGGTGCAGCCCGTCATTCCCGATGTTTTCGTGCGGCAGGGTGGGGGCGGAACCTGGCTCGTCGAACTCAATTCCGACACGCTGCCGAAGGTACTGGTCAATCAGTCCTATTATACGCAGGTGGCAGGCAGTGCCCGGAAAGAGGCCGAGAAGAGCTATCTCGGCGACTGTTTGCAGAGCGCGGCCTGGCTCGTGCGCGCGCTCGACCAGCGCGCCAAGACCATCCTCAAGGTGGCAACCGAGATCGTCCGCCAGCAGGACGCCTTCCTCAATGAAGGCGTCGAGCAACTCCGCCCGCTCAATCTCAAGACCGTCGCAGAGGCGATCGGCATGCATGAATCGACGGTCTCGCGGGTGACCGCCAATAAGACGATGGCGACGCCGCGCGGCAGTTTCGAGCTGAAGTTCTTTTTCACCTCGGCGATCGCGGCGGCGGACGGCGGCGAATCCCGTTCGGCGGCGGCGGTGCGTCACCGCATCAAGCAGCTCATCGACGCCGAGAGCGCAACCGGCATTCTCTCCGACGATACGATCGTCGAGAAATTACGTGCGTCCGGCATCGACATCGCCCGCCGCACCGTTGCCAAGTATCGCGAGGCGATGCGGATTCCGTCATCGGTGCAACGCCGCCGCGACAAGCAGATGAGGTCCGCATCGTCCTAGCTAATCCGTTCGTCCCCGCGAAAGCGCTCTCGTTAGCTGATCTCGCCACCCAGTCGGCGCATGGTCTCGAAAAAATCGGGGAAACTGGTGGCGATGAACGAGGCATCGTCGACCGCGACAGGCTCATCGCTCGCAAGCCCCATCACCAGCGCCGCCATGGCGATGCGGTGATCCATTTGGGTCGAAACAAGGCCGCCGCCCGGCACCTGCCCGCGTCCGTCGACGATGAGATCATCGCCGTCGATCTCGACCGCGACGCCATTGACCCGCAGCAGTGCTGCCGTTGCGGCCAGCCGGTCGGACTCCTTGACCCGCAGCTCCTTCAAGCCGCGCATGACCGTCGGCCCCTCGGCAAAGGCGGCGGCCACGGCCAGGACCGGATACTCATCGATCATGGACGGTGCGCGCGCGGCCGGCACCTCGATACCCCGCAGCGGGGAGAACCTGACCCTGAGATCGGCGATCTCCTCGCCGCTCTCGATACGGCGCTCCAGCGTCTCGATCGACGCGCCCATTTCCAGGAGCGTTGCAAACAGGCCGGTGCGCAGCGGGTTGGTCATGACCTCTGTGAGGATCAGTTCCGAGCCCGGCACGATCAGCGCGGCAATGAGTGGAAAGGCGGCCGAGGACGGATCGGCCGGCACCGCGACCGGCGCGGGGACCAGTTCGGGCTGACCGGTGAGCGTGATCCGGCGGCCTTCGGGGCCATCGGGTTCGACCACCAGTTCCGCGCCAAAATGGGCGAGCAGGCGTTCGGTGTGATCGCGCGTCGCCTCGGCTTCAACTACCGTGGTTGTGCCCGGCGCCGCGAGGCCGGCGAGCAGCACGGCCGATTTCACCTGAGCCGAGGGAACCGGCGTCCGGTATTCGATCGGGATCGGATCGCTGGCGCCGGCAAGCGTGATCGGCAGCCGTTCATTCTCGCCCGCCGCGATCACCTTCGCGCCGACGCGAAGGATCGGCTCGAGGATCCGTTTCATCGGGCGCCGGCGCAGCGAGGCATCCCCATCGAAGGTCGCGGAGATGGGACAACCCGCGACCGCCCCCATCACAAGCCGGCAGCCGGTGCCGGAATTGCCGAAATCGAGCGGCGCGGCAGGAGGGGCAAAGCCGGCAATGCCGACGCCGTCCACCTGCCACGCGCCGGCGCCGGTCCGCTCGATCCGCGCACCGAGTGCCCGCATCGCGCGCGCCGTGTTGATCACGTCCTCGCCCTCGAGGAGCCCGGAGATCGCGGTGCGGCCGACGGCGAGAGCGCCGACGATCAAGGCACGGTGCGAGATCGACTTGTCGCCGGGCACGCGGAGACGGCCTTTCAGCGTTTCGGCTCTGCGGGCCGTGACAATGGCGGGCTCGTGGCGCGGCGCGGACATGGCGAAATCCGGGTCGGTTGCGACTAGTTGAGAGCGTGATCCCGAAAACCGGCCGGCTTTTCCGGCATGATCGCGAGACCATACAAAGGCGAAGTGAGCGCATTCGATTCAACCTGAAGCGACCGCGCCTCGATGCGCTTGATCCGGCGGGTCCACCGGAATCTGCGGGCGATAGTGATGCGGCACCAACGCTTGAGCGCTCGTCTCATTGTGTTGGTGCCGCATCACAAGGGATCAAATTAGCTAGTGTTCCGGGCTGACGGTCCGGATCGGACCGTTAGAGTCGGAACAATAGCGCGGATCGGCATCCGCACTTAGAGCGAATTCTGCTTCAGCGGAATCAGAATTCGCTCCGATTTTTCTTTGTTCATCGCATTTTCTGCGGCGAACCGGTCCCCACTTCGCCTGAAAATGCTCTTCTTTGTTCATCGCATTTTCTGCGGCGAACCGGTCCCCACTTCGCCTGAAAATGCTCTATTGACACCGGGCCTGCGAGCCGCCAAGGGGAGTCCGCTTCTCAACTTGCCGCAAGGATTCTAAACCGTGGCGAAACCTGAGCTCGGCACGAAACGCCTGTGCGCCTCATGCGGCGCGAAGTACTACGACCTCAACAAGGACCCCATTATCTGCCCGAAATGCGGCGCCGTTTACGAGGTCGCGCCGGTCCCGCAGCGCGGTGGCCGACCGGACGCGGCCGCCCGCGGCGCGGTGCAGGAGACCGAACTGCCCGAGACCCAGGAAGCCGAGTTCATCTCGCTCGAAGAAGCGGACGCGGAAGCCCAGGGCAAGAAAAAGGTCACAGCCGGCGAGGAGGTTCCCGAGGTCGAAGACGAGGTCGAGATCGACGAGAGCCTCGGCGACGACGACACCTTCATCGAGGAGACCGAAGAGGAAGATGCCGACGTGTCGGAAATCCTCGGCGGGGATATCGACGACGAGGAGGAGACTTGATCGCGCGACCTGCTCTCATTAATCAGGGGGCGGGCCTTTGTGCCCTGCCGGCCGCCCGGGGGTGCGTGTAGCAACACAGTCCTCCATGCTCGGGCTGAAGGCCTGTGAATACCGATCCCGAGAGGGGCCATAGCTCAGTTGGGAGAGCGCTTGAATGGCATTCAAGAGGTCGGGGGTTCGACTCCCCCTGGCTCCACCATCCGCGGGATTGAGCGAAATCAGCGTCGTCTGAACGATTCCAACACATATCGATGCCGCGCGGTCCGACGATCACGGCGCCGCCGAACCCCTGTGCCGCAATGATCATTGCCATCGATGGACCGGCCGCGTCCGGCAAGGGCACGCTGGGCAAGCGCCTCGCCGCCCATTTCGGGCTGCGCCATCTCGACACCGGCCTGATCTATCGTGCGGTGGCGAAGGCGCTGCTCGATGCCGGACATCCGCTCGAAGACCGCGCCCACGCGCTTGCGGCCGCCCGGCAGCTCGATCCGGCATGTCTCGATGACCGCCTGAAGAGCCACGCGATCGGCGAGGCCGCCTCGGTCGTATCGGCCATCCCGGAGTTGCGTGCGGCGCTGGTCGCGTTTCAGCGCGATTTTGCGTCGGCCGCGCCCGGCGCCGTGCTCGACGGCCGCGACATCGGCACCATGATCTGCCCCAATGCCGAGGTTAAGCTCTTTGTCACGGCGACGCCTCAAGCGCGCGCGCGCCGGCGCACCTTGGAGCTTGCCGCGCGCGGGGCGCCGGCCGACGAAGCGACCATCCTTGCCGACATCATCCGGCGCGACGAGCGCGATATGAACCGCGCGGCCGCTCCCCTCAAACCGGCGGCCGACGCGCACTTGCTCGATACCACACATTTGGATATAGACGCCGCGTTCCGGGCTGCCGTCGATATCGTCGAAGCCGCCCGAGCAAGGTGACGCCGCATTCGCCGTCTGGCCTAAATCCGTATGGCGAATTTGACGTTTGCCGCGCCCGCACCTTGTGTTTGCGGCCGACACCGAGAGGCCTTTGCTCCCGCGCGTCCTAGAGGCCGCGGCACTCGGAACTAACCATCGTCCCGACCGTTCGGTTGATCGGGCCGGCCCGCCGCGATGTCGGCGGCAGCCGAAGGTCTACGGGGCCTTCGGCCCGAACGGTTGATGGATCGTTTGACACAAGCCCGCCGGTCGTCCCGTTACGGAGAATTCATGGCTCAGACTGCCCAATCCGTCAGCGCGCCGGTGCGCGAAGATTTCGCCGCGATGCTCGAGGAGTCCTTCAACCATGGCAACATGCAGGAAGGATCCGTCATCAAGGGCACCGTCGTTGCGATCGAAAAGGACCTCGCCGTCATCGACGTGGGATTGAAGACCGAGGGGCGCGTGCCGCTCCGCGAATTCGCCGGGCCCGGCCGGCAGAATGAAATCAAGGTGGGCGATACCGTCGAGGTCTACCTCGAGCGGGTCGAAAACGCGCTCGGCGAGGCGGTGCTCTCGCGTGACAAAGCGCGCCGCGAAGAAAGCTGGGGCAAGCTCGAGCGTGCCTTCCAGAACAACGAGAAAGTTCAGGGCGTTATCTTCAACCAGGTCAAGGGCGGCTTCACCGTGGACCTCGACGGGGCGGTGGCGTTCCTGCCGCGCAGCCAGGTCGATATCCGGCCGATCCGGGACGTGACGCCGCTGATGAACGCGCCGCAGCAGTTCCAGATCCTCAAGATGGATCGGCGGCGCGGCAATATCGTCGTCTCCCGCCGCACCGTGCTGGAGGAGACCCGCGCCGAGCAGCGTCAGGAGCTGGTGCAGAACCTCGAAGAGGGGCAGGTCATCGACGGCGTCGTCAAGAACATCACCGACTACGGCGCTTTCGTCGATCTCGGCGGCATCGACGGCCTCCTGCATGTGACCGATATCGCCTGGCGGCGCGTCAACCACCCGACCGAGGTGCTGACCATCGGCCAGCAGGTCAAGGTGAAGATCGTCAAGATCAATCACGAGACCCACCGCATCTCGCTCGGCATGAAGCAGCTTCAGCCCGATCCCTGGCAGGGCATCGAGGCGAAATATCCGGTCAGCATGCGCCTCACCGGGCGGGTCACCAACATCACCGATTACGGCGCCTTCGTCGAGCTCGAGCCCGGCATCGAGGGCTTGATCCACGTCTCCGAGATGTCCTGGACCAAGAAGAACGTGCATCCGGGCAAGATCGTCTCCACCTCGCAAGAGGTCGAGGTCCAGGTGCTCGAGGTCGATCCGGTCAAACGGCGCATTTCGCTCGGCCTCAAGCAGACCATGCGCAACCCCTGGGAGGTGTTTGTCGAGAAGCATCCGCCCGGCTCGGTGGTCGAAGGCGAGGTCAAGAACAAGACCGAGTTCGGCCTCTTTCTCGGTCTCGACGGCGAGGTCGACGGCATGGTGCATCTGTCCGACCTCGACTGGAAACGTCCGGGCGAGCAGGTGATCGACGACTTCAAGAAGGGCGACAAGGTCCGCGCCATCGTGCTCGACGTCGATGTCGAGAAGGAGCGCATCTCGCTCGGCATCAAGCAGCTCGAAGGCGATCCGTTCGCGGAGGCGAGCGGCGAAGTGCGCAAGGGCGCGGTCGTCACCTGCGAGGTCACCGACGTCAAGGAAGGCGGCATCGACGTCAAGCTGCTCGGCACCGATCTTGCGGCTTTCGTCAAACGCTCCGAGCTCGCCCGCGAGCGCTCCGAGCAGCGGCCGGACCGATTCGCCGTCGGGCAGAAGGTCGACGCCCGCGTGACCCAGCTCGACCGCAAGTCGCACAAAGTGCAGGTCTCGATCAAAGCGCTGGAAGTGGCGGAAGAAAAGGAGGCGATCGCGCAATACGGCTCGTCGGATTCGGGCGCGACGCTGGGCGACATTCTCGGCACTGCGCTCAAACGAGCGAACGAGAAGAAGGACTAGCCCATGATCTGCGAAAAGTCCCCAGGCTTTTCGGGTCCAGATCGTGCGATGAAGCAATGACATGAAGGGCGCGATCGGTTTGATCTGAGCCGATCGCGCTCAACAGTCCGTTCGTCCCCGCGAAAGCGGGGAACCAGACGCACCGCCAAAGGGGATTCCCGCTTTCGCGGGAATGAACGGAAGGCGGAGCATGATTCCGAGAAGTTTCCAGACTTTTCGGACAGATCATGCGACCAAACAAAGAGAAGATGAGCGCGATCGATCAGAAGTGAAGCGATCGCGCTCTCATGCACCCTCATTCGAGGAGATGACGATGTCGCTCGATGCCGACTCCATCGTCGATCGCCGCCGTATGCGGCGCAAGCTCACCTTCTGGCGGGTGGTGGCGGTCGTGGTCGCCATTGTCGCAGTCGTGTCTGCGGCGGCGGCGTTGCGCGGGCGAGGCGGGATAGCGCTCACCGAGCCGTTATCTGCACAGATCGCTCGCATCAGCATTAGCGGCATCATAAGGGGCGACATCGATCGGGTCAAAGCATTGGAGCGACTGGCAAAATCGCGCAAGGCCCGCGCCGTCATCGTCCATATCGACAGTCCCGGCGGGACCACTGCCGGCGCCGAGCAGCTCCACACGGCGCTGCGCAAGGTCGCCGACCGCAAGCCGATGGCCGTCGTGGTCGACGGTGTCGCGGCGTCCGGCGGCTATATTGCCGCCATGGCCGGCGATCACATCGTGGCGCAGGGCAACTCGATCGTCGGCTCGATCGGCGTGCTGTTCCAATATCCGAAGGTCGGCGGATTGCTCGACAAGCTAGGCGTTACCGTCGAAGAGGTGAAGTCGACGCCGCTTAAGGCGGTGCCCAATTTGTTCGAGCCGACCACGCCCGAGGCACGCGAGGCGATCCGGTCGCTGGTCATGGATTCCTATGCCTGGTTCCGTGAGATGGTGAGCGAGCGGCGCGGTCTTAAGGGCGAAGCGCTTGCGCGCGTGGCCGACGGCCGGGTCTTCACCGGGCGGCAGGCACTCGACCTCAAATTGGTCGATGCGGTCGGCTATGAACAGGCCGCCGTCGACTGGCTGGTCAAGACGAAGGGGGTCGATGCCAAGCTGCCCGTACGCGACTGGGACCTGCGTTCGCGCATCACCGATCTGTCGTTCCTGCATGTCGGAACGGCATTCTTCCACAGCCTGGGCTTCGAGGCGCTCGCCCGCCGGATCAAGGAGGTCGCCGCGGTCCAAGCGTTTGAACGGCTTAACCTTGACGGTCTTCTAGCGCTTTGGCACCCTCAGCCTGCGAACTGAGCGGCGGACGTTTGGGGCCGGCGGTCGCAGCTCAGTTTGGTCTCGGAGCGAATTCCGTTCTGACCGAATCGGATTTCGCGCTATTTGTCATCTCGTGATCGCGTTTCTTCGGTGAGCCAAATCGCGCCCCCGGACGGGTCTGAGGGCAGGCTTTGCCGAAAAACGCCTCAAACAAACGGTCGTGTCGTTGATCGGCGGAAACGACAGATGATCAAATCGGAACTGGTTGCACGTATTGCCGCACAAAACCCGCACCTTTATCAGCGGGATGTGGAGAACATCGTCAACGCGATCCTGAACGAGATCACCGCCGCGCTTGCGCGGGGCGATCGGGTCGAACTGCGTGGGTTCGGCGCATTCTCGGTGAAACAGCGGCCGGCGCGTACCGGACGCAATCCCCGCACCGGCACCCATGTCGCAGTCGATGAGAAATGCGTTCCCTTCTTCAAGACCGGAAAGGAGATGCGCGAGCGGCTGAACCGCGTCGATGAAGACGTCGGTGACGCACCGCTTGCCCAATCGTCATGATTCGCAAGGCGCTCACAATCCTCATTCTCGTTCCATTCGCGGTCGTCCTCGTGGCATTGGCGGTGGCCAACCGCGGTCCCGTGACCATCTCGCTCGATCCGATCAATACCGGCGATCCGGTCTACTCGATCCAGGTTCCTCTGTTCCTGCTCGTGTTGTCACTCGTGATCATCGGCGTGTTGATCGGGGGCTTCGCGGCTTGGCTCAAGCAGGCCCGATGGCGGCGCCGCGCCCGCGCGCTCAGGGCGGAGCTTCGCCGTTCGCGCGATGAGGTCTCCGACCTCAAGCGCCGCGCCGCGGAAAGCGCCGCGATCGTCACCGGCGCAGCGGGCGGCTTTGGCAAGGGCCGCAATCGCGAGGCGGCCGCCTGGCCGGCACGGCGCGCGCTGCCGCCCGCCGCGTAGAGTCGCCGTCGTTCCGGCATTCCGGGGGACGCCGCGAACCGGCGAACCCGGAATCCGTGCTATTTGTGCATGATCCGGAAAAGTCGACAGGCTTTTCGGATGAGATCACGCGACTAGAAAAAAAAAGAGCAGGAGTGCGGTTGATTCAACCTGAAGCAATCGCGCACTCGTGCGTTCGTCCCCGCGAAAGCGGGGAACTAGAGCATGATCCCGAAAAGTTGCAGACTTTTCGGACAAGATCATGTGGCAAAACAAAGAGAAATAGAGCGCGATCGATTCAATCTGAGTGGATCGCGCTCTAGGTGCATCGCCAAGGGGGATTCCCGCTGTTGCACGACGTCCGCTGACGGCTTCGGTGGAGACCCGCGCTCACCAATAAGCGGCGTCGGCGGGACTGTTCGGCCGCCAGCACATCATGACGATCGGCGATTGCGAGTTCGGGTTGACGTCCTCGCCGCCGACAAAAAAGCCATGCTTCTCGTAAAAGCGGATGGCGCGCACATTGTCCTTGTTGACATGGAGGTCGATGCCGTTCGTTGCGACGGTCTTTGCCTCGTCGAGCAGCGCCGCCGCCACGGTCGAGCCCCACACCTCCGGCGCCACCACGATCTGGTCGAGATAGCCGCTTTCCTCGATGGTGACGAAGCCGACCATCTTCCCGTCCGCTTCGGCAACCGTGACCGCCGAGACCGGAACCAATTCGCGCCGCCAGCGCTCGCGCCACCAGGGCACGCGGGCGGCAAAATCGGCTCCCGGATAGGCGGCTTGCCAAGTCCGCCGCCACAGCTCGATCGCGGCGTCCTCGTCTTCGCGTTCGTAATGGCGCACCGTGAAGTGTTTCAGCATCAGCGCGCATGTTCGCCTCTCGCCGACGGCGCGGCAAGACCCTAAAGCATGATCCAGAAGAGTTGGCAGACTTCTCGGATAAGATCGGGCTCTAACGGCCGGTCAGCTTCAGTTCGAGCCGGCGATTGCGGCGGAACGCCTCCTCGGTGAGGCCGGGATCGAGCGGTTGGAACTCGCCGAAACCGGCGGCGACCAGCCGCTGTGGCGAAACACCCTTGCTCACGAGATACTCCACGACGGAAATCGCGCGGGCGGCAGAGAGCGCCCAGTTGGATGGAAACTGCGGGCTGGCGATGGGGCGGATATCGGTGTGACCGTCGACCCGCAGCACCCAGGGAATATCCGGCGGGATCTGCTGTTCGAGGTCGATCAGCGCCGCCGCCATCTTGTCGAGTTCCTTGATGCCCTCGGGACGCAGGCGGGCCTGGGCCGTATCGAAGAAGACCTCAGCCTGGAACACGAAGCGGTCGCCGACAACGCGAATCTCGGGTCGGTTGCCAAGGATGGCGCGCAGGCGACCGAAAAAATCCGAGCGATAGCGCGATAGCTCCTGCACGCGCTGCGCCAGCGCGACATTAAGCCGTTGGCCGAGATCGGCGATGCGCGACTGCGAGTCCTTGTCCTTGGCCTCGGCGGCCTCGAGTGCAGCTTCCAGCGCGTTGAGTTGGCGGCGCAACGCTGCAATCTGCTGGTTGAGCAGCTCCACCTGGGCGAGCGCGCGGGTCGTCGCCCGCTTCTCGGTATCAAGCTCAATGGACAGCTCCGTCGCCTTGCCTTCGGCCGCGCCGAGCTGCTCCAGGAGGCCGCCCGAGCCTGCCCCCGCCTTGAGCCGGTCGCGTTCGCTCTCCACGCCGGCAAGGCTCGCGCGCAGGCGCGCCAAATCGTCCTCAAGGCTGACCTTCTCTACCTTTTCCAGCGACAGGAGTTCGGTGAGCTGGGCGATCTGGGCGTTCAGGCGCTCCAGAGCCGTGTCCTTGCCGGCCACCTCCTGCGATAGAAAGAACTGCGCGATCACGAAAACCGTGAGTAGAAAGATGATACCGAGGACGATCGTCGACAGCGCGTCGACAAAGCCCGGCCAATAGTCGACGCCGCGATCGCGGCGCGTGCGGGAGAGCGCCATCTTACGTTCTTTCTGCCGGTTCGCTCGCGAGGATTTCGAGCAGCCGCCGGACCTCGCGCTGCTGCTCGGCCTGTCCCTCGACCCAATCGCGCAGCATTTGTTGCTCGGTGCGCATGTGTTGGACGAGGCTCTGGATCGCCTCGGCGAGATTGGCCATTGCGTGGGTGGCAGCCTTGCTCGATCCCGCGTCCCCGAGCGAATCGCGCAGCCGATCGAGTGCCGCGCGGACTTCGCTTCCGAGCTGCGGCTGCGTGGGCTGGGCCGGCGCCGCCGCCACGCCAAGATCGCGCACCGTGGTTGCCAGCCAATCTTCAAGCTCGGTGTAGAACCGGTTCTGCGCTTGGCTCGTCTGCAGGTCGAGGAAGCCGAGCACGAGGGAACCGGCAAGACCGAACAGGGAGGAGGAAAACGAGATGCCCATGCCGCCGAGCGGAGCGGCAAGGCCTTCCTTCAGCGCGGTGAACATCGCCGTTGCGTCGCCGCCGGCCTGCAGCCCATCGATCACTTTGCCGACCGAGCCGATCGTCTCGATCAGGCCCCAGAACGTGCCGAGCAGGCCAAGGAACACGAGGAGCCCGGTCATATAGCGCGAGGTGTCGCGCGCCTCATCGAGGCGGTTGGCAATCGAATCGAGGATGCCCCGCATGGCCTGGGTCGAGAGGGCCATGCGGCCCATCCGATCGCCAAGAATCACGGCCATGGGTGCGAGCAGGACGGGCGAACGCTCGACCCGCAGGCCGGGATCGGCAAGGCGGAAGCCGTTCACCCAGGCGACCTCGGGGAACAGGCGCAGCACCTGGCGGAACGACAAAAGGATTCCGATCAGGAGCACGCCGATGATGAGCCCGTTGAGGCCGGGATTGGCAAGAAACGCCGTCCAGATCTGGCGGTGGAGTATGACCACCAGCAGGATGCCGAGGACGAGGAATATCAGCATCCGAAACAGATAGATGCGGGGCGAGGAGACTTTGAAAGGGTCGATGTCGCGTTCGGATGGCATGTGTGTCGCGCTTTCGCCGGATCGTACCGGATTCGCCGGATCGTGCCGGAATCGTTGATCGCGTCGTGCTCAATATGCCATAGGCAAGGCGCGAATTTGGAGCAATTTTGCTTTTGACGTGTAGCTGCTCACAGGCCAGTCGTGGATTAAACGGCCGTAATCTCGCTGCATTTTTCCGTCGAAACGCCGTGATGCGTCGCCCGCGATTGGGTTGGTCGCTTCGGTTGGTGTCACGCCGCAGCATGATCCCGAAAAGTTGGCAGATTTTTTGGACAAGATCATGCGACAAAACAAAGAGAAATCGAGCGCGATCGATTCAATCTGAATGGATCGCGCTCTGGTGATGCGGCACCAACGCTTGGGCTCGTCTCATTGTATTGGTGCCGCATCACAAAGTAACCGATTAGCTAGTGTTCCTTACCTGACGGTCCGGGATCGGACCGTCAGGTAAGGAACACTGGTAATCCGGGCCGAACGGTCTCAGATCGGGCCCGCGAAGTCGGAACGCTGGCATGACTGTCAATATCAGCGAATCGAAGTTTGGAGAGGCGTCGGTGGCGGGCCTCGGTCGCACCATGATGCGGGCGCCCGCCGTTTTGGCCGCCATTGTCGTCGCCGCCGGCTCCGCCGCCCTTGTTGCCGGCGCCTATGTGTTCGAGCACGTGCTGAATGTTCCGCCTTGCTCGCTATGTATCGAGCAGCGCATTCCCCACTTGATTGCCGTGCCGCTCGGCCTGGTCGCGGCGGCAATGGCACTGAAGCAGGCGCCGCGATGGCTGACGGCCGGCGCGCTTGCCGGACTTGCTCTGACTTTGCTGGCGGCGGCGGGGCTTGCCGGCTATCACGCGGGCGTCGAGTGGAAATGGTGGCCCGGACCTGCCGACTGCAGCGGCGAGATCGCGGACTTCAGCGATGCCGGCAGCCTCATGCAACAGATACAGGCGATGTCGGTCATACGCTGCGACGAGGCCAAGTGGCGGCTCGCGGGGCTTTCGCTCGCCGGCTACAATTTCCTGCTCTCGCTTGCGCTGGCATCGGTGGCCGGCTGGGGGCTGCTACGGAAGATCAGGCGGCCGGCATGAAACCAAGCGCCGCAGCGGGCGTTCAAGGGTCATGAAACATGTCATTGTCCTGACCCTCGCGCTGCTCTTTTCCCCGTTTTCGCTTTCTGCGGGCCGCGCCGAGGCGCCTGCAGTCACTCAAGAAGAGGCGCACGCGATCGGCGTCGACGCCTATCTTTATTTCTATCCGCTCGTCACCATGGACCTGACGCGGCTCCAGTTCACAAATGTTCAAGCTGTGAACGCGTTCAAAGGTCCGATGAATGTCTTCGTGAATGTTGGTGCTTATCCCACTGCAGAGATGAAGACGGTGGTCCGGCCCAACTTCGACACGCTCTACTCTTCTGCCTGGCTCGACCTCACAGAAGAACCCATCGTCGTTTCGGTGCCGAGTACAGACGGCCGCTACTACCTTCTTCCCATGCTTGATATGTGGACCGACGTGTTCGCTTCGCCGGGATGGCGCACAACGGGAACCGAAGCGCAGACGTTCCTTGTGACGCCGCCGGGCTGGACCGGCACGGTTCCCGCCGGCATCACGCAGATCAAGGCATCGACCTCTTATGTGTGGATCATCGGCCGCATCAAGACGGATGGGCCGACGGACTATGAAGCGGTTCACAAAATCCAGGCCGGCCTGACGCTCATGCCGCTGTCACAGATCGGCAACGACGACTGGAAGCCCGCGCCCACGAGAATCGATCCGGCCGTCGACATGAAGACGCCGCCGAAAGAACAGGTCGATAAGATGCCGGCGGGGCAGTTCTTCGCCTACGCGGCCGAGTTGCTCAAGCTGCACCAGCCGCACTTCACCGATCAGCCGATCATCGCGCGCATGAAGCGGATCGGCATAGAGCCCGGCAAGAGCTTCGACATCGAGAAGGTCGATGCGTTAGTTAAGAAGGGACTCGCGAGCGCACCCGAGGATGCGCAGAAGCTCATGGCATGGAAGCTGCCGACGCTGGCGCGGGTCGTGAACCACTGGTCGATGAATACCGACACTATGGGCGTCTATGGCAACTACTATCTCAAGCGTGCCATCATCGCGCAACAGGGGCTCGGCGCCAACGTGCCTGAGGATTCCATCTATCCCCTCAGTCTCGGCGACAAGGACGGCAAGCCTCTCGACGGCAACAATAATTACATCATCCACTTCGACAAGGACAATTTGCCGCCTGTCGAGGCGTTTTGGTCGATCACTCTTTACGACCCGCAAGGTTTCCAGGTGGCGAATTCGATCGAACGTTTCGCTGTGTCGAGCTGGATGCCGTTCAAGTACAACGACGACGGCTCGCTCGATCTCTACATCCAGAACAAGAACCCGGGGACCGACAAAGAAGCGAACTGGCTGCCGGCACCGAAAGGGCCATTCAACCTGACCATGCGCCTCTACGCGCCGAAGTCCGACGCTCTGACCGGAAAGTGGAGCCCCTCGCCGATAACCAAAGCACCGTGAACAACTGACGAGGTGGCACATCCCGGCGGTGGCTGCCCCACAGGAGAGTGCGAAAGAGCGCTATTGCTTCAGGTTGAATCAGTCGCGCGCTAATTGCTCCGTGTTCTTTCGCATGATCCCTTCCGAAAAGTCTGCCAGCTTTTCGGAATCATGCTGACAGCGGCTTCTTCAGAATCTTGAAGCGGTCGGGATCGAGCCCGTGGCTGGTCGGGGGTGCCGAGGAGAAGTCGTCGGCACCGAACATGGCGTCGTCTTTTGAGCCGGTGCTGGTGGCGTTGCGCCATCGATCAAGCACGGAGGCAATGAAGGACTGGTCGAACCCGTGCACCGGATTGACGTTCATGCGGCCGACCGCTTCGCTCTTCGGCAGCGAATGGGTCGGCACCTCCTTGAATCGCATGCGGGTCGGCAAGGCGACGCCCTCGCCGAACGCGAGCACTTCGCGGGTGCCGAGCGAGGGCACGAAGGCGAGCAGATTGGCGGCCGCGTCCGACACCGCCGATCGCAACAGCGCCTGGTCGCGTTCGTTCGCCATGCGCATGGCGAACAAGGTGCTGCATTGGGAGATGATGGTGGGATCGAGCTCGGCCGGGCGCTGGGTGATGAGTCCGAGGAAAATCCCGTATTTGCGTCCTTCCTTGGCGATGCGTGACAGTGCCTTACGTGTCGGGCCGAAACCGACCTTGCGATCCGCGGACAGATAGCGATGCGCTTCTTCGCAAACGAACAAGAGCGGAGCGGCGCCGTCACTCCATAGGCCGAAATCGAATGCCATGCGGCAAAGCACCGAGACGAGCGAATCGACGACCTCGACGGGGAATCCGGCAAGCTGCATGATGGTCATCGGCCGGCCGTTTGGCGGCAGCCGGAACAGCGTGCTGATGACCTCCGCCATGGTGTCGCCGCCCACATTCGCATTCTCGAACATGAAGGCGTAGCGGGGATCGTTGGCGACCATTTCGATGCGCGAAATGAGCTTGTGATAGGTTAGCCTCGATGAGCGGTTCTCCAGCTTGCCCATGCGCTCGTCGATCAGCGCAATCAGGTCGGCGAGCCGATAAGGCACCGGCGTATCGGCGGTGAAGCCGGCCATACGGGGGTCAAGTCGGCGTAGAACATGCCGTTCGGCGTTGCCGGTGCGATACTGAAGGTAGTTCGCCCGCGCAGCGGGAATGACATCGGCGAGGATCTCCACCTCTTCGTCGATCCCCGGCCGGCCGCCGAAGAAGACGTCGACGATCTCCTCGAAGTTGAACAGCCAGAACGGCAACTTCAGGTTGCCGGGGTTTAACACCTGCGCGCGTTTGCCGAAGCAGCGGGCATACTCGTTATGCGCGTCCAGGAGGAAAATGCGAAGGTCCGGTCGGGCGGCAAGAATTTGCTGTAGAATCAGTGCAACACCGCTCGACTTGCCGACGCCGGTGGAGCCGAGCACGGCAAAATGCTTGCTCAGCATGTCGTTGATATTAACGCAGGTGGCGATCGTCTCATCCTGCTGCAACTGTCCGATCTCGATCGTGTTGCTGCCGGATATCTCGTAGATGGTTCGCAGGTCCTTGCCTTCGATCAGATGCGCCGGGTCGCCGATCACCGGGTATTCGGTGACGCCGCGGCAAAAACGTGCCTGCCCGGCGGTATCATTCTTGATCTCGCCCAGAAGATCGAGATGGGCGGTCGCAACGAACCCCTGCTCGCGCGCACTCGACGATGTCTCGATCGTGACCTCGGTGACGACGCCGATCAAATAGGCCGGCCCGCAGCGAATGCCGAGAAAACGTCCGACCGTGGCGCGGGCGCCGCCCTCATCGCAGTGATGAAGCCCGATGCCGGCCTGGGATCCGCGCACGGAAAGGACCCGGCCGAGCGATTGATCGATTCGATCAGATGTAACGGAACGCGCGTTTGCCGGATCAGCGGTCAGCATCCTTCGCCTCTTCGCATCTGGCGCGCGAGTATCCCCCCGCCTGAGCCTTGACGGCACTCGATCCTACAAAGACGCTCTCTCGTTTCCGTTAATGAGATTTGTTCAATCGTCGCGCGCATCGCTGGATGGCGGCAGGTCTCAGGAGGATGTGCGTTGTTGTGTCAGCGTCACACGGCTCTTTTGGCGATGCGTTTATGGACATGCACCATGAAGGCGGTCGCGAATAGGGGCGTTGCGAGATTGACGATCGGGATCACGACAAAGGCGGCGATCAGGAGCCCGGCGTAGAAGATCTCCAAGCGATGCGCCCGCCACAGCGCTTTGGCGGAGAGAATCGGATGCAGCCGCAGGGCGGCGATCAGAAAGTACTCGCGGCCGAGGAGATAGGCGGTGGCCACAAAGAAGATGACGGCGCCAAGTCCGGCCAACAGCAGGAACGGCAGACAGCACAGATAGATCGCCAGCGCGAGCAGCGCGGTCTTGATTGCTTCGATGGTCGCATAGCCGACCGGCACCGGGATTCCCGGTGGATCGTCGGGATAATACAGGCGTTCGACTTCGGCGGCGATGTCGTCGGCGAAGAACCCCGCGACCAGCGAGGTAACCGCTGGCATGAGGAAAATCGCGCCGGCGAACAGGCCGATGCCGATCGCAATCGCCGCGATCCACGCCAGTATGGCGAGCGGGCGCTGCGCGGCCGGTCCGATCGCGCCTTCCATCCATGTCACGCCTTCGTCGCCGAGCCAGTCCAAGAGTCCGTACAAGCCGATCGCGAAGACCGCGAGGAACACGATTGCGAGCCCGACCGATTTCAGCAGCACCGCGCGGAACGGCGGCGACACCATTTGCGACAGTGCTTTGAATGCGGCTTTCAGCATCAGTAACCCCGGATGATCTCGGCCGAATGAGGTATCGATGGGCGCCCGCGGCGGCAAGAGCGCGAATTGCGTCTATCGGAACGCCCGGTCGCGCAGATGTTTGTGCGAAGCGGGTCTGCGCGATTTGCGCCGACAGTGCCGTTGGGGCAAGTTACCGCGCTCAAGGAGGACCGCTGCTTCTATCATGCCGCTCATAAGCCGCCGTTCCTTTCTTGTCGGCGCTGCCGCGCTCGCCTCCGCCCCGCGCTGGGCGTCAGCGAAAAGCTCGGACGAGGTCGACATTGTGATCGTCGGAGCGGGTGCCGCCGGCATCGCCGCCGCGCGCCGCGTTGCCGCGGCCAAGCGCAGCTTTGTCGTGATCGAGGCCGCGGATCGGATCGGCGGGCGCTGTATTACCGATACGCGGCTGTTCGGCGTACCGCTCGATCTGGGTGCCCATTGGATTCACTCGCCGGAGATCAATCCGCTGGCGAAGCTTGCCGGCGCGACCGGGCTCGATGTCTATGAAGCGCCGCCGGGCCAGAGGATCCGCGTCGGCCGGCGCTATGCCCGCGAGGGCGAGCTTGAAGATTGTCTTTCGGAGCTGGTTCGCGCCAATCGCTCGATCGACGACGCCGCGCAAGGAAAGGCCGATATCTCGTGCGCGGAGGCGCTGCCGGCCGATCTCGGCGACTGGCGCAGTACCATCGAATTCTTGCTCGGCCCATTCAGTTGCGCCAAGAATCTGAGCGAGGTTTCCGCAGTCGATTTCGCCAAGTCACAGGAACGCGATACCAGCGCGTTCTGCCGGCAAGGTTTCGGGACGCTGCTCGCGCGACTGGCGGAGGGGCTGCCGATCCGCCTGTCGACGCCGGCGACCCGTATTGAGACCTGGCGCCGCGGCCGGGTGAGGGTCGAGACGCCGAACGGCACGATCGTCGGGAGGGCTGTGATCGTCACCGCCTCGACCGGCGTTCTCGCGGCCAACAAGATCAATTTCGATCCCAACCTGCCAAAGCGATATGTCGATGCGATCGATCAGCTCCGCCCCGGCAGCTATGACCATGTCGCCCTTGCGGTGACCGGTGCTCCGTTCGGACCGCAGGCCGACGAGCTCATCTTTGAGAAGTCGGACAGCGCCCGTACCGCCGCGATGCTCACCAATATCTCCGGCACGCAGCTCAGCGTGGTGGATATTGCCGGCAAATTCGGCCGTGAGCTCGCTCAATACGGCGAGCAGGAGATGGTCGCTTTCGTTCTCGACTGGCTGGCCGATCTCTATGGTTCGGGCGTGCGGCGGTCGGTGCAGCGGGTTTACGCCACGCGCTGGAACGACGTTCCGTACGTTCTCGGCGCGTTCTCGGCGGCCGCGCCGGGCGGGCAGTCGGCGCGCAAAGCGCTGATGACGCCTTGGCGCAGTCGCGTCTGGTTCGCCGGCGAGGCAGTGCACGAAACGCTGTGGGGCACGGTCGGCGGCGCCTGGCAGTCGGGCGAGCGCGCGGCGGAAGCGGCGATGCGCCGGCTCGGCCTCATCGCGACGCCGGGCGGGGCGACGTCATCGAAGCCGCGGCGCTCGCGGCGGCGGCGGACGCGACGCCGTCCTAGGCGTACGCGGCGAACCCAGCCGCGGATCTGGTGGCAGCGCCCGCATTACTAGGCATGGTCCGTTCGTTCCCGCGCAAGTGGGGCCCTGTTTCTTGTGGTGCAGCCAACACGATGAGACAAGCGCGTAGGGTGGGCTAGCGCCGAAGGCGCGTGGCCCACCGTCAACATCAAGGCTGTTCCTATGGTCGGCCGACTGCTTTGGTGGGTTACGGCGCTGCGCGCCTGACCCACCCTACAGACCATGAACAATCTGCGCAGAATAACGTCTGTTGAATCGGCGTGCAATGGCACCGATCAGGTGCCGACGCGTAGCGGGGCATGCAGCTTGGCGAGTGCGGCGAGCGCCGATAGCGCAGTAATCCGGCCGGTGCGCGGATTCTCCGAGGGTATGCCCTCGATCGACATCGAAAAACACGCCGAATCGGAATCGACCTCGATCGAGTGGCAGTTGCGCGTGACGGTTGGGTCGGCCCAGATCTCGATCATGGTCCGGTCGGGACCGATGCCGGCGAGCGACAATGCGGCAACCACATTGACATTGGCGGGAAACGCCAAGGCCGCCGCGCGGGCATTGCCGGAAAAAATGCAGGTCGGCTCGGTCAGCCCTTCGACGGCGATATTGTTCTCGATCAGGTAAGGGGCGCCGGCAAATCCTTGCGGGGGCTTTCGCGTCACCATGCGCACCGAATGGATCGTTCCCTGTGCTGCCGCGGTCACCGCGTCGAGCCCGATGAGTGCGCCGGTCGGGACGATGATCTGCGTGCCCTTGTGCTTGGCAAGTTCGATTAGGTCGGGATGCGAAAGGAGCGCGCCGGCGCTCAGCACCATCACGCGTTTACGCGCCGACAGCATCGGTCGGCAGATATCGTTCAGCGCAGCCGGCGGCGCGCACTCGACCAGAAGATCGGCATGCGAGGGCATCGCCTCGATTTTGACGAGGGGACAGGCGATGCCTTCCTGATCGAGCCAGGCGCGCGCTTTGATGTGGTCGCGGGTGGCGACACTGCCGAGTTCGAGGCCGGGCATGCCCTTGGCGAGCGCGCGCGCCAGCGTCCGCCCGATGGCGCCGAGGCCTGCAATCCCTATCCGTGTCGGTATCATGGCCGGTGCTCCGCGAGGTAGGTCAGAACGCCGTGCGGCTGCGAATCGCCGCGGCGAGCGTGCCTTCGTCAAGATAATCGAGTTCGCCGCCGACCGGCACGCCGTGAGCAAGGCCGGTGATCTTGACGCCGGCGCCGGCAAGGAGATCGGTGACGTAATGGGCGGTGGTCTGCCCGTCGACGGTCGCGTTGAGCGCGAGAATGATCTCCTTCACCTCGGGGGCGTGGGCGCGGCTGACCAGCGCCTCGATCGTAAGGTCCTCCGGCCCGACGCCGTCGAGCGGCGAGAGCGTGCCGCCGAGCACATGATAGCGCGCCGCGACCGCGTGCGCCCGTTCGAGCGCCCAGAGATCGGCGACATCGGCGACGACGACGATGATCGACGCATCGCGCCGCGGATCGCTGCACACCGTGCACGGGTTCTGCGTGTCGAGATTGCCGCAAATGCTGCAGACCGTGATCTTCTCCATCGCGCTTTGCAGCGCGGCTGCAAGCGGTGCCATCAAAAGGTCGCGCTTTTTGATGAGATGCAGCGCAGCGCGCCGCGCCGAGCGCGGTCCGAGCCCAGGCAGGCGCGCCAGCAACTGGATCAGGCGCTCGATCTCGGGTCCAGCAACAGCGGTAGGCATTTTTCTGTCTTCGCCCGCTAAAACATGATCCCGAAAAGTTGGCAGACTTTTCGGACAAGATCATGCGACCAAACAAAGAGAAAGAGAGCGTTTTTGATTCAACCTGAAGCAACCGCGCTCCAAATCCTGACAAGCTAGTGGTTGCAAGGAATCATTGGGTTGAATTGATTGGAGGGGAACATGCTCGCTCGACAAATTGCGGTCGGATTCGGCATCGCCATCGTTTTTCCGTTACTCATTTACTATGGCGTGAGCACATTTCATCCTGCTCCCGAGCGGCGGGATTTTTTCCCGGTTACGACCCAGCCGGCGCGTGACGCGCCGCAGGCGGAGCGCCAAGCATACGAAGAACAGCAGCAGGCGCGCCGGGAAGCGTACAACCGCGCCGCCAAGGAGTTTTCGCGCGTGCTCTCGTTCGTTGCGATCCCGTTGGGTGCGCTGGCCATTCTCATCGGCGCATACCTTGCGAACGCCGCGATCGGAACGGGGCTGATCTTTGGCGGCATCTTCGCCGTCGTTTGGGGATATTGGAGCTATTGGTTTCATCTCGACGACTGGTTCCGGTTTGCATCGCTGGCAATCGGTTTCGCCGTTCTTCTGTTCGTCGGATTCTTCAAGCTCAAACCGCCAAAGGCGCCGCCGGCGTCGTAAGCCGCGGGTTCAGAACAGCTTCATGCCGGGCGGAATGGGAAGCCCGCCGGTGAGCGCCTGCACCTTCTCCTGCACCAAGGTCTCGGCCTTGCGCCGCGCGTCCGCATGGGCGGCGACGATCAAATCTTCGACAACCTCCTTCTCGTCCACCTTCATCAGCGAAGGATCGATGAAGACCGACTTCATCTCGCCTTTGGCGTTGATCTTGATGGTCACGAGATTGCCGCCGGCGGAACCCTCGACCTCGATCTGGTCGAGCTCGGCCTGCATCGATTCCATCTTGGATTTGAGCTCGGCTGCCTGCTTCATCAGGCCCATGATGTTCGCCATGTGATCCTCTTTGGCGTTTGCGGTGCGCAAGCACCGTTGTCTCAAGTTCGAATCCCCAACGCCTTATAGCCTCAGATGCCATCGTCGACATCGTCCGCCTGCGCATGCGCGCCGAAGGCGGGTGTGTCGTCCTGAAGCGGCGGCTCTGCCTCGATCTCATCGGCATCCGCGTCGAGAATCGCCGGCAAGCCCGATTCTTCGATGTCGCGCGCGCGGACATCGACGACGACCGCACCGGGAAAGCGTGCGAGCACGCTTTGAACCAGCGGGTCGGCCTGCACGCCGCGCTCGATCTCGGCCTGACGCGCCTGCATCTGTGCTTTCACCGTGGACTCGCCAGGCTCGGTCGAGAGCACGACCATCCAGCGTCGCCCGGTGAGTTCGCCGAGCTTGCGCCCGAGATCGCCGACCAACGCCTTGGGCGCGCTCGGCTCGAGGGCGATCTCGAGCCTGCCATCCTCAAAACGCACGAGCCGCACGTCGCGTTCGAGCATGGATTTGAGCGCGATGTCGCGCCGCTCTCCCGCGAGCGCAATCAGATCGGTGAAAGAAGCGATCATCCGCGGTGCCGGCGTGGCCGCCGGGTCGGACGGATCGGCGACAGGCGCGGGTGCGGCGGCGGTTGCCTGCGCCGCTGTCGACAGGCGTCCGGTGCTGCGCTCGGCGGGGACATGCTCGGCGCGCGGCGGCCGCGAAGCAGGATTTGACGAGGATCGCGGCGGCTCGCGCGCAGGCGGCGCACCGCCGCCCGCCGGCGTCTTCCCCGTCAGCAGCGCGCGCATCACCTCGTCGGGCGCCGGCAAGTCGGCTGCGTAGGCGATCCGCACCAGCACCATCTCGGCGGCGGCGATCGGCCGTGCCGCGGCATTCACCTCGGCAAGGCCCTTGAACAGCATCTGCCAGGTTCGCGACAGCGTGCGCATGGAAAGGCCGGCGGCGAATGCGCGTCCGCGCACGCGTTCGGCCTCGGCGAGCGAACGGTCCTCGGCCAGCGCCGGCACCGCCTTGATGCGCGTGACAAAATGGGTGAACTCGGCAAGATCATTGAGCATGACCAAAGGGTCGGCACCGCTGTCATACTGATCGCGCAGCTCGGTGAGCGCGCCGGCGATGTCGCCCTGCATCAGCCGCTCGAACAGATCGATCACCCGGCTGCGATCTGCAAGTCCCAGCATCTGCCGCACGTCTTCGGCACGCACCGGTCCGGCGGCATGGGCGATTGCCTGATCGAACAGCGAGAGCGCGTCGCGCACCGAGCCGTCCGCTGCGCGGGCGAGCATGGCGAGCGCGTCGGGTTCGGCGCTCACCTGCTCGCGCGCTGCGATGCTCTCAAGATGCGTGGTCAGTCGCGCGGCGTCGAGCCGGCGCAGGTCGAAGCGCTGGCAGCGCGACAAGACCGTGATCGGCACCTTGCGGATTTCGGTCGTGGCGAAGATGAACTTCGCATGCGGCGGTGGCTCCTCCAGCGTCTTGAGCAGCGCGTTGAATGCCTGAGCCGAGAGCATATGCACTTCGTCGAGGATGTAGACCTTGCAGCGCGCGCTCACCGGTGCGTAACGGATCGCGTCATTGATCTGGCGGACATCGTCGACGCCGTTGTGGGAGGCCGCATCCATCTCGATCACATCGAGGTGCCGGCTCTCCATGATCGCCGCGCAGTGCAGGCCGAGCGCGGGCATGTGCACCGTGGGACCGGTCACCGAGCCGTCCGCCAGCTCGTAATTGAGTGCGCGCGCAAGAATGCGGGCGGTGGTCGTCTTGCCGACGCCGCGGACGCCGGTGAGAATCCAGGCTTGAGGAATGCGCCCGGCGGCGAACGCATTGGTGACGGTGCGCACCATCGCGTCCTGGCCGATCAGGTCGTCAAAGGTTGCCGGCCGATATTTGCGGGCGAGCACGCGATAGCCGCGGACCTCTGCCTCGGGCGTCGACGCTGCGGCGAGTGGGTCACTGCCTGCCACACGGCCGGATGAATCGGCGTCGTTCATAGCGTCCGGCCGGCCTCGCAGACACTAGAGGGCGATTGCTTCAGGTTGAATCAATCGCGCTCTCTTTCTCTTTGTTTTGTCGCATGATCTGGTCCGAAAAGTCTGCCAACTTTTCGGGATCATGCTCTATTGCGTGAAGTGGGAGGCTGACGAGCGACCCGAACCGGAGCTCGTTAGGGCTGCTTCCTTCCGGACCTGACCCGGTTGGCGAGTGGCCCGTCCACCGCCAACCTCCCATCTCTATATCGGCGGAATGGAACCGCAATGCAAGCATGGCCGGGGAAAAGCGGGAACGGAAGGCCCAAGGGCAATATGGTGCGCGACCGGCCGGCATAAAAAAGCAGGCTGCGAAGCTCGCAGCCTGCTTTCGCCCCACCCCGTGCTGCTATTTGGCTTGGGGACTACCGATTGAACGACGAATAAAGCGTCAGGCTGTTCAAGCAGCCCGGCGCGACCGTGCGGTACGGCGCGCGGGCCGGCGCACCCGCATCATGAATTCGTAGCGGTTGTCATTCAAAGGCCGCGGATACAGCTCGGACTTGCCGCGCCAGCCGCAATCATGATCGGAGGGAACGTCCCGCTCGGCCACGATGATCTCGCTACAGAAGTGAAAGCGAGCAAAATAGCTCGTCTCGATCGTTTCGCGCCGCATGAATTAGTCCCTCCGCCTCACGCGCCCGGCAAATGCGCATCCTTTACGCTCTACTCCCCTAGGATCACCCAAGCATCCTGGGTAGAGCCTGCAAATCCGGAAAACTCCGCATCGCAAGTCCGGAAAAGCCCGCACGGTACGAGACCGGAGTGCTATCGCGAGCCTGGGGCTCGGTGCGGCGAAATCGTGGAAGAGACGACCGCTGTCGTTTGCAGTGGAACAATCGTCCGGTAGAGTCGGCGCATGTCGATGCCCGCCTGGTCGCTGCATCCGCAGCTCGAACGAGATACGATCAACATCGGGGACCTGCCGCTTTCGCGCGTGCTTGTCGTCGACGACGCCAACTATCCCTGGCTGCTGCTCGTGCCGCGCCGGCATGGCGCAAGCGAGGTGATCGATCTTGACGAGGTCGAGCAGGCGCAACTGATGACCGAGATCGTCCGCGTCAGCCGGGCGCTCAAGGCGGTCACCGCCTGTGACAAGCTCAATATCGCGGCGCTCGGCAATGTCGTGCCGCAATTGCATGTGCATGTCATCGCCCGTCGCCTTACCGATAGCGCCTGGCCGAAGCCGGTGTGGGGACAGGCGCCGGCGATCACCCATGATCGGAGCGAGCTCGATGCCTTCATCCGCGAACTGCGGCGCCGGATATGGCTTGCGTCCGATTAGAATTTGCCTTTGCAGCGAAGCCGGCCGGGGAACCAGGTCCGAGTGGAGCCGGCTCGTCATAGAAAATGCGGCCTCTTCAGGGTAGTAAGAGCGAATTTCGATTCGATCAAAATGGAGTTCGCTAGTGATGCGGCACCAACGCTTGAGCCCGTCTCATTGTGTTGGTGCCGCATCACAAAGCATCGAATTAGCTAGTGTTCCGGGCTGACGGTCCGGGTCGGACCGTCAGAGTCGGAACACTAGTGCGCGGGAGTGACTGATGTCGCGCTATTTCGATTTCGCGGGCAAGCTTCATCTCGCCTTCACCGGTGGCGGGATCGAGCGCGTGTCGGAAAAGCGCCACGATGCGGCCTGGTGTGACGCGCTCACGGCCGACCGCGAAACCCGCCTCTATGTGGTAGCCGATGACCGGATTGTCCTGAAAAAGGCGGGATCGCTCGCCGATCCGTTGTTCACGCTCGAAGAGGCCGAAGCGCTCGGCGCGGCACGGGAGCGGGTGCTGCTCGGCCTCGACCACGGCGCCGGACGGTTGGCGGCCGCAATCGATGCGGGCGCGGCGAATGATGCGAAATCCCGTGGCTTTCTGCTCGTCGATTTGCGCTCGATTGCCATGCAGGGGCTCGTCCTTGCCGCGCATCTGCCGGCGCTCGCAGGGGCTAAGGCGTTGCTGCTCTGGCATTCCCGTCACCGCTTCTGTTCGGTATGCGGCGCACCCACGCAATCGAGCGCCGGCGGCTGGCGGCGCGATTGCCCGGCCTGCGCGGCCCAGCATTTCCCGCGCACCGATCCCGTGGTGATCATGCTTGCGACTGCGGACGAGCGCTGCCTGCTCGGCCGGCAGCCGCGTTTTGCACCCGGCCTGTGGTCCTGCCTTGCCGGCTTCGTCGAGCCGGGCGAGAACATCGAGGAGGCGGTGCGCCGCGAGACCGAGGAAGAGGCGGGGATCAAGTGCGGCAGCGTGCGCTATCTCGGCTCGCAGCCCTGGCCGTTTCCGATGTCGCTGATGATCGCCTGTCATGTCGAGGCGCTCTCCACGGCGCTGACCGTCGATCGCTCCGAGCTTGAGGATCTGCGCTGGTTCGCGCGCGCCGAGGTGGCGGCGATGCTCGCGCGCCGGCATCCCGATGGCTTGACCACGCCGCCGCCATGGGCGATCGCCCATAATGTCATCCGTGCATGGGTAGAAGGCTCCGATGGGAACGGATGAGGTGAACCGTGCCCCGCGCCCCCCGCACCCCCCGCGCATCCTTTGCGTTGGAATCGCCGTTCTCGACCATGTTTTCCAAGTCGAGGCTTACCCCGAGCGCGACTGCAAGACGACGGCGCGCGGCTTTGTTTCGGTCATCGGCGGCGGGGCGGTCAATGCCGCGATCGCGATTGCGCGGCTCGGCGGCGTTGCCCGTTTCGCCGGGCCGCTTGGTGGCGCCGGCGGTGCGGACCCGATCGGCGATCGGATCCTCGCCGATCTGACAAGCGAGGGCATCGCCTGCGATTGTTTGCGCGTCGACAATACGATCTCCCCGGTGTCCGCCGTGCTTGTCGATGCGCAGGGCGGGCGCACCATCGCTCATCACCGCGATTCGGACCTGCGGGTGGCAAAAGCCGTCGATCCCGACCGGCTGGTCACCGGCATCGATGGCGTGCTTGCCGACGACCATTATCCTGAGTTCGCAACGCCGGTCTGCATGGCGGCGCGACGCCGCGGTCTTCCGGTGGTGCTTGACATCGAGAAGCTTGCTTCACCGGACCATCCGCTGTTGACCGCCGCGACCCATCGCGTCTTTTCGCGGGCGGGGTTGAGCGCGACGACCGGCGAAGGGGATCCCGCCACCGGCCTCCTGCGGCTTGAGAATGGTGACGGCGCCTTTCTGGCGGTGACGGACGGTGCCGGTCCGGTGCTCTGGCGTGCCGGCGGCATGGGCGGTGAGGTCCCGACTTTCGCGGTGGAGGCGATTGATACGCTCGCTGCCGGTGACGTCTTCCACGGCGCATTCGCGCTTGCGCTGCTCGAAGCGGGTGACGGTGTTCGCGCCTTGCGTTTTGCTGCCGCGGTGGCGGCGATCAAATGCACGCGTTTCGGCGGGGGCGCCGCCGCCCCGACACGCGCCGAGTTGGAGCGGTTCTTGTGTAGCAAAAGCGGCGAAGAACTCGATTTCGCAGAAGAATTTACTTCTTCTGGGCGCCTCGTGCTATAGATTGCCGAATTGTTCTCCTTAAGGTCGTCCAGTCCGCAAGCCGACAGGGCCTATAGGCATGGGCACGCCACGCACCGGCGCCACTCGCATGGACGCCATTGACCGCAAGATACTCGCTCTGCTGCAGGACGATGCCTCGCTGTCGGTGGCCGAGATCGGCCAGCGTGTCGGTCTCTCATCGACACCGTGCTGGAAGCGGATTCAGAAACTCGAGGCCGAAGGCGTGATCGCCAAGCGGGTCGCCCTCGTCGAGCCGGACAAGATCGGGCTCGGCATTACCGTCTTCGTGTCGATCGAAACCGCCGACCATTCGGAGGAATGGCTTGACCGTTTCGCCAAGACGGTCAGCGCCATGCCGGAAGTGATGGAGTTCTACCGCATGGCCGGCGATGTGGACTACATGCTGCGCGTGATCGCCGCCGACATGCACGCCTATGACCGCTTCTACAAGCAGCTCATCGCCACCGTTCCGCTGAAAAACGTTACCTCGCGGTTCGCGATGGAGAAGATCAAGTCGACGACCGCGCTGCCGATCGCCAGCGCATGATCCCGAAAAGTTGACAGACTTTTCGGATCAGATCATGCGCCATACAAGATATGAGTTCTTCACCAGCAATTGATTTCGGACTGACGGGGACGCATGAAGGTGCGTTCATAGAGATTGATCTTCCCAGAAATCACATAGCCGATGGTCGGCTCGTAAACATAGCTCGCCTCACCCCAGACCAGATCGCCAACGGACTTCTTGAGTGCATCGGGAATCTCGTTCGTCACGTCGCCTGATCTTTTCGTACCACCCTTGGTCTCACTGCATTCGGCGACCGCCTTGCCGTCTTCGTCGATTTTCACGATCGTGACCGTCACCATCAGCTTGTCGGACGGATAGGGCATGATCACCGCTTCGGCAGCGTCGAGGATGCCCATGGCGTCGGTGACCTCGTCCGTGCGCGCGGTGAGGTCGGCAATGGTATGAGCCGCGACGATGACCTTGCGATCGATGTTGAGCGCTTCCGTTACCGACACGCCGCCGATATAAAGCGTCAGCATGACCGGCAAGATCAGCGCGAACTCGACCGCCACGGCGGCCTTCTGATCGGCGCCAAGCCGTGGAAGGGCGGAGCGAGCGGCGTGAAGGAGGGCTGTGATCCTCATGGCTTGCATTCGGGAAAAGGCTCGTTGCTGAAGGCTGCGGTTGCGACCAGCCAGCGACCGGAGCTAGAGGCATGGGCGAGATGCTCTTGTGCCAGCGGCGAGATGATCGGCCAGTTGTAGATCAACCGGGCAACGACAATGTCGCCACCGTCGGTATTCTGGAATTTGGTCTTGGGCTTGCCATCGTCGCCAAACTCCACCTTGGGGTCCACACCGCCGAAGGACGGGAACGTTTGGACGTCGACGTAAAGGTCGTCGTTGCAATCGAACAGCAAATAGTTCTTGTCGCAGATCGCCTTCTTGAAGCCGGCTGCATCCAACCTCTTGCATTGCGTCTGGCCGTGGCCTTGCGCTTGGCCCGTCATGATGAGGCGTTTGGCTTCGGCTGCCGCGCTCTCCATGGTCTGCTGCGCGAGGAATACCAACGCCGTCTCCATGGTCATCACCAACAGTGCGATGAACGGCCACATCACCAGCGCCGTCTCGACAGCAGCGGCTCCACGCTGATGGCGCACAAAACGGCGTGCGACGCCCGGGAACAGACGCGCAAGGCTCGCGGCGAACCTTGTTTTCATGGTCGCGAACATCATCGGCGTCCTAAGAGGTTTATCGGGTCGTTGGCAATCGAGACACAATTACCCTTTTCTTTTTATGGAACCCTTTAACCCACCATCGAACCAGCAGCTTCACCGTTAGCTGTCAATTAAGCATACGTCACTCTGCTCCTTCAGCGCGAAAGTCACTCGAATTGGATCGACCGCGCTCTCCCTCTCTTTGTCTTGTCACATGAGCTTTTCCGAAAAGTCTGCAGCTTTTCCGGATCGTGCTTTAGTGTGGCTATTAGCGTTTAATTGACCATTTGCCGATTTCGGCCAAGCCCGCCGTGAGCCGGGTAGCGGTCGCGTTCCGCTATTCGCCGACGCTCGTTCGACCACCGGTTTGGGCGCTTGCGGCTCGGGTGCCGACCTGTTGCAAGGTCTTACTGAAGAAGTCCGGCGTGTCGCCGAGCGTGACGCGGCGTTCGCAAAGCGGCGTGCAGCTATAGGACTCGCGATTGATGCCGCGGTAGACCACGACGCTGTCCGGCGGCCCCTGCACTTCAATGAAATGCTCCATGATGATCTCGCCGCCGCCATCCAGCGCAATCAAATTGGTGACGCCGTAGCCCTTGCCGGTAATGACCAGGATGCCGCCGGATTGCACCGTCACATCGGCGATAAGCGGATTGCCGACGACAATCGTCGCCAGCTTCTCCGGCAGTTTGATGATCTGCGCTTGATCGAGCATGACGACGATCGGGCCGGACGCGCGCGATATGCCCGGTGTTGCCGCCATTGCGGCGATCACGGCAAGCGCAAGCGCAAAGTTCGGCAGACGCGGAATCGAGCGTCGTCGCAACTTGGATGTCATCGGAACTCTCCAATACGCCGGATCCGACGACCGCGACACGGTCGCAACGGAATGCATCGAGTTGACCGCAAATTGGTGAATGAAGCGCCAATACGCCGATCCGGGATCGCGGCGGATACGGCGCCGTCATAGGCTTTTCCCGCAATTCGAAGGTTCGCAATAACCGATTATATACTATGTCGACTTAGAAGTCTTATTCCATCAACTGGCGAACTCTGCGATCCAACTTTATCAGATCGAGTAAACGTTTTTGAAGGAGGCAGCGCGTTACCGTCCCGCTCATGGTTCAGATCGGCCGGGGCATAACGGCGGTGGGACCGAGCTCAAACAGCGAGTGGATCTTAAAGGAGCAGCCCATGAATACCCTTATGAAGCGTTTTGTTAAGGATGAATCCGGCGCGACCGCGATCGAGTATGGACTGATTGCCGCCGGCATCGGCGTTGCGATCATCGGAGCCATCTCCACGCTCGGCGGCGAAATCTCAGGCACGTTCACACGGGTGGGCACCGCGCTCCAAAACGCGGAAACCGGCGGCACCGCCCCCACCCAGTGAGCGGCCAAGACGTATCAATCCGAAAATGGAAAAGCCGCCCGTCGGCCATCAGGCTGCGGGCGGCTTGCCCATGAGAGAGATCAGTTTCATCGATTACAGGTGCGTGGGGTGCGATGCCTATCGGGATGCCGGGCGGAGGGGACTGCGATCACATGATGACGCTTATCCGGTGTTTCCTGCGTGATGATCGGGGCGCCACGGCCATCGAGTACGGGCTCATCGCCTTGGGAATTTCGACAGCGATCATCGGCGCGCTGGCCACGGTCGTGGTCGCCGTAGAAACAATGTACACCGAGGTGTCCGAGAAGGTTGGCGAAGCACTCCCATGATCGGCAGCGCTCAGCGCTGACCCGAACGACAAGCGCGATCGCTCATGCGGGACGACAGATGCTAATCGAATTGGCAAGGCTCACAGTGTTCCCGGCGCTCATGGCATTCGCGGCGTCGAGCGACCTTTTGACCATGACCATCTCCAACCGCGTATCGATCCTGCTCGTGATCGCCTTCGCCGCGCTCGCGACAGCGACCGGGATGGAGTTCGCGACGGTCCTCGATCATCTCGGCGCCGGCGCCCTTGTCCTCGTCGTCGGCTTTGCCTTCTTCGCCTTCGGTTGGATCGGCGGCGGCGACGCCAAGCTTGCCGCGGCCACCGCGCTGTGGCTCGGCTGGGCGGCGCTTCTTGAATACCTGATCTATGCGTCCTTGCTCGGCGGGGTTTTGACGCTGCTGCTGCTGCAGTTTCGCAATTGCATGCTGCCGGCCGTGCTCATGCGTCAGGATTGGATCATGCGCCTGCACCGAAGCGGCGGCGACATTCCTTATGGCATTGCCCTCGCAGCGGCGGCGCTGCTCGTTTATCCCTCGACGGCGTGGATGGCCGCTGCAGCCTGATGCGCGCAAGCCGCAGCGCGGCGCGCTAGTGTTTCCTTCTCTGCCGGTCCGACTCCGGACCGTCAGGTAAGGAACACTAGCTAATTCGTTACTTTGTGATGCGGCACCAACACCATGAGACGAGCCCAAGCGTTGGTGCCGCATCATTAGTTCAATTTGGCTACGCCTCATTAACCATGAATTGACCTTTGGCTGCTGATATCGCGGCAGGGCGGCAACCGCGCCGTCGCGTCAAGTGGAAAGTGAAGCGTATGAACAGCGCACGCCTGATCGTCCTCGGTGTCGCCATCGTCGCCGGCGGCCTCGCAGCGCTCCTTGCGTCGAATTTGGGCAGTGCGCCGCCGCCACCACCCGTTCGGGTGGAGAAGGTGGAAACGGTCGGCGTCCTGGTCGCTGCGAAGGATATCGGCATCGGGCACGCGTTGTCCGAAGGCGACCTGACCTGGCAGCATTGGCCGGTGAGCGCGGCTGGCGACGCCTTTGTCCGCCAGTCGAATCAACCAGATGCCGTCAGCAAATACGCCGGCTCGATCGCGCGGGCGCCATTCAGCACCGGCGAGCCGATCCGCGCAAACAAGCTCATCAAGGCTGAGGGCTCGGGCTACATGGCGGCGATCCTGCCCTCCGGCATGCGCGCCGTCTCCACGCGAATCTCTCCAGAGACCGGGGCCGGCGGCTTCATCCTGCCGAACGACCGCGTCGATGTGATCCTGTCGCAGCGCGACCGTGCCGCGGAGCAGGCGACGGGCATCAAATCGCATATCAGCGAAACGATATTGTCCGACGTGCGCGTGCTCGCGATCGATCAGGTTGTCGAAGAAAAGGACGGCCAGCAAGTCGTCGTCGGCAGGACGGCGACGCTCGGGCTGACGCGGCGCCAAGCCGAAATCCTTGCGCAGGCGCACCAGGAAGGCTCGCTTTCCCTTGCCCTGCGCAGCCTCGCCGACGCCGACCCGAACAGGCGCGCGAGCGACGACACGGATCGTTTCGACAAACGCATCGACATGGTGCGTTTCGGGGTGACCAGCACGACGGCCGCCAAATGACACGAGAGGGCAGGGGAGGGACATGGCGAGAGCAGCGCTGATCCGCGCGGCGGCGATCGGGATACTGCTGGCGGGAGCCATCGGACTCGTCGCCGACCAGGCGCACGCAGCCGATCCCGGTGGCCTGCCGCCGCCGCCCGTGGTCGAAGCGCCGCCGTCCGACGGTGGCCTGCAATTCATCGCCCTCGGGATCGGCAAATCGGTGGTGGTCGACCTGCCGGCCAACGTCAAGGACGTGCTCGTTGCCGATCCAAAGATCGCCAATGCGGTGATCCGCTCCACGCGCCGTGCCTATCTGATCGGCGTTGCCATCGGGCAAACCAATATCTTCTTCTTCGACGCCAATGGCGGCCAGATCGCCGGCTTCGACATCGCCGTCAAGCGCGACCTCAACGGGGTACGCACCCTGCTGCAGCGCATGTTCCCCAGTTATGGTCTGGCCATCGAGGGCGTCGGCCCCGACGGCCTGATCCTCACCGGTGTGGTGGCGACCCCGCTCGAGGCGCAGCAGGCGTATGACGCCGCGGTTCGGCTGGTCGGGCAAGACGCCAAGGTGGTTAATGCGATCACGGTGAAGGGCCGCGATCAGGTGATGCTCAGGGTCACCGTGGCCGAGGTCCAGCGCAACATCGTCAAGCAACTCGGTATCGATCTGAATGGATCCATAGGCACCGGGAAAGCCGTCCTCGATTTCAACACCGCCAATCCCTTCTCCATCAGCGGCGCCCTGAGCGAGACCGCGATCGATGCGGTGCTCGGCGGCTATAATCGCAATGCCAACCCTAATTTTGGCAATTACCTGCCGCGGCTCGACGCAACGCTGAGGGCGCTGGAGGGCGCCGGCGTGATGCGGACGCTGGCCGAACCGAATCTCAGTGCGATCTCCGGCGAGAGCGCGACCTTTCTGGTCGGTGGTGAATTCCCGGTGACGACAAGCTATAGCTGCCAGGGGACCGTTTGTACGCCTGCCATCACCTTCAAGAATTTTGGTGTGAGCCTCAATTTCACGCCGGTCGTGCTGTCGGCGGGCCGCATCAGTCTGAAGGTCATGGCGGAAGTGTCCGAGCTGTCGAACGAAGGCGCGCTGACGCTCGAAGGCGGCACCACGGTCCCCGCGCTGCGAACACGGCGCGTCGACACCACGGTCGAACTGCCGTCCGGCGGTGCGCTCGCCATGGCTGGGATCATCCAGGAGCAGACCAAGCAGCAGATCAACGGGCTTCCCGGCCTGCTGCGCCTTCCGGTCCTCGGGACGCTGTTTCGCAGCCGCGACTATCAGAACAAGCAGACCGAGCTGATGGTGATCGTTGCGCCTTATGTCGTGCGTCCGGTCGCGCCGAAGAAGCTGTCGCGACCCGATGATGGCTATGCCGACATGTCCGATCCATCGGCGATTCTGCTCGGCCGGCTCACCCGCATCTACGGTGTCAGCGGCAGTGCCAACCCGCAGCGCACCTATTTCGGCAAGTACGGTTTCATCCTCGATTGAGGGGCAGGGGCGGGGACGAGGAGATGAGGTTGATGACCGGAGCGGACCCGACGATCAAGCGGCACGCCCGCTTGCACAGAACAGTAATGCGTGTCTGCGCTTTCGCTCTGCTCGCCGGTGTACTCGGCGGCTGTTACGCCCCCAATAACAGGCTTCCGCAGGTCCCGAACGATGTCCGGCTGCGCCATCCGATCTCCATTCAGGAGGGCGACCGCGTGATCGAACTGTTCATCGGCCGCAATCGGGGCGGCCTGACGCCGACGCAACGCGCCGAAGTCATGGCTTTCGCCCATACCTGGAAGCGGGAAGCGACCGGCGGTCTCGTCGTCGAGGTTCCCGTTGGCACGCCGAACGCGCGTGCCGCCGCGGACACCGTACCGGAAGTCCGGTCGATCCTGCTCGGCGCCACCGGGCTGCCGCCGAATGCCGTGCAAATGCTCGCCTACCACCCCGACAATCCGATCAAGCTCGCCACGATCCGGATCAAGTATCCGAAGATGGAGGCTGAGGCCGGTCCCTGCGGGTTGTGGCCCGACGATCTCGGTCCGAGCGTCGCCAATTCCGAGTATTTCGCCAACAAACCCTATTGGAATTTCGGTTGCGCGACCCAGAGCAATTTCGCCGCCATGGTCGCCGATCCGGCCGACCTTGTGCAGCCGCGCGGCGAAGGGCCGGTCTATACCGGCCGGCGTACGGTTGTGCTCGACAAATACCGCAAGGGACAATCAACCGCGACCGCCTATCCGAAATCGGACCAGACCAAAATCAGCGACCTCGGCAAATGATCACCTATCCTCAGCAAGCGGTTGCTGTGAGCGAGCCACCGCCCGAGTTGGATGAAGGCGAGTACATCGCGCCGACGCCGCGCGTGTCGGTGCAGGCCTTCTGCGAAACCGCCGAGAGTGCGGCGGCGGTTCAGGCCGCGGCCGAGGACCGCCGCATGATCAAGGCGCATGCCCGTGTCCAGATGGGCGGGGTTGCGGCCGCGATCGAGGCCTATCGCAGCTCGCCGACGCCGAATGTCATTATGGTCGAGACCGAGACACGCGGCGATGACATCCTCGACAGCCTCGACCAGCTCTCGCATGTGTGCGACGCGGCGACCCGCGTCATCGTCATCGGCCATGTCAACGACGTCACGGTCTATCGCGAGCTGATGCGCCGCGGCGTCAGCGAATACCTGATCGCGCCGGTCAAGCCGCTCGACATCGTACGGGCGGTGAGCCTGTTGTTCGGCGCGCCCAACGCCAAGCCGGTCGGACGCATTGTTGCCGTGGTCGGCGCTAAAGGCGGGGTCGGCGCCTCGACCATCGCCCATAATATCGCCTGGGCGATGGCCCGCGACCTTGCGCTCGACGCCGTGATCACCGACCTCGATCTCGCGTTCGGCACGGCTAGCCTCGATTACAACCAGGATCCGCCGCAGGGCATCGCCGAAGCGGTGTCGTCGCCGGAACGGGTCGATACCGCCTTCATCGACCGGTTGCTGTCCAAATGCAGCGACCATCTGAGCCTGCTGGCGGCGCCGGCAACCATCGATCGGGTATACGACTTTTCCGCCGAAAGCTTCGATCCGGTCATCGATGTGCTGCGTTCGAGCGTACCCTGCGTCGTGCTCGACGTTCCGCATATCTGGAGCGCCTGGACCAAGCGCATCCTGGTCGGCGCCGACAACATCCTGATCGTCGCCGCGCCCGAGCTTGCCAGCCTGCGCAATGCCAAGAACCTGATCGACACGCTCAAAGCCTCGCGCCCCAACGACCGGCGTCCGCTGTACTGCCTCAACCAGGTCGGCGTGCCGAAGCGGCCCGAGATCAAGGCCCCCGACTTTGCGAGCGCGCTCGAAGATGAACCGATTGCGATCATCCCGTTCGAGCCGCAATTGTTCGGCACCGCCGCCAATAACGGCCAGATGATCGCCGAGGTGGCAGCGAGCCACCGCACTGCCGAGACCTTCCGTCAACTCGCCCAGGTTCTCACCGGCCGCGCCGAATCGAAGAAGACGCGAGCGAGCCTGCTGACGCCGTTGATCGGCAAACTGTTCCAACGCTGACGCGTTGGTATTGAACGGAGGTTTTCGTGTTCGGAAAGCGGTCGGGCTCCGCAAGCGAGGCTCAGGAGGCGCCGCGGCTGGTTCCTGCATCGCCGGTCTCGCCCATATTCGCCGACGACAGGGCCGCGGAAATCGCTCCGCTTCCCTCGGCCGGCCTCGGCGCGCCGCTCGAGCCGCCGCAACCGCAAGGCGGCGGCGCGCCGGAGACGAGCGACCAGCCCGCAATGCGCATGCCGACCGCCGTCGATTCGCGCCGGCCCGAGTCCTATTACGCGACCAAGAGCGCCATTTTCGGCGCGCTGATCGAGGCGATCGATCTCGCGCAGCTCGCCCGGCTCGATGCCGAGTCTGCGCGCGAGGAAATCCGCGACATCGTCAACGAGATCATCGCGATCAAGAGCATCGTGATGTCGATCGCCGAGCAGGAGGAGCTGCTCGACGACATCTGCAATGACGTGCTCGGCTATGGCCCGCTCGAGCCGCTGCTCTCGCGCGACGACATCGCCGACGTCATGGTGAACGGTTCGGGCACGGTCTATATCGAAGTGGCCGGGAAGATCCAGAAGACCGGCATCCGCTTTCGCGACAACCAGCAACTCCTCAATATCTGCCAGCGCATCGTCAGCCAGATCGGCCGCCGCGTCGATGAAGCCTCGCCGATCTGCGATGCGCGCCTGCCGGACGGCTCGCGCGTCAACGTCATCGTCCCGCCGCTTGCGATCGACGGGCCCGCGCTGACGATCCGGAAGTTCAACAAGGACAAGCTCACGCTCGAGCAGCTGGTCAAATTCGGCTCGATCACGCGGGAAGGCGCGGAAATCCTCAAGATCATCGGCCGCTGCCGGGTCAACACCCTCGTCTCCGGTGGCACTGGCTCGGGCAAGACGACGCTGCTCAACTGCCTGACCCGCTACATCGACGACGACGAGCGGGTCATCACCTGCGAGGATGCCGCCGAGCTTCAGCTCCAGCAGCCGCATGTGGTGCGCCTGGAGACGCGGCCGCCCAATCTCGAAGGCGAAGGCCAGATCACGATGCGCGACCTCGTGCGCAACTGCCTGCGCATGCGGCCGGAGCGGATCATCGTCGGCGAGGTGCGCGGCCCGGAAGCCTTCGACCTTCTGCAGGCGATGAACACCGGCCATGACGGCTCGATGGGAACGTTGCACGCCAACAATCCGCGCGAGGCGTTGTCGCGACTCGAATCGATGATCACCATGGGCGGCTTCTCGTTGCCCTCGCGCACCATCCGCGAAATGGTATGCGCCTCGGTCGATCTCGTGATCCAGGCGGCGCGCCTGCGCGACGGCTCACGCAAGATCACTCATGTCACCGAGGTGATGGGGCTCGAAGGCGACGTGATCATCACCCAGGATCTGTTCGTCTACGACATTGTCGGCGAGGACGCCAAAGGCCGGCTGATCGGCCGCCATCGATCGACCGGGATCGGCCGTCCGCGCTTCTGGGAGCGGGCACGCTATTTTGGCGAGGACAAGCGGCTGGCTGCCGTGCTCGATGCGGCCGAGGTGCAGGGCGACTAGAGCATGATCCCGAAAAGTTGG
>JANQIP010000050.1 GCA_028282095.1 Xanthobacteraceae bacterium | reverse complement strand
GTTTTGTCGCATGATCTTGTCCGAAAAGCCTGCCAACTTTTCGGGATCATGCGACAAAACAAAGAGAACGAGAGCGCGATTGAATCAACCTGAAGCAATCGCGCTTGAGCGCTCCCGCATCCCGATCCTGCTGACGGTCCAAGCTCTCGGGTCTCGGATATCTTGGCGCGGTCGGTCGGCCGCCAGCGCGCCTGGAGGGGCCGATGTCCGGATCGGATGAATCTGACCAAGCCTGGTTCTTCTCAAGCTCCGGCAATTCAACGAGAAATACGGCAATTGCGGCCTGGATGTTCGCTATCCCTTCGCAAACCGGCCCAAGCTTGCGCGGGCGATGGCAATTGCCGACGAGCAGCACGACAGAAGCTGCATGCAAGATCCAGCACCCCGGCTGCCACCCCCAGAGCGAGCGCAATCGCGAACGGCAGGGGATGGGCACGAAGAACGCGTGCAATCAGCGCTTGACCTTGGTCTTGCGATGCGGGCGTCGTTCTTGACATCAGACCACCGCGCGATCGCGCGTCGACGCGAAGCCAGATGCGCCGTAACAGCGTAGCTTTTCAGCGCGAGCAACAATGTCGCGCCGTAGCCCAGGTTTGCTGCGAGAAACCCGGTAATAGTGAATCCGCCAACACCGGCGCCGACACTACCGCAACAATTGGCATCACTTCGGTCGCTGCGTCGCGGTTGTCGGCTGGCAGGCTAGAGCGCGATTCACCTAAATTGGGTCAGTCGCGCTCCATTTTCTCTTTGTTTCGTCGCCCGTCCGAAAAACCTGCAACTTCTTGGGATCATGCTTCTGGGAATGCGATGACGGCGTAACGAACGCCCCTCAAAAGCGGAGCCGTCCACCGACACCGATGGTACGGCCAGGCCCCACCGTGACGGCCTCAACGCCAGGGCCGTAGAAGAGGCCGATCAATTGAGGTCGCTCGTCCGTCAGGTTTTGACCAAACACATAGAACTCGGCATTGCCCGACGCCAAACCACTGCTGGCATTGATGAGGTGATATGGGTCGAGATCGAAGTTATGCGCCGGGTCCACTGATCGTGCCCCAACGAATTGGCACGTCAAAGGCATCTTCTTCGAACTTGCGGGCTGTTATGACGAGCGGCTGCAGGACTGTTGCGTTTTCGAGCGCCCCCGTCGCTTCGTCAGCTTCTTGAGCGGAAGTGCGAAGGGGCTGACTCATCAAGGCCGCCAGAAACACTGCTGATGAGACGCCAACCCAACGTCGATGTCTGCCAACAGTACCTTTGTATGTCCGCCTCATACTGATACACCCCTCCCGAACCCCTAAATGACGTTAGGTTAGCACGGGCCGAGGTGCTCCTTTCGGCGATCGCTCATCTGCGAAGCCAAAAAAACGATCCGAAAGGACAGTGCCGCTTACAATGGAATACACCGCTTGCCGCTTCCGGGCGATTCACCAAAAGCTCGGCGATAGGCGCGCGCGAAATTTCCGGGGTGAGCGTATCCAACGAAACCTGCTGCCAGCTTCACGCTCCAACCGTGGTGCTTCAATCCTTCACGAGCCCGCCGCATCCGCTCGTCGCGCAGGAGCTCGAAAACGGGCTTGCCGAAGACCTTGGGGAACTTCGTCTTCAGTGTACTGACGCTGACGCCGGCAATTCGAGCGAGATCAGCCAAGCTGTGATCGGCACCGAGATCATCGAAAAGAGCGTCTCTGACCCGATTCAGCGCGGCGAGCTCCCATCCTGGGGTAAGGACGTCCGATTCATCACGGTCGCCTGAGAGGCTGCGGTAGAGAAGCTCCAAACCGCAGCTTTCGGCGAGGAGGCTGAACAACGGGCCTGGATCTTCGGAGCACAGCAACTCCCGAGCGAGTGTGTGTAGACGCTCTCCGCTGTACACCAATCGGGCTCCCGGTGCCCGGAGTTTCTGCTCGACCCGTTCGGCGAGCAGATCGTCGCTGACGTCGGTCGGGCTGACTTGAAGCACGATGCCGCGAACACGATCGCCTCGGCTGAATTTCCGCCGCAGCTCGCGATCATCATCGGCAGTAATGCAATTGGACACACCATAAAGGGATGGCAGAGCTTCCGGACCGAACCGATACTGACCTCTTCCTTCGTCCAGATTTAGCATCACAATGACGGAAGGGGAGGGGACTCCGCCTCGGATATGGTCTTGGAGTGTCACAAAGTCGTGCAAGCAAATTTTTGCTCCGATGGACAAAGCACGTGACCAAAGACGTCCTGTGACAATCGGCACGTTTGCGCGTTCGGCCGGCGGGATTTTGGGTCCGCTCGGTGCCTTGGGCGTGTATTGCCAGTCTCGTGCAATCGACCGAAAGTCGTGCATCGATTTGTCGGCCAAATGGGTCCGGGGCGCCTCATCGCTGCGCATTCGATCTCCGATCTCCGCTGCCGGATCCCCCACGATGTATCTCCATCAAAGCTATACAATATGCGAACTTGCGACAATACGTAATATATTGATCTAGATAGAATGCGTGACTTCAAAGGCCCGCAAATACGTGAATTAATCTTATTAAAAACTTGGAGCTGGTTGTGACAATGGGTATGCCGATTTGCTCAACGGCCGGCGGGCGGGCATAAGATCGCCTCTCGCGGTCGCAACGCTCGGACCACGCTTTTAGAGTGCGATCGATTCAATCCGAATGGATCGCGCCCTAACGGCTCAGGGGAACGAGGCGGCCCAAGCACCTCGGAATGAAGAAAGCAAACGGAGCCTTCACCAGAAAGAAAGCCGTGATCCTTCACGCCGTCTGGGTCGGCGGAATATCCTTCGAAATGGGGGAAACCAAAGGCATCCTGATCACGAGTTAATAGCTTTTGGCTCACCTCATCGAGCCGGCGATATCCGCTGTGACGGCGGTTGCGACGACCTCGTTGTTTCGGCTGGCGGTGGTTTGCCTGCACTTCGGCGCAAACGTTGAGGCGTCTGACCCGAAGATCATCATGAGGCGCTAGGCGATCTCGAAAAGGGCCATGATCCAGCGAACGCACGCCAATGGTGCTTGACAATGACCCGCCCTTAAAGGGCCGAGACGCATGCCAAGCCGGCGCAGGCTGCGCAAGCTTGCCTGCGCCGCTCGCCGACCTCCCCCTTTCAGGGGGGGGGGTAACAAGACTTGAGTCCGAAGCAATCACTCGGAAAGCGTATCAGCCCTTGATGCAGATGACCGGCTTGACGCGCGCGACGCGACGGGAAAGGCGGGCTTTCTCGGCCGCTGCGACCACGGCACTCACATTCTTGTAGGCGCCAGGCGCTTCTTCGGCGATGCCGCGGGTTGAAGGGCTGCGGACCAGTATGCCGCGCCCTGCAAGGTCGTCCACGATCTGGCGTCCGCTCCAGCGCTTGAGCGCCGCATGGCGCGACATTGCCCGCCCGGCGCCGTGGCAAGCCGATGAGAACGCCGCCTCTTCACCCGCCTCGACACCCGCGAGCACGTAGGAAGCGGTCCCCATGCTGCCCCCGATCAGAACCGGCTGCCCGACAGCGCGCAACGATTCCGGCAGGCTTGGATGGCCGGGGCCGAAGGCGCGGGTCGCCCCCTTGCGATGCACATAGAGCTCGCGCGGCCGGCCGTCGACGACATGGGTTTCCACCTTGCAGGTATTGTGTGAGACGTCGAACAGGAGATCGAGCCGCGCCTGCGGGAAAAACCGCCGTACCACCTGCCGGGCGAGATGGCCGATGATCTGCCGGTTCGCAAGCGCGCAGTTCGTAGCCGCACGCATCGCCCCGAGGTAGCGCTGTCCCAGCTCGGAGCGGATCGGGGCGCAGGCAAGATCGCGGTCGGGCAGGTCGATGCCGAGGTCTTTGGCGGCGAGCGCCATCTCTTTGAGGTATTCGCTGCCGATCTGGTGGCCGAGCCCGCGCGAGCCGCAATGGATCGTCATCACTATGTCGTTGCGCGCAAGGGCGAAGGCCTGCGCAGCAGCGGCATCGAAGATCTCGTCGACCACCTGGATCTCGAGATAATGGTTGCCGGAGCCGAGCGTGCCCATTTCCCGCTGTTGACGATCCTTGGCGCGTTCCGACACGAAATCGGCGCGGGCGCCCGCCACGGTTCCGTCTTCCTCGATACGGGCAAGGTCGGCGGCATCGCCGAAACCCCGCTCGATCGCCCAGGCGGCGCCGCCCTCGAGCATCTGCTCCATCTCCGCCGCATCGAGGGTGATCGCGCCCTTGCTGCCAACGCCTGCGGGAATGTCGCGGAAGAGCTGGTCCGCCAACGCTTTCTGCACGGGCGCGACATCATCGAGTGTGAGGCCGGTTAGCATGGTGCGCACGCCACACGATATATCGAAGCCGACACCGCCGGCCGACACGATGCCGCCCTGGTCGGGATCGAACGCGGCAACGCCGCCGATCGGAAATCCGTAGCCCCAATGGGCATCCGGCATCGCGTAAGAGGCCTTGACGATGCCGGGGAGCTTCGCGACGTTCACCGCCTGCTCATAGACCTTGTCGTCCATGTCGCGGATGAGGGCTTCGTCGGCGTAGATAACGGCGGGCACCCGCATGCCCGCGACCCGTTCGATCTGCCAAGCGGTATCGTCAAGGCGGGTGAAACGCGCAGGATCCATGGCCGGCTCTCTCGGGGACTGTCTTATCACAGGCCCGCGGGCCGGTCAGACATCGACGACACAAGCCGCGGACCATTGCCCGACGGGATCGCGCGCGACCTTGAGTTCGGTCAACGTGGCCGCCTTCGGTTCGCAGGCCGGCTTGTGACGCGGATCGACGCTCTCGCCCCAGGCCGTGCCATAGAGGCGTCGTCCGCGGATGGTCACCGCGAAACGTCCGAACAGCATTTGGCGCGTCGCCATCTCATAGATGATCGCATCGAGCCATTCGACCAGAAGGAGCTCGTCGTCGGGCGCCTCGCACATGATCGGGATCGCGGTCGTTGCCGCAACCGGTGCAGCGCTGACGATCGCGGCAAGCGCGAGCGCCGCCTGCTCGAAAGCCGCCTCAAGGCTCGCGCCGAAGCCGCGCACGCCGATATCGGCTCCGTGCGGGAAATGCTCCCATCCCGAATCTTGAATCGGGCCGCCTCGCGCCATCTCGCCGACATCGGCCGCCGGCAGTCTACCTGCCTCTGCCATCATCGTCGTCCGCTTCCGTTGTCCGCCATTTCGATGGACGGACCACTTTTTTCGCGATCGTTCCGCCAGGTGCGAACATCACTCGCGCAGCAAATCGACTGTGCAGCGTCCGTCTCGCCGCCGGCTCGAACCTCATTTGGCCCGGAAGCGCGATGGCTTCGCCTTGAATCGATGAATCGATCGCGCGCTTCTTCTCCTTGTTTTTTCGCATGACCTTGTCCGAAAAGTCCGCCGACTTTTCGGAATCATGCTTCAGGAAGAAGAGCCGATCTGATCGATGCCTTGCGACAGACCGGATGCGACCGGCTTCGCCGTGTCCGACACCATTCTCTGGCTGAGCGACCAGATATCCCTGACTTGTACGGTGTATGCCTCGAACTGCCGACGCGCATAGCTCGTCGTCAATTCGATCATGGCAGGCATCGTCCGCGCCCCGGCGAGTTGAGTGGCGAACTCAAAGCTCGCCATCAGATTCTCCCGGAAGGCTTCGAGCATCTTGACCTGCAGATCCGCGATGTCCTTGACCGCCACCGAGTAACTCTTCTCCATGACGTCGGTCAGGGCTTCGGCATTGGTCGTGAGCTTTTCGTAATTGGCTTTCATCTGCTCGATGCTCAAGGCGGCAGCCTGCTTCATGCCCTCGGGAATATCGATGTGGAGGGGCTCTCCCGGCGTGCCGCCCGTTTCCGCGACCTCTCGCTCAGCGCTCATAATACTGACCTCCCTGCGACAAGCGGCGCTCTGTCGGCGCCCGTTGGAACCGACATCAGGCGTGCAGTCGGTTCAGAGCGTTACGGTTCCGCAGGACGATCCGCCGGCAGGTCGGAACCGAGATGGCGGCCGCGCTTTCCAGTTGCGTCAGCGTGCGCGACACGGTCTCGATCGTGAGCCCGAGATAATCGGCGATGTCCTGGCGTGACATTGGCAGGTCGATGGCATCGGCCTTTGCCATGCGTTCGGCCATTTCCAGAAGGAAGCCGGCCACGCGCTCCTGCGCGCTGCGGATCAGAAGCAGCATATGGTCCTGTACGCGCTGCAGCTCCCGCGCGGTCAGCGCCAATAAGAACTGCGCCACCCTGTAGTCGGCGGCGGCGAGCGCAATCAGCGATTTGCGCTTGATCACGAGGATCGTCGACTTGCCGACCGATTCCGCCGAGCAGTGGTGCACATCGCCGAAACCGAGACCGAATAGTTCGCCCGGAAGATGGAACCCGCCGATCTGACGACGCCCGTCGTTCAAAACCTTGTAGCTGCGCGCAGCACCTGAGATCACTTTATAGACGTAGTCGGCGGGCTCTCCCTCGCCGAAAATCTCCTCGTTACGGGCATAGGAAACCGGCACGCCTGTTACATCGACCGGAAAATCCTCTACCTGATTCGACGAATCCAGCACGGTCGGCCGGTTGCTGACCGAACGGGTCCGGCTAATGGTCCGCGCATTTTGCATCAGCATGGCTTAGGCTCCGCCAAATGGACCATAATATATTATATAAACCTATGAACGGCTAACCCGGGGCGAAACCCGTGTTGTGTCCCTAAGTAAACTCCCTTAGCTCGCCAGATGGCGCGCGGAACCGGGAGATCGGAATGGCCGACACCCACCCGCGCTCGGTTCGATCAGGCCCGGCGCATTGGCTCGATCTCGCCGCGCCGACGACCGCGCGAGCGACATGGTACCTCGTCTCGGCTGCGCTTGCCGGCGCCGCCTACCTGATTTACCTCCTCAGCTCCGCGTTCACCACCACGCAAGCCGACCTGGTGTTCATGGTTCCCGCGGTTCTGGTGGCTGGGGCGTTCGGCGGGTTGGGACCGGGGCTCCTGGCGACGGCGTTATGCGTGGGCTTGCATTTGTTGCCGGCCGCCGATTCAACGCCCTACACCGTTTTCGGCCTTGTGACCACGAGTGTCTTTGCCGCGACTGGGATCGGCATGGCGGTTTTCGGGGAAAAGCTGCGCCTTGCGCGCCTTCAGGCCACCGCGGGCACGAACGAGCTGATGGCGCAGGAAGCCCATTTCGAATCACTGCTTGCCACCATCCCCGACGCCGTGGTGATCATCGATGAGCAGGGGGTGATCCGCTCGTTCAGCGCGGCGGCTGAACGGTTGTTCGGCTATGCCGTCGGAGAGGCGATCGGACAGAACGTGCGTATCCTGATGTCAACGCCCGAGCGCGAGGCGCATGATGACCATATCCGGCGTTATCTGCAGTCCGGGGAGCCGCATATCATCGGCATCGGGCGGGTTGCGGTGGGCGAGCGCAAGGACGGTTCAACCTTTCCGATGGCCCTTGCGGTTGGCGAGATGACGTCGAACGGCCGGCGTTTCTTCACTGGCTATATCCGCGACCTTACCGACAGAAAGGAAACCGAGGAGCGGCTGGAGCAGCTCCAGTCCGAGCTGGTCCACATCTCGCGGCTGACCGCGATGGGCGAGATGGCGTCGGCGCTCGCCCATGAGCTCAATCAACCGTTGTCGGCGATCGCCAACTATCTCGCCGGCTCGCGCCGTTTGCTGCTCAACGCGTCCGATGAGAACCTTGCTCTCGTTCGCACGGCGGTCGACGCCGCCGTCGCGCAATCGCTGCGCGCCGGCCAGATCATCCGGCGGCTGCGCGATTTCGTGGCGCATCGCGAACCGGAGAAGCGGATCGAGAGCCTGAGGAAGCTGATCGAGGAGACGAGCGCGCTGGCGCTGGTCGGGGCGAAGGAGCTTGGCGTGCGCGTGCGGCTCAAATTCGAGCCGGCGATCGATCGTGTTATCGTCGACAAGGTGCAGATCCAGCAGGTCCTGCTCAACCTGATGCGCAACGCGATCGAGGCGATGGAGACCTCGCCGCAGCGGGAGTTGACGGTGACGACGACGGCCGGGCCGGCCGGGGCCGCCCTCGTCGAGGTGCTCGATACCGGTTGCGGCGTGTCACCGGAGATTGTCGACCTGCTGTTTCAGCCTTTTTCGACGACCAAGGTGCACGGGATGGGGATCGGCCTGTCGATCTCCCGCACCATCATCGAAGGCCATGATGGACGGATCTGGGTCGAAGCCAGTCCTGGCGGCGGCGCGGCATTTCGGTTTACACTGCCTGCCGTGGTGGACGAGGAGTTCGGCGATGTCGCCTGATCCGGTCGTTCATGTCATTGACGATGACGAGGCGGTCCGCCGGTCGTTGGATTTTCTGCTGCGAAGCGCGCAGTTCGACACGCGGACTTACGAGACTGCACGCGCTTTCCTCGACGGGCTGCCCGAGGGCCATCCCGGCTGCGTCGTCACCGACGTGAAAATGCCGGAGATGAGCGGCGTCGAGCTGCTGCACCATATGCGCCAGAAGGACTTGCGCATGCCGGTGATCATCATTACCGGCCATGCCGACGTGCCGATGGCGGTCGACGCCATGAAGAGCGGCGCCGTCGAGTTCCTGGAGAAGCCGTTCGACGACGACGTGTTGCTGAGTGCGGTGCGATCGGCGCTTGCGTCGGCCGAGAGCACTTTTCGGCGCGACGTCGAGCGCGCCGAACTTCAGCAGCGTTTTGCTTCACTATCGAAGCGCGAGCGTGAGGTGCTGGACGGGCTTGTTGCCGGCAAGCCGAACAAGGCGATCGCCTTCGATCTCGGCATCAGCCCACGCACCGTGGAAATCTACCGTGCCCATGTCATGACCAAGATGCACGCCGTCAGCCTGTCCGAGCTCGTGCGCATGACGATGATCGCGGGTTATCCCGCCGATCGAGCGACGGAGACGCGGTCGGTGGTTTGATTGCATGACGGACGGTTTTTTTGAGCGGCATCAAAGCATTTCACCACGCCTGTCGTTTCCTCCCAGCTAGAGCATGATCCCGGAAGTTGCAGACCATTCGGACAAGATCATGCGACAAAAAAGAGAAGATGGGGCGCGGTCGATTCGACCTGCTATGAATCGCGCTCCAAAGCTGGGCAGACGATTGCCAGTGCGGTGAAGCGGTCGTGGTTGGTCGCTTCCGGGGTCGTGATCGACTGTGTCCAGGCCCGGGATACAACCATGGTGCGCGATGGGCAGACGCAGGGTCTGATGCCGACGATCATTGTTGTCGAAGAAGATGCTAGCCTGCGCCATTCCCTGCGATTCTCGCTCGCCGTCGAGGGCTTTGCCGTGCGCACTTATGCGACTGGCAAGGATCTGCTCGGTGCCGGCGAGCTGCCCGACCGCGGCTGCCTGGTTGTCGATTACAGGCTTCCCGACATGACTGGGCTCGATCTGGTCGCGGCGCTGCGCACCCGGCGGATCGCGCTGCCGGCGATCCTCCTCACCACGAATCCGAGTACCAATTTGCGGCAGCGGGCAGAGCGGGCCGGCGTGCCGATGATCGAGAAGCCGCTCCTTGGCGACAGTCTGATCAACGGCATCCTTGCGGCACTGACGCGGTTGGCCGAGCATCCGTCGCGCTAGAGCACGATCTCGAAAGGTCGCCAGTTTTTTCGGGCAAGGTCATTGCGACTGATATTGTTTCCGACGGATTAATTCGGTGACGAGCTATGCCGCGGCTTGAGGCCCTTACTCCCTTCACGCGCCGAACGCGGGTGCTCCCGTGTTCGGCTCCGTTTCGAGTGGGGGAGGGTTGGGGGGGCCACTTCATTTGCGACAGAGGCCGTCCTGTTGAGCAACCGGGAATAAGGCTCAAGCCCGAGGCAACCGCGTTCTACTCTTCGCCGCCGAACGCCCTGCGGAAGATCTCACTCTTGGAGCGCGGCCGAAACCGGGCGTTCTCCTCGGGGTCGCAGACGACGGTTCCGATCTCGACGAGTTGTTGGGTTTCATTGTCAAGCGAGAACTCTTGACAATTGCCATAGTAATCCGATCGGACACGGATCTTACCGTAACGCTGGGCAGCATGCGGGTGATCGGTCCGGCGGTCAAAGAACTTGTTTGCCAACGAGGAATAGCCCAGCGAGCCGGAGCCGATCTCATACAGCACGAAAGCGGTTATCACCACGATCGCGATATAGACGGCGAGCGCGCCAATTCCCCTTCTCGCGTGGCGAGCCTTGGTGCTCATGCTCCACCCACAGTGTGATCGGCGACCACAATGTTACCGGCAACTTAAGAATCCGATAACGCGAATCACCGTTGGCGGGCATGTCTTGTATGGTTCGATCAGATTGTTTTGGTCGTTGCAGCCGGCGTTGTTCTTCTTTTATGGCAACCGCCGAGGCACATGGACCACTGCCGGGACACGCACTCGACTGGAGTGGTTCATCCCGTCACACATGGCCGCACGAATCGGTCATGGCTGCCCCGAGTTATTTCGGGGCAGCCATAGTATCTCACGGACAGAAGAACTGTAACGACCGTCGCCTATTCGTCCGCTATCAATACCGGCATGCCCATCGCCGAAGACATAGGCGCAGGATTGGACGAGAGCTGCGGGAAACCGAACGACGTTGAAACGTCCGTCAGCTCGTTACCGAAAATCGTAGCGTTCGGATTGCTCGTCAGCGTCGGCAGGCCAAACGAAGTGGAAACGTTCGCCAGCAAAGGAAATCCTAATGTCTGTGAGAACGGTGCCGCTTTTTCAATGAGCTGGGTTGTCGATGGCCCTCGTATCAAAAGTCGCAAACCCAACCACGATGAAAGCGGCGCTGGATTGTCGGAGAGCAGCTCAAGGCCGAGTGCCGTTGACAATGGGGCCGCTTCAGAGTCGGTCGGCGTTGCAACATCTGTAACGCCGATTTCACTTGGATTGAACCGGTCAAGGATCTCTGTTGCCTTCACCGCGTAGCCGTAGGGCGCGCGTACGATGACGGCTGTTCCACCGCGACGCACCCCGTCCGCGACCGCCGCAGCGATGCTTCTCGGGACTTCCGTTGCTATGAGGGACTCGGCCCCTTGACGCTTCGCGCCGATTACGGTGACCAGATCGTCGCCGAAGGCACTGCGTTTCAGCTCCGCAACCGCGGCCGTCGCCTGGTCGTTGCTCTCGAAGAGCCGGGTGATGATCGTACTCATGTCGTCTCCGTCAGGTCTCGAAGTTTCGACGCACCGATTCCCGATAAGGCCCTACTCACCTGCAGACTCTGGCCCGGTCCAACCAGGAATCATAGTCACGTCGGTTGCAGCCAGCAAGACGATCGCGATGGCGTAGTCTCGATGGCAATAGACAATGTCGTACGCCATCACCGCGCCGGCCGCGCTCGGACCGTTTATATTTGCTTAAGACATCGTAAATGATGCCGCCAAGCGCGATCTCCCGTCCTGCGCCGGAGCCCTGGAGGGCGCCCCACGTCCCGAGCGCAAGCTCGGTCTGAGTCCTCGGAGCGAAATTCATGGCCGCCATCAAGGTACCGTAACCGAACCGCCCCGCACTGATGCGATCAGCAGGGTGCTTCCGACGTCCAGGACCCATGGACGCTATTGGCGCAGCAAAAATCGCCGACACGAATGCCGGAGCGATTCATGACGCGATGATTGTCCAATCGAGCTTCCGGCCAGATCAGCGCAGCCCTAAGAGCGGCCTAATGGCCGCTCGCTTTTCCACGCGGGAACAAGGGCGTGACGCTGACCTGGCGGAGCGTCCGCCTTGGCTATTTGTCGAGCGGCACGGTGGCCACTTGACTCACCTTGGCACCGCCCGGGAGCACAGCGACCGGAGCAGTGGTGTTCATTGCTGCAGCCGCCGGAGCGTTGCCTTCGAAGAACTTCCCGACCCACGTCGTGTTCGTCATGACCGAGGTATGCACGATCAATGAGATCGCTGCGACCCCGCCGAGGAACAGCGGCAGGCCAACCGTGGGGTTAACCACGCACCAGATTCGACCTTGATTCATGGTCCCCTCTCCTTAGCCGAGCCAGGGCGAGTAGATGTAGGCAAGAATGTGAGCGATGAGCGCGATCACGAAAAATACGCGGGCGCCATCAATCACGTGCTTGTGGAGCTCTTCCGATTCTCTGATCGTAAGGCCCGTGGGCCAAACCTTATTTTCGTCGTCCATATTAGACTCCTTTCCCCGCAAATTTCGAGGTTCGAGGCATCTCGCAATTCTCATTAAGAATATAGGCGGTGCCAAATGTCAATATGAAATTACGGCCAAGAGCGTCAATCTGGATTGACAAGGGTGATCTTTCGTACCTTTGCGCGGCGCACAATGAATAGCGGAACACGCCCTAATTGGTGAATTATCCCCTAAAGTTGTGCCATGTGGGGCTATGTTTTGCGGGGTCGCTTCGGACGCTTTTCTCGCGAGGCATCCGTCAGGACGGCCTTTTGGTCGTTTTCTTAGAGCATGGTCCCGAGAAGCTGCAGACTTTGCGGACAAAATCATGCGACCAAACAAAGGAAAATAGAACGTGGTTGATTCACGCTGAATGGATCGCGCTCTAGAGCGTGACGCCAACCGTCGCCCGCCTCTTCGCGTTGTTTTTCGTTAAGAATCTTGTCCGAAAGCCTAACGGCTTCTCCCTGGCGCCTGCGAACTCATCGTAAGGAGGTCGCAAAGCCGCCATCTCGACGGACCAGGACGCCGACCGACCCCTCTTGGCGCGAGGCGTGGCGTGGCGTGGCTGAAGAATAGGTGTTTCAGGATGACGTAAAGGAATCGCGGTGCCACATCGCGGCATTCGCATGGGAGGGAAGCGGAAGCGGGTGCGCCGACCGGGCGCAACCGCCTCGCATTGTCAGCTCGATTCGGAAAGGCAGTTGCGGATGGACGCGGCCATATTGCGGATGACCGAGAAATAGAGGTCCGGCCCGTTTTCCACTGCGGAGCCGAGCGGATCGAGCACACCGGATTTCGCCTGCGTGCCTTCCGTCACGGTCGAGACCAGCTTGGGTTCGAACTGCGGTTCGGAAAAGACGCAGGCCGCCCCCAGCTCCTTCACCTTGGCCCTGATTTGGGCAACACGCTCGGCGCCCGGCATGACTTCCGGCGATACGGTGATGGAACCCGAGGCCGTCAGGCCGAAGCGGTTCTCGAAATACTGGTAGGCATCGTGGAAGACGATGAAGCCCTTGTTCTTCAAGGGCTTAAGCGTGGCCGCGACTTCCGTGGTCAGCGCATCGAGCTTTGCCATCACGGCCTTGGCATTGGCTTTGTATGTCTTTGCGTTGGCCGGATCGGCTTTGGCGAGCGCCTCCTCGATCTCATGGACCATGGCTTTCGCGTTCACCGGGTCGAGCCAGACATGGCTATCGAATTGACCGTGCGCGTGACCATGTTCGGCGCCGGCCGTCTTCGCGTGCTCATGGCCATGCTTGTCGCCCGCCTTAGCCCGCTTGTCTTTGTCATGGTCATGATCGTGGGCGTGATCGTGGTGGTGGTCGTGATCGTGATCGTGGTCGTGGTCGGATGCGGCCGTCTTCGCGTGGCCCCGTCCTTTTTTGGTTTCTGCCCCATGGCCATGATCGTCATGGTCGCCATGGCCGTGTTTCTCGAAGGGACCGCCTTCGCGGAAACCGAGTTTGACAAGCCCATGGGCGTCGATCAGCTCGACCGATTGTGCCTTGGCGGCGATCGTTTCAACCGGTTTTTCCAGAAAAGCCTCCAGTTCGTGGCCGATCCAGAACACGACATCGGCGTTTTCCAGCAATCTCGCCTTGGAGGGCTTGAGCGCATAGGTATGCGGCGAACCTGCACCGTCGACGATCAGTCCGGGCGTGCCGACCCCTTCCATGACCGCAGCGACCAGGGAATGGACCGGCTTGATCGAAGTTGCGACTTTGACATCGGCCTGTGCGGCGAAGGCCGAGCCGACCAGGAAAGTCGCGGCAAGAAGCGTCGTTTTCAGGCGGGACATTGCGCTCTCCACAAAGGTGTGAACCCAAAACGGGGTTGAATGTCATGTTATAACATTGTTGCGCTGCCCTATAGCCTGTGGCATAGGGCTTTGCAACATGCTCGCCCGCTTGCCCTGCAAGGAGGCCTGTGCCGCCGGCGCAAGATGCCCCAGACGCCTTCCCCGCTCGTCACGCTCGACCGCGCCGGCATTTTCCGGGCCGGACGCTGGCTCGTGCGCGGCATCGGGCTGTCGATCGACAAAGGTGAGATCGTCACGCTGATCGGGCCGAACGGATCCGGCAAGTCCACGACCGCCAAGATGGCGCTCGGTATCCTCAAGCCGGACGAGGGGAAGGCGGAACGCCGGCCGGGGCTCACCGTTTCCTACGTCCCGCAAAAGGTCGCAATCGATTGGACGCTTCCGCTCACGGTCGGGCGCTTCATGCGGCTGACCGGGCATGTGTCGCGCGCGCAAGCCGAGCGTGCCCTGGAAGCGACCGGCGTCTCTCATCTCGGCCCTGCAGAAGTCCGCACGCTGTCGGGCGGCGAGTTCCAACGGGTGCTGCTCGCCCGCGCGGTCGCCCGCAAGCCGGATCTGCTGGTGCTCGACGAGCCGGTCCAGGGCGTCGATTTTTCGAGCGAGATCGCCCTCTATGAACTCATCAAACGCATCAGGGACGACCTGCATTGCGGCGTGCTGCTGATTTCCCACGATCTGCATGTCGTCATGGCCGCGACCGACCGCGTGATCTGTCTGAACGGCCATGTGTGCTGCTCGGGAACGCCGACGGCGGTCGCATCCAGTCCGGAATACAAGGCGCTGTTCGGAGCGCGGGCGGCATCGACGCTCGCGGTCTATGAGCATCATCATGACCACACGCATATGCCGGACGGGCGGGTGATGCATGCCGACGGGTCCGTCACCGATCATTGCCATCCGGACGACGGGCATCATCATGGCGAGTCCCATGCGCCGCGCCACGCCTCAGCCGGCGGGGAAAGCCGTGATGCTCGATGACTTCTTCACCCGCGCGCTGCTCGCCGGAACCGGTGTGGCGCTGGTTGCAGGGCCGCTCGGCTGCTTCATCGTCTGGCGCAGGCTTGCCTATTTCGGCGATACGCTCTCGCATGCCGCGCTTCTGGGCGTCGCGCTCGCATTCCTGCTGGAGGTCAACATCACGCTTGCGGTCTTTGTGGTCTCCGCCTGCGTGTCGATCTCGTTGCTTGCGCTGCAACGGCGGGCGAGCCTTTCGGCAGACGCGCTTCTGGGCCTGCTTGCCCATTCGGCGCTTGCATTGGGCCTGGTAGTGCTCGCCTTCATGACCTGGGTGCGCATGGACCTGATGGGATTTCTCTTCGGCGACATCCTTGCCGTTTCCAGGATCGACATCGTCGTGATTTGGATCGGCGGCGTGGTGGTCCTGGGCGTCCTTGCCCTGGTCTGGCGACCGCTTTTCGCGGCAACCGTGAACAGCGAACTCGCCGAAGCCGAGGGCATGAACCCCGAACGCGCCAATGTCGTCTTCATGCTGCTCCTGGCAGGCGTCATCGCCATCGCGATGAAGATCGTCGGCGTCTTGCTGATTACCGCCCTCTTGATCATTCCGGCGGCGACTGCACGACCTTTCGCCTCCGGTCCCGAGCAAATGGCCGTGCTGGCGGCAGCGTTTGGCGCCGTTTCGGTCGTCTTAGGCCTGTTCGGATCGCTCGAATGGGACACGCCCTCCGGCCCCAGCATCGTCGTCGCCGCCCTGCTGCTGTTCGTGCTCAGCATCTCTCCGTTGACGAATCTGATGCGACCCGGGCGGGTTTTTCCGCCCGGCGAAAAAGGATAACCGTCTTGGAAAGTCAAAGTCACGCCTATCCCGATCTCACCAAGAACCAGGCGCTGGTCATGGGCGCGCTTTCGCAGGCGAGCGGGCCGCTTAGCGCCTATACGATCCTCGACCAGTTGCGCGATCATGGTTTCCGGGCGCCGCCGCAGGTCTACCGGGCGCTCGAGAAGCTGGTCGAGTTCGGCCTCGTTCACAGGCTTGAGAGTCTCAATGCCTTTGTCGCCTGCCGGCATTCCCCCGGTGACAGGCATGAGACCATCTTCTTCACCATTTGCGAGTGTTGCGGCCAGGTCGCCGAGCTATCGGACAACGTCCTGACAAGGCGGCTCAAGGCCCTCGCCAAGGGCGCCCACTTCGCTTTGCAGAAATCGACCGTGGAATTGCGCGGGATTTGCCGCGCCTGCCAACCGGCCTGAACCGCCCGGCCGGCGAAGAACCCCCATCCGTTAGCTGGGCGCCCGCCCAAGCAAAATCCAGGGTTTCGCGTCAGACGGCATACTCACAAACTGAGTTGAGCTGACGTCCGGGTTGGCTCAATCCGGTTGATATGCCCTGTTGTAGATCGAGTAAACCCTTGCGTATCTGATCTTGTTCGCGGGACTGAGATCATAGAACGCCGCCATCATCAGCCTGAACGAGGTGCCTTTCTTGTGGGGTACCCCTACCCATTCGACATCTCGCTTGCAGATAAAATCAATCGGAGCCTCGGACGCCATCTTGGTTCCGACACTCAAGAATGAAACATGGGGCAGGATCGTCTCGTGCATTATCTCGTGAACGCCTTGCCAGAATCTGATGGTGAAATCACGGCCTGAGTTCTTAGTTGCATTCGGGACATACTCAAAAACGGCGCCCGGCTCGTAGTACCGATCAAAGACAGCGGCAAATCCTGTGCCGTCGCCGGCGCAAGCCGCATTGAACATCGCGATGTACTCTGCGTACTCGGCTTCGGTCATTCGGCATCTCCATTCAGCGTAGTCCACGAGACCGGTTGCAGAAAGCTGACGGCACCTTCAAGAGGGCGCTCCCTCAAAAAAGAAGAACACATCAGCATTCGTCGATTGCGGTCAAATCTATAGCTCCATCCAGCTAGAGCATGATCCCGAAAAGTTGGCAGACTTTTCGGACAAGATCATGCGACAAGACAAAGAGAAATAGAGTGCGATCGGTTCAATCTGAATGGATCGCACTTCTGAGCATGATCCCGAAAAGTTGGCAGACTTTTCGGACAAGATCCTGCGACAAAACAAAGAGAAACGGAGCGCGATCGATTCAACCTGAATGGATCGCGCTCTAGAGCATGATCCCGAAAAGTTGGCAGACTTTTCGGACAAGATCATGCGACAAAACAAAGAGAAACGGAGCGCGATCGATTCAACCTGAATGGAT
>JANQIP010000049.1 GCA_028282095.1 Xanthobacteraceae bacterium | reverse complement strand
GTTTTGTCGCATGATCTTGTCCGAAAAGTCTGCAACTTTTCGGGATCATGCTCTAACGGCCTCCCCACATATGGGGACGAGCCGCACTCTCGCGGGCGGCTTACGCCGCCTCCCGCGCCGCCACCGGCCGCAGGCCGAGCAGATGGCAGATGGCGTAGACGAGATCGGCGCGGTTCATGGTGTAGAAATGGAAGTCGCGCACGCCGCGATCGACAAGGTCGAGCACCTGCTCGGCGGCAACTGCCGCCGCGATCAGCTTGCGGGTCGCGGCATCGTCATCGAGCCCGGCAAACCGGTCGGCGAGCCAGTTCGGAATGGAGGCCCCGCAACGCTCGGCGAAGGTCCGCGTCTGGTTGAAGTTCTGCACCGGCAGGATGCCGGGCACGACGGGAATGTCGATGCCGCGCGCGCGCACGCGGTCGAGATAGCGGAAGTAGAGCTCATTATCGAAGAAGAACTGGGTGATGGCGCGGGTCGCGCCGGCGTCGATCTTGGCCTTGAGCATGTCGATGTCGGCCGCGAACGAGGCGCTTTCCGGGTGCTTTTCGGGATAGGCGGCGACCGACACCTCGATCGGCGCGATCCGCTTGATGCCCGCGGTGAGGTCGGCGGCGTTGCTGTAGCCGTTCGGATGCGGCCGGTAGCGCTCGCCAAGCCCGTCCACCGGATCGCCGCGCAGCGCCACGATGTGCCGCACGCCGGCCGCGACATAGCCGCGGATCACATCGTCGACCTCCTCGCGGGTTGCCGCGACGCAGGTGAGATGCGCCGCCGGCACGAGATCGGTCTCGTTCAGCAGTCGCTTGACCGTCGCATGCGTGCGCTCGCGGGTCGAACCGCCCGCACCGTAGGTGACCGAGACAAAATACGGCCTGAGCGGACGCAGCCGCTGGATCGATTCCCACAACAGCCGTTCCATGTCCTCCGTCTTCGGCGGGAAGAACTCGCACGAGACGCGAATGGACGCCTGCCCGTGCGGGGACCGGCTCGCTTTTTCTACCGAGGCGCCATCCATCACGCCACCTCCCGCGCCGACGCGGCAAGCGCGAGGCGGCGATCACATGCGACCCAAAGCGAGACGGCGATCTTGCCGTCGGAACCCTGCTCGGGCGCGAGCACGCGGTGCAGAACCGGTTCGAGCTCCGCCTGCTCCAGCCATTGCGTCACCGTCTCGCCGGCAAAGCCGAGCCGCCGGTGCGCATGCTGCTCGCGCAGGAATTCCAGCTCATGCGGGGCGAAATCGACGACGACCAGCCGCCCCTGCGGGCGCAGGAGGCGTGCGGCATCGGTGAGCGCGCGCGCACCGTCGTCGAGAAAATGCAGGACCTGATGGAAGATAATCACATCGAAGGAATCGGGCGCCATCGCAAGGTTGAAAATGTCGCCATGCCGCACCGTGCAGTTCTTAAGCCCGGCCCGGTCGAGCCGCGCCTGGGCGAGCGCCAGCATGTCACGTGAGAGGTCGATCCCGACGCCGCGCTCGATCTGCGGGCCGAACAGTTCGAGCATCCGCCCGGTTCCCGTGCCGAGATCGAGGAGCGAGCGGAACGTTCGATCCGCCAAAGCCGCCTCGATTGCCTCTTCCACCGCCTCGTCGGCGACATGCAGACGACGGATCTGGTCCCAATTGGCAGCATGACGGCGGAAATAGTCCTGGGCGGCGCGTATCCGTGCCGTCCGCACCGCGATGAGCCGCTCGCGGTCGCGCTCAAGCGTGCGGTCTTCGGGATCGAGCCGGTCGATCAGGGTGCGTACCAGCTCGGCCCCCTGCCCTCGCTCCGCCAGGCGAAAGAACGCCCAGGAGCCTTCGCGGAAGCGCTCGACCAGCCGCGCCTCGGCAAGCAGCCGGAGGTGCCGCGAGATCCGCGGCTGCGACTGACGCAATATGTCAGTCAGCTCCGACACTGTCAGCTCGTTATCGGCCAGCAAGGCGAGGATGCGCAGCCGCGTTTCCTCGGCCGTTGCCTTCAGCGCCGCATTGAACTCCTCAAAGGTCAATCGTCTTCCCCTCGCCGGACAACCAAGATGTTGCGCGTTTTCGGTCTCAACTGAAGATCGACTTGTTGCCAAGCCCTGTGAAGGGAGCCGCTGACAAGGCGATCAGTGAAAAGGATCTCTCTCCGGGCGCTTCGAGCGCGATTGCCTCAGCTTGAGTCAACCGCGCGCTCTATCTCTTTGTGTGGTCGCATAATCTCATCCGAAAAACGTGCCGGCTTTTCGGGATCATGCCCTAGTGTTCCTTACCTGACGGTCCAATCCCGGACCGTCGGCCCGGAACACTAGCTAATCCGTTACTTTGTGATGCGGCACCAACACAATGAGACGAGCCCAAGCGTTGGTGCCGCATCAC
>JANQIP010000039.1 GCA_028282095.1 Xanthobacteraceae bacterium | reverse complement strand
TCATTTTGTTCTGTCGCATGATCTCGTCCGAAAAGTCTGCCAACTTCTCGGGATCATGTTCTCTTTGCTTGATCGCATGATCTTGTCCGAAAAGTCTGCAACTTTTCGGGATCATGCGACCTGATTAGGCGGTCGCATCTTCTGCGGCGAACCGGCTCCCACTTCGCCTGAAGATGCTCTAGAGCGCGATCCACTCAGGGTGAATCGATCGCGCTCCGTTTCATTTTGTTCTGTCGCATGATCTCGTCCGAAAAGTCTGCCAACTTTTCGGGATCATGCTCTCTTTGCTTGATCGCATGATCTTATCCGAAAAGTCTGCAACTTTTCGGGATCATGCGCTCTGATTAGGCGGTCGCATCTTCTGCAGCGAACCGGTTCCCACTTCGCCTGAAGATGCTCCAGCCCAAAGGCCGGCGAGCCTTGTCAAGCCGCCTGCGAGCCTTGCCAAGCCGCCTGCGAGCCTATAGCTATGTGAGCCGCTCCCGCGATTTCATGGCCGCGTCCCCGCGGTTGATGGCAGAGCGTCAAGACCGCGCCCGTAGCTCAGCTGGATAGAGCACCAGACTACGAATCTGGGGGTCAGAGGTTCGAATCCTTTCGGGCGCGCCATTTTTGTCACGAAAATTCAGCATATTATCGCTTGTCAGCACTTCGCCTCCCGTCCAAAATCACCTTACACAACCCTTTCACATTTTGCCCCGCCGCGCGGAGGCCGTGTCATGGGCGAAGACCACACCATCATGGGCGGCAAGGTCCATGTCTACCGCCGCGAGAACAGCCGCTTCTGGCAGTGCTCAACATACCTCGCCGGCAAGAACCGGAGAGTCAGCACGAAGGAAGACAGCCTCTCCCGCGCCAAGGATTTTGCTGAAGACTGGTATCTCGGGCTGCGCGGGTTACAGCGCAGCGGTGACATCGTCGCGGAGAAAACGTTCAAGACCGCCGCGCAGCAGTTCGAGCGCGAATACGAGGTGATCACCGGCGGCCAACGCAATCCGGCTTATGTCGAAGGCCACAGCAGCCGTCTGCGCAATCATCTTCTTCCGTTCTTCGGCGCGCTTGGCCTCTCGCAAATCACGCCCGGCAAGGTCCAGGAATACCGCATTCAGCGTCTGAGGGCGGCGGAAGGCCATAAGCCGCCGGCCCGCACCACGATGCATCATGAAATGGTGACGCTGCGCCAGGTGCTCAAAACCGCGATCCGGCACGGATGGCTTGCGCACCTTCCGGATATTTCGTTGCCTTACGGCTCATCCGGCAAGATCACGCACCGTGCCTGGTTTTCGCCGGAGGAATACCGCCGTCTTTATGAGACAACGCGCAAGCAGGCGCAGGCTGCCAAAGGCAAAGCATGGCAATGGGCCGCGAGCCAGTTGCACGACTACGTGTTGTTCATGGCCAATACCGGCCTGCGACCGGACGAGGCCAACAACCTTGAATATCGGGATGTGTCGATCGTCGAGGATGACTCGACCGGCGAGACGATCCTGGAGATCGAAGTCCGCGGGAAGCGCGGCGTCGGCTACTGCAAGAGCACCACCGGCGCCGTCCTGCCGTTTCAGCGTCTGTTGAAGCGCAATACGCCGCAACCGACCGACCGCGTATTCCCGGCCAATCACAAGAAGCAGTTCAACAGGATTCTGGATCAACAGACTCTCAAATTTGGCCGCGACGGCAACCGGCGCACAGCCTACAGCCTGCGGCACACCTATATCTGCCTCCGCTTGCTCGAAGGCGCAGACATCTACCAGATCGCCAAGAACTGCCGCACCAGCGTCGAGATGATCGAGAAATATTACGCCTCGCATATCAAGACGACGCTCGACGCCGCGGCCATCAATGTGCGCAGAAACCGGCAGGCTGCCCAGCAGCAACGCCCAATTCTCCAGAAAGGAAAATCGCGTTCAGTGCGCCCACGACCTGCGCGCAGGAGCCGGTCCGGCGCAGGTTCGATACAGTAGTCGGCATATTGCGCGCACAGTGCGCTTTACCCTTCGCCCTTCCATGCATCGCCGGACAATCTGGCGAGAAGGGATGACTGGATTTTTTCAGCCGCTGCCTTTGCATCCCAGGTGTAGTCCGCACTGAGCAGCGGCCCGATGTCGGCATGGAATTGCGGGTCCGCCAGCTTGCCGGCGAGGTTTTCTTCGAATTGCGCGCGGCTGACCGAATGGCCGCCACGCTCAAGGTATTCCGCGAACGCCGTAACGATCCTGTCGGGATCGACGCCGTCCTGTTCGAGCGCGACTGCAAGATCGAACAGATCGCGGCCCTGCTTGCGCTGATAGAGGGCGCGCAGCTTCGTCGCCAATAATTCATCCAGCGTGTACGTCCTGACCTCGCACGATCCCTCGAACCAGCGCGAGGATACCGCGAACGGATGGTCTGCGAATCCGAAGACCGTGAAGTGTTCCCGCGAATTGATCTCGATCTTAAGGCGCAATGGCAGCGGCGGCGCGTCTTCGGACTCGAAGCGATAGATGAATGTCACGCGCCCTTCGCTCTGCTTCCATCGCGGTTGTCCGAGCCACGGATTGAGAATGCTCCGCAGCGCATCCATGATCGGTCCCGCGGGCGCGGCATTGACCTGGACAAGGTCGATGTCTTCCGAATAGCGGGCGGGCGGCTTCAGGTGCAGCTTATAGAGCGCAGTGCCGCCGCGAAAAGCGAGCGCGTCTCTCAACTCCGGATGGCTGAAAATCTCAACCAGCGCGCGGCTGATGACGAGGTCCTGTTCGACCTGGAAATCCTGGACCCACGGCGCTTGCGCCCGCCATTCCGTGATGTAGTCGCGCGGGATCACGACTCGGCCTCCACATCGGCATTGATGCTGAGCTTCCACTCGCTATCGCGGGGAGCGTTCGTGCCGAGTGCGCCGGGTAGAAGCGGTACGGTCTGCCGCGCCATCTCACCGACATACGTCCTAAGCGGCGCGCTTCTGTCTGCCGCCCCGACGCGATCGAGCAAATAGCCGAGCCTTTGCGCCCACGGCACAGGCGCAGTGCGGGCAGCAGCGGCCAGCTTTTCAGGATCGATCCGCTCGGCAAGTTCGGACAGGACGGTTGCAACCTGGTCCAGACCGCCAATCCGTTCAGGATAACCGACGAGATCGATAGCCGTCGCCTCAGGCGTCGAGAGCTGAATCGGTCCGCGCGGCGTGTTGAAGCTCTGTGCCGGCACCTCTTCAACGCGTTTGCGCACGACAAACGCCACACGGACCTTTCCGCACTGGATTGGCCTGCGGGCCTTGGACAGCAAGACCTGAAACTCTTGGGGGCGATGATGGGCCGCGCCGTGATATTGCGCGGCAGATAGCAGGCCCACATAGTAGGGCTGCCCGGTGTGTTTCATGAGCGCGGGAATGAACTGGTCAGCAGGCAGGCAGCCCAGAGACCGGTATTCAGGCGGGACGATGACGTAGAAACCGCGCGCCGGCGACGCAATCAGTCCCTGTCGCGCGAGCCGGTTCAGAGCGAGCTTGGTGGCGTCTGCCGATACGCCAAGAGCCTCCCGCGCATTGCCGGAAGTGAAATGGTAGCGTCCAGCGGCGGCGAGGCTGTTGATATAGTCTCTGGCGTGTCGCTGCGATTCCTTTTCCATGTGCATAAAGTATCATTTTTCGATACTTTGCGCCATCGAATTGTAGAGGCCTGCGCGCAGATCGCCATTGTCACGCAGGCGCCGTCGGGTTCCCCGCGACCAACTTGGTAGACTCCTCGAAATCGCTTCGTCCAGTAAAAACCTTTATTCCAGGCAGCAACAGATTAATCATTATTTAATCTCGTAAGTTGTAATATAGTATTATGTTTATGCTTCTCATTGTGCAAGACGTTTTGGAGCGCAAATGGCAAGATTATATGAAGATGCAGATGCCGGCCTTTTACTGGAATTGAACGCGTTTATGAGCGAAAAAGCTGTCATGAAGGCAACGTCCCTGAGCCGCACATCTCTCCACCGCAAGCGCCTGGCCGGTGAATTCCCCGAACCGCAGCCCCTATCGGAGGGCCGCGTCGGCTATCGCATTCGCGACGTTCAGGCGTGGCTGGAGAATCCCACATCCTGGTCTAAGCGCGGAAATACGCCCGATATTTGAGCTTCTTTTTCAGCGTCTTGGCATTCACGCGCCCTCTGCTCGCGACACAGTGGCTCACAACATCGCACCAGAGATCTAAAGCGGCGCGTTTCTCCTCCTCATATTCGTGGACGTCATATACCGCACCAATCGATCGGTCGGTGTGGTTCAATACCCGATCACGGTCAAAACGCGGCACCTTAAACGCAGCCAGCTGAGTAGCGCCGGTTCGCCGAAGATCGTGCGGCGTGAACGCGCTCAGTCCGAAATGATCCAAATTCCGTTTGATTGCTCTCGAAAGAGCAGCGTTTGTCAAATGGTCGCCTTTGCCCTCACCCGGAAAAAGGAAACCATCTTCGCTTGCAGTCCTGAGCAGCTCTTTGATGATGGTGATCGCTTGTGGAGAAAGAGGCACCAAATGGGCTTTCTTGTTCTTCGTCCTTTCGGCGGGGATTATCCAGAGCTTTTCCCGCAAGTTGAGCTCTGATCTATTCATCCCGATCACCTCCGAAGAGCGCTGGAGGGTGAAGAGCAGGAGTTTGAGGGCGAGCTTCATACGCTTTGTAATGGGGGCCGTCTCGACCTCAGTCATGAATCTCCTAATTTCATCAAGCGAAAGGTGCCTGTCTTTCGACTTCTCAGGTGAAGGCGGCTTGATGCGATGGCAGGGCGAAGTCATTATGACGTCCCTGTCAACAGCGAAATTGAACATTCGGCGCACGACTGCAAGTGTGCGATTTGCTTGCACGGGAGCACCCCGCGCTACGATCTCGTCGAGTAGCCCAATCACGTCGCGACGGGTGATCTTTGATGCTCTTTTTGGCCCCCATCTTGCGATGACGTCATACTTGAGTATGCGCTCGTCCTCCTCCCATGTACGCTTTCGCGGCTTCGCGTATTTTTCGATGTAGTCGTCGGCGAGCTGCTTGATCGTAACCGTAGTCCGCTTTTCAGCATTCAGCCTTACATTGTCCTCTGCAGGGTCTTCGCCGGCTTCCACCTTGTCCAGCGCTTCACCGTATTTCTGAAACGCCTCAGCAAGTTTCATGCGGGGGTATTGGCCGAACGTCAACCACCGATCACGCCCATCCAGGTCGTATTTAAAGACAAACGACTTTGTTCCCTTCGGAGTAACGCGCACCCCAAGGCCCTTGAGTCCTTGTGCCCAAACAACGCGACGTTTGACGCCCGGAGCCAGGAATTTCATGCTCTTGTCGGTAAAGGTAATGTATTCGGAATTTGGGCTACCTGACGGGCTACCTGATTTGGTGTTATTTGATGAAATTTCCTGAAACAATATGATGCACTTCTTTCGCTTAAAATCGTTTGTGACTAATAAGTTTGATTGTATCACGTTGTTTCGATGAATGCCATATTGTTTTATCTAAACTGACTTTTAATCAGTAGGTCGAGGGTTCGAATCCCTCAGCGGTCACCAAGTTTTCTCCCGTTTTCAACTTTCCAAGATATCAAAAAATGCTTTGGGCTACCTGCTGGGCTACCTGTAACGACGAAAGCGCTCCCCGTGGTACTATTCAGCCGAGGGGAAGGGCGGCTCCGCAAGACCAGCCTGTGGAAGCCACTCAGGAGCAGCGTGGTCTTTTCTACGCAACTGTGTATCCATTGGATACACTTGATTCATGAAAGATGTAGGGCTTCGGATACGAGTGCAAAAGGAGCTGCGCGAGCAGTTCCTTGAGGTATGCTGAGCAGACGACAGCCCTGCGGCTCAAGTGCTCCGTTACTTTGTGACGGAGTAAGCGGTGAAAAACTCTGAATTGGCAGATGGCAAAGTAAAAAGAAGAGAGCGCCTAAGTGAATGCTGTTGAGATAGAAGAAGCCATATCTCAATTGGCCGAACAACCGTTCGACGCCGAAGAATTCCCTTTTGCGGTCATAGAGGAATTCGGAAACAATACGACAACGATCAATGCGCTCGGCTGGAACACCTTTCCCGTTCCGATTCTTACCGAGAAGAACAAGATCGACCCGACCCGCTGCGCTGAAGACATCCTTCTGGCGCGCGAGGCACATTTCCCCGCGACGATCGCTGATCTCTACGATCCCGAGAAGATGCCCGACGACTTGCGCGCGGCGCATCACCGCACCGACGAGGTTCTGGGGCGTATCTATAACGGCCGTCGGTTCCGCAACGATACGGAGCGCCTGGAGAAGCTGTTCGAGCTCTACACCAAGATGACGGCGGAAGGTTCCGGCCAACAGAAGGCGGGTGCCGGATGAAGCATCGCGTCCGCTACAGTCAGGGAGGCGACGCGCAGGCAATCCGGCGGATCGCCGACGATTACTACGGCGGTTACAAAAATATGTTCGAGGCGCATGGCTGGCCCGAGCGCAGCACCAAGATCATGCCGGCGGTTCAGTCCCGCGTTGTCCAGACCTACGGGAGCGTTCGCGCGTTCGAACAGGCGCACGAGCGCGGCGAAACCATGTTTCCGATGCAGGCGATCAGGTCGGCCCCCCCGAATGTATGGCTTACGAGCTTCTACGGCTTCCGTCCCGAAGAATGGGGCTTGCTCGGTTTCACTGATGAAGGTCGAAGGCGAAGCTTTATCGAAGGAAGCAAGCCTGGCGTTCTTGTCGTAGTCTATGGGGCGGGGCAGGCGTCTAAAGAAGACCTCGGAAAGGTCATCGGCATTCAGCAATGCTCCCACCAGCTTGGTAAATCGCGGCAGTTTATGGCTCCTTCCGCTTGGGCGGCCAAGGAGCGTGATCCCGAGCGTGCAGCCAAGTGGAACTATGCAGTCAAGGCAACGCGTGCCTGGCGCGTTACTCCGGAATCGCGGATGGACGTGCGGGAATTTGCCCCCGACGCAACATCCACAGGTGCATGGCAGCATATCGGATCGCGCGGTGTGACGCTAACGCGAAAGGAAGCGCTGAACATCCTGAAGCTCGATCTTCAGGAGGTCGATGTCTTTGGAGAGAACCCGATCATCGGTTCAGCGCCTGGCAGCGCTAAAGAAATTCTCGCGCCGAGCAAAGCTGGCCCTGTCTCGCAAAATGCCTTCGTGACAAGGGAATCCGAAGGCCCGAAACACCTCTACGTGCTGAGGCTTCAGGGCGATACGGACGCCTTCCTTGGCAAACCTGCCGACGGTAAGATGATCGTCAAGGCAGGGTTTTCCAGAAGCCCGCGAACACGCTGCGACGACCATAACCGCACTTTGCCCGAATGCGCCTTTCATTGGGAAATTCTCTACTCCGGTCCTGCGTCCGGCTACGATCCCTACCCAAGTTCGGACCATGCGAAGGCTGGGGAAAGGGCTATGCAGACAATTCTTTGCCGCCTGCCCTCGGGCGGGTCTTTAGGCCGAGAGTTCTTCCTGGCAGATTCGGATTTAATCCTTGAAGCATGGCAGAAAGGCAATTTGGCAGCGAAAGAGTACAAAAAATGAATACAAAATCAGTCCAACCGCACCAAGCTCGAAAGCACTATCCATAGGCTTTTTGAGCCGGCGAAGCTCGATACCAAAATCAGGGACCGCTTCGGACAGCCAGTCACCCCGCGGGAATGGTTCCTGGTGCCGCTGTTCGTGGTCGATGAGCTGGTGACAAGGATCAAGGACGGCACCATTGGCGATTACGCCTATGATGTGGATAATGCCAGGTTGGTGCCAAGGACGAAGGTCCGTAGGGAATGACGGTTTGTGAGCCGCAGTCTCTTCGTCACCAGCCCTCGCAATCTCCTTGATTTTTTCTTCCGAATAGACCGAATGGCCATAAGTCTGCTTACCGGGGGCGCGGCGCGACCCGCAGCCGCTGCTCAATCTCGTCATAGATCGGTATGGCTGCCTCGGATTCGATTGTGATCGCGATCCCGTACCTGATCGGGTGATCGATGCCGCCGGCATCTTCCTTGCACCAGACCTTCAGGGACAAGTGCCCATCGTCGATGAAGGCCACGGCCTTCTCGCCGCAATAACGCTCATGAAAGAGCGTGCCCTTCTTCACCGAGGCGTCGGCCGGTTGCTCGCCGAACCGCTCGACGCCGAGAGAAACCAACGGCTCATCGGGGGCCGCCTCCAGCTTGACGCACCGATAGCTCTGATGCCCCGGCTTTACCGGCGTGAACCATGCGAGCGTGACCGTCAGCGCCCGCGGATCGGTAACACGCTCCAGCGAGGTGGGGAGTGGAACGCGGTAGCTGTGCGCATGGTCGGGCGGGAGTTCGCCGAATCCGACCAGCGTGGCGCGGTTGCTCGCGCACTCCATCGCTTCCAGCGCATTCGGTACGCCGAATCCGAGGAAGCGGCTCACATTCTCGGTTCTTTCCACGAACCGCCTGCCATCTGTGGGGCCGCATATCTCCTTCAAAAGCGTGCTCTTGCCGTTACTGCTCCACCGGGCGCGGTGCACAAGCAGAGCTTTTACAAGCGGGGCATAAAATTCTGCCGGCATATCCGCCAGCGCGGAGCCGCCGTCCCGGTCCATCAAAGCGTCGAAGACTCGATGGGCGGCGCGCGTTGCCAGGGCCGTCGCCGAGCTTGTGCCGTCGCTTAACGCCGTCTTGCCCAGCTGGCCCTGTCCGGATGAATCGGGCGCGGCAGCGCTCAAGCCGTAAAGGCGTTGCGGCTGTCCAAAGCGCACTTCAATGCCGCCGCCGCTTCGCCCCATCCGCACATATTCCCGTCCGCCGGGAAGATAGATTTCCGGCTTGACGGTTCTCCGGTAGCCAAGACCGAGCGCCGAGCTGGCGTTCGGTAATTCGTGATCCTCGAAGGGATCGACGGCGTTCGCTGCCGGAATGCGCACAGCCACATTGTCATGATGCTGCGCGCCGACCGTGAGCACATTGACCGCCTCCGCTGGCGACAGGATCGTCCGCGCATGTTTCGCCGCGTTTAGCGCTTCCAGCATCGCGCGCTCACGGTCCGCGGCATCGGCGTTCTCGAACACGGTCCAGGTGCCGAAGTGGTCCAGCTCAAGCGGCTCGGGCACGTTTCCGCCGCTGACCAGGAAAAGGATGCCATAGCGTTCCGACAGGAAATCCAGAAGCCGGGCAAGCGGACTCATCAGCCGCGTGAAAGGCCGCCGCGTGTCGCCAATGGAAAGGTTCACAAGAAACACGGCCGGCGCCGCCGCTTCCTCGCCCTCGCTTCCCTTCATGCGGACGACCGCGCGATAGATCGTATCGATAAGCAGCCTGCTGCCGTCGGTTCTTTCACGCCCGCCTGCCGGAGCGAACATGATCGGCCGCACATAAAGTGGGCGCTCAAGCGCCGGTTCGCCGGCGTTGAGGTCGCCGTGCAGAATCAACGAGGCCATCGCCGTGCCGTGAATCCGCCTGGAGACGATCGCCATGCCGTCGAGATCGTCCGGGTCGTCGATCGTCAGGCGCTGCGTCAGAAGCTGATGTCCCTGTAGCGGCACACCGTCGAGTAGGGCAGCGATCGGCTCATTGTTTGGCGGGGTTCCCGCGCGGGCGTCCAGCCCCGCCTCATCCATCTCTTCGGGTTCGAGTTCGTTTTCCATTACGCTCTGCGGGCGCAGGAACATCACTTCATCGGCGATGGCCAGATGCACTTCCCGGCGTTCGATCAGCGCGGCAACCGCCCCGGCAGGGATATCGATCAGCGCGCCGTGATAGCCGACTTCGGCAATGACGGCCTCGTGGAGCACCTCGCCGCCTGCCGCCGCCACGTGCGCCGCGAGACGGGCCGAGGCTTCCTGCCTTTGCCCTTCCGATTCATAGAACCAGAGCTCAACTTCCGTCCTCACCGGCTGATCCGGGGCGCGTTCCACCTCCCGCTGCCAGTAGCTCACAGTCTCATCGAGGATTCGGTCCTCGGCGCCCCAGGCCCTCAAAACCCTGAGCTGGCTGAAGACGTGCTCGAACGGCGTGTAGCCCCTGCCGAGCCTTTCGCCGCGCTCCCAGCGCTGCCACAGGCTCAACAGCTCTTCGAAAGCGCCCGCCGTCGGCATTGCGAGATAAAAACGTCCGGGAACGGTTTTGTCCTCGCGAACCGCTCCCTTTTTTCCCGCCCGCGTGTCCTCGACGGCAAACAGCTCGTCAGGCGGCTCCTCGGTTTCAAATTCGGCCATGAATTCCAGGCCGGGCACCTTTGCGATGGCTTTCACAAAGTCCCCGACGTTTCCGGCGATCTCGAAAACAATGACGCGATCGGGCGCCAGATTGCTTGGATCGTCCCGAAGCTCCATAAGCCCCGCGGTTCCACCATCAAGCGCCTGCCGCAGCCGTTGAAAAACCGGCTGAAATCTCCCAACCTGTGAATCACGGCTTGGTTTGCGCAAGGCGCCGTCACCGCCGGCACCGCGCGGCGGCTTAACAGGCTCAGGCGTCGGTAGTATCAGGAGCGGCCGCTCCGCCATCAATTCCTCCTTCCGCACTATTATTTTTCGACGCCGCCCGCGTCGTCCAAATGTCAAGCTGGTCAGTCACTATGGTTTTCAGTGGCATTTCTCCAAGCGCAAGGACGTGTCGCCGCTGAATGTCCAGACAAAACTCCTCGGCTTCGGCGTAGCTCACCTTTCCGAGCTTTTTCGCAATGGCAGCAGCCGAGTATCCCAGCTTGTTGTCAAATCGCCGCGCGAACGTGTCGATGTACTTGGTCAAAGCCTTCTGTGTCGGCATGGGAAGCGAAAGGCGCAACTGGAACCGCCGCCATGAAGCACGGTCCAGCAGCTCAGGGTGATTGGTGGCACCAATGACGATGGTATAGCTTGGCAAATCGTCTACCTGCATCAGAAGTGAGGTCACCACCCGCTTGATTTCCCCTGTCTCGTGAATATCACCTCTCTCCTTGCCGATCGCATCGAATTCATCGAAGAAGAGCACGCACGGCGTCGTACGCGCATAATCAAACACCCTTTTCAGGCGCGCGGCTGTTTCTCCTAGATAGCTTCCGATCATCGCCTCGTATCTGACCACAAACAATGGAACGCCGATTGCTTCCGCGATCGCCTCCGCCATGCTTGTCTTGCCGGTCCCAGGCGGGCCGACGAGCAAGACGCGGTGCCGCGGCTCCAATCCGTGCGCCCGCAAGACGCCCGCCCGCTGTTGCTCCTCAACGAGCTGCGTTGCAGCCCGTCTGACCAGGTCGGGCAGAATAAGGTCTTCCAGTTGTCGCCTGGGCACGATCTCTGCGATGAACTCGCGGTTCCGGGGTCCTGGCTCGCTCGCAGAAGCCACGCTACGCACGTTGCTTCCATTCATCTGAATCGCACGCGTTAGCCGGTCAGCCAGAAGGTTATGCTGCTTGGCACGTTCCTCGGCGATAATCGCTTCGACGATTTTCTGAACAGCCTCTTTGTCACCGCTGGCGCTCGACTTCACTAGGTTGACGAGGAGATCACTACGCGCCATGGCCGTCCCCTTGTCGCTTGCGGCCGCGGCGTTCAGCCAATTCCGAGTCCGGGATGTCCACTCCGATAGCTTGTAGACCGCGCAAGACGAGGGTGCGAATATTCTCCCCACGCTGCGCACCTATCATCGCCACCTGCTGCCGAACCGATGCCGGCACCATCACCTGAATCGGCACATTCTTGGCCGGACGAGTCTTGCCGCGCATGGATATTTCGTGCGGAATCTTCTTAGTCATGAATGCCCTTGCCATGATTCGTTCGTTCATGATTTTATAATATCATGATTTCATGAGCAAGCCGCGTGAGCATTCAGCTCCCATGTGGCCTTGTTGTATGTCTCCGAGGAGCGCGGAACGTGACTGCGACTAAACCGATGAAAGCTATCTTCACCCAGAGCCAGCTCGAATCTATCGCAGCTGCGCTGGCTGACACGGACGAAGGTCTTACCGGCTCCGAGATCACGCACCTCCTCGCTACGGCCAGGATCAACGATCCTACCCCCGGAATCACAAAGCGGCACCGCCTCTATAATGCTCTCGTCGACAGCCAGAACACGCGGCGGGATCGCATACACATTCTCGCCATCGAAGAGCCCGAGAACAGTCTTTCTCCTTTCTTCCTATCAAAGATTATGACTCTGGTGCGGGAAATAGGAGAGTTGCCTTCGGCTCAGGTGTTCATTTCCAGCCATATCCACCGACAGTCTTGCCGACGACGCTCCGCCCGAAATCAAAGCGCTCATAAAAAGGCTCAAGCAGGAACTCGGCATTGAGGATGGCGATGAATGACGCTTGTCCGCCCAGACGATTGGCGCCCTCAAGGCGTCGACGAGTTTGAGCCGAACGCCTGGGAAGCGTTGCGCGAAACCCGCCACAGCGTTTGCTTAACGGCAGGAGCCGGCGCGGGGAAAACTGAGTTCCTGGCCCAGAAAGCCGCTTACCTGTTGCAGACGGGACTCTGTCCCGCGCCGAAGCGTATTCTTGCCATCAGCTTTAAGCGGGACGCGGCGCAGAACCTCGCGCTCAGGGTTCAGAAGAGATGCCCGCCCCTGCAGTCCCGGCGTTTCAACTCAATGACGTTTGATGCCTTCACCAAGCATCTTCTCGATCAGTTTCGCTCGGCGATCCCTGCACCCTACGCACCGCCGCGCTCATACCGCATTGTCTTTCCAACGCGGCGCGATTTCGACGCGTTTCTACGGCGATCTTCCAGCGGTCTCAACGTTCAGCAAATGCAAACGCTGGTAGCGCGCACGTCGCTTCCCATATCGGAGGCGGAGCTTTCTGAGCCGCGGCGCGCGGTGCTCGACGCCTATTGGACAGAGCAATACGAGAACTACGAAGAAGCGTTGCTCTCTTTTCCGATGATTAACCGGCTTGCAGAGTTCCTCGTCACGACAAACCCGCAGGTAAAGAAGGCTCTCCAACTAACTTTTCCATTTGTCTTTATCGACGAGTTCCAGGACACCACATTTGCGCAGTTTGGCCTGACTAAGACGGCCTTCTCTGGCAGCGATGCGATTTTCACCGTGGTCGGCGACGACAAGCAAAGTATCATGGGCTGGGCCGACGCTATACCGGATCCCTTCGGCCAATTTACAACGGAGTTTAATGCCAAACCATTCTCATTGGTTCTGAATTGGCGGTCGCACGAAGAACTTGTCGCCATCCAACGCGTGATCGCGAACGTCATCGATCCCGCAACTGTTCCGGTCCAGGCGCGTGGCACGCGGACTGTCAGTGGCGAAGTCTCTGCAATCTGGAACTTCGAGGATCGTGAACAGGAAGCAGGCCAGCTGGCAGCCTGGATTCGCTCGGAAATCGATGCCGGCACAATTGCTCCGCACGATGTCGCGATCCTCGTTCGCATGAATGCGAATGCTGTCGAAAAGGAGCTTCAACCCGCGTTCTCGGAGCTGGATTTGATAATCCGTAACCTTGCCCGCAATGTCGGATCGATCGCCATACAGGATTTGCTCGGCGAAGAATTCACGTCGGTCCTGTTTCCCATCCTGCGGTCGGGTGCATCCGCTCGTGCCCCGCAGGCATGGGCTGATGCCCAGACTAGCCTTCGGTTCTTACACGCCCTGAGTGACGACGATGATACAGGCCAGCAACGCCTCCAACTGTCCCTGCAGCGATTTACCCGCGATCTTCGACAGTTCATGCACAATAATCTTCCGGCCGCGGAATCGGCGCATGAGCTTGTGGCGCGTGCTCTCGCATTCGTAACGGAAGACCTTCTGCGCCAAGCGTTCCCCGCCTATGGCCGGGACGCTGATTTCCAGCGCGTTCGCGAAGGCTTCAAAACTCTCTTGGCTGAATGCACGGAGCTCAGCGACTCCTGGTCGGAAACGCTCGACCGCTTTGAAGGGCTAGGTCAGGTTTCGCTTATGACTGTACACAAAAGCAAGGGCCTCGAATTCCATACGATGATTTTCTTCGGACTCGACAACAAGACCTGGCGGAGCCTTGCGCCCGATCGCCCCGAAGAGCTCAATTCTTTCTTTGTCGCCTTTACCCGCGCCGAGCAGCGTGCGTTTTTCACATCATGCGCGGAGCGTGGCAATACTATTGACTGGATCGACGAGGTACTTGTTCCCGCCGGTGTTAGGCACTTTTCGGGCACGGATATCGTTTAGTTCAATTGTCTACCCAACCTTCTCCGGAAACAGCCCGGGCATCCAGCGTGAGGCGAGTGACGCGGGGAAGGTCAGGCGCAGCGGGGCGCGGGTGGATTCAGAGGTGAGCACGCCTTTCTCGGTCAGGCTGGAAATGATGCGGCCCGCCTGCCGCTCTTTGGTGCCGACCAGGGCGGGGACGTCAGCGCGCGGAAGTTCGCCGCGGAAGAGCACCGCTTCCAGCACCGTACCGGCCTTGGGCGGCAGGTTGCCCAGTTTTGATTCTTCTTCGGCCCAGACGAGTATGCGCGCGCGCAACGCGTCAGGCTGCACCAGTTCTTCCATGAATTCCACCTGATCGATACAGATGCGCAGGAAGAAGGATGCGAATTCCGCCAGCGCCTCTTCGCTCAAGTGACCGCGCCCGTCGAGATCGTTGCGCCTTTTCTGGTCGCAATCGGCGAGATGCCTCTTGTACTCGTCGACATTGCGCGCAAGGCCGCGGGCGACCGACCACACGCCGCCGGTATCCAGCGCCTCGCGCAGCACCGCGTGCGACATCAGCCGCATCACGCGCCCATTGCCGTCCGTGAACGGGTGAATCCATGAAAGCCGGTGATGCGCAGTAGCAGCGGCCAGGATTGTGTCCGTCGCGCCGAGCTTGCCGTAACCTTCTTCAAACCGCGCCATGAAGCGGGGCACCGCGCCGGGGCTGACGGGAACATGACTTCCGACCTGTACGTCGCGTGTGCGGTATGCGCCTGGCAGGACCTGGATCTTCTCTCCGGTGCTCTCCAGCGTCAGCCACAGAAGGTCGTTTGGCAGCGATTTACAAAAGCGCCGGTGAATGTCGCGGATGCCCTCCGCCGTTAAAGCGCGACCGTCGAGCCCGCCCTCATCGATCCATTGCTGGACTTCAATATGCGCTCTGGCTTCGAGCTGGAGGTCCCGTTTTTTCGGGTCGGTGCTGTAGTCGTCTTTGAGCGCGCGCTCTATATCGATCGGGTGGGTGTCGTGCCCTTCGATCAGGTTGCTGTAATAACAGTTCATCGCCCGCACGAGAGCGGCGAGCGCCGTCATCACCCCGTGCGGCAGGCTCTTGCGGAAGCCGGCAGCTTTCTGCGTCAGCTTCAGCGCCTGGTCGGTCAGCGCGGTGCGCCGGGGCGAGCCTTCGGAGACGAGCAGCGGTTCGATCAGGCCAAGGGATTCATCCCGATCTACGGGCGCATTCGCCACCGCCTCCGGGGCGGGTTTCATGTCGGGTTCATTGTCTGGTTTGTCGTTGTCCATAATAACAATATTATCATATATTTATTGTGATTTGAAGGGCTCGCTTCGACGCGATTGATGTCGTGTTCCGTGACGGGTTCTTCAAGGTCTGGTCCGGAACTGTGTGCAAGTTCCCTCAAGCAGAATATACTGTGGCGCTGGCGCCTTCTTCTTAATATTCAGCGCCCAGGACTCTGAATATGAGGAAAAACAGAACAAGCCGCGCAAATAATATACTGCCAAGAGTATCCTTTTATTGGAGCGAATTAAAGTTTATACTAATTTGGATTGCCAATATCCCATGATGCCTATCTTCAATTGAATATTGACGCAATCCGCGAATAAGAACAATATGTGAACAAACGAGATGCTACATGGCTCAAATGACGGAAATCGAGTGGACTGACGCGACGTGGAATCCGGTTACCGGTTGCACCAAAATCGGCCGCGGCTGCGATAATTGCTATGCCGCGCGCTTCGCAGAGCGGTGGCGGGGCATTCCGGATCATCCCTACGAGCAGGGATTCGATCTGCGTCTGTGGCCCCAACGCATCGAGCAGCCGCTTACGTGGCGCAAGCCGCGCATGATTTTCGTCAATTCCATGAGCGACCTGTTTCACAAGAAAGTGCCGCGCGCGTTTATCAATTCCGTCTTCGGCGTGATGGAACGTGCTGATTGGCACGTATTTCAAATCCTCACCAAGCGCAGTTCCCTGATGCGCAATTACGTTAACAAGCGGTACGGCGATCGAGGAGCGCCCCGCCACATATGGCTCGGCGTATCGATCGAGGACCGGATGCATTTGGGACGCCTCGAACATCTGCAAGACACCAGCGCTGCGGCGCGTTTCATATCTTTTGAACCGCTGCTCGGCCCTATCGGGAAGGTCGATCTCGACGGCATTGCCTGGGCGATCGTCGGCGGCGAAAGCGGTCCCCAGGCGCGCCCGATGCGCAAGGAATGGGCCATCGAGCTGCGCGACGCATGTATCGCGCAGAATGTGGAGTTCTTCTTCAAGCAATGGGGCGGGCCGCGCCCGAAGTCAGGCGGAAGGGAGCTCGAAGGCGTCGAGTGGAACGGGTTTCCCCTGCATGTCGTGCCCCAGGGAATCCTGGAGCAGCTTTCGGCCTGTTCCCCTGCACGTAACAACGCCGCGGGGTAAAAGACCCATCAGATATGCCGGAACAGGATGAGTTATACAGGGGCCGTGAACAAAGCCAGATAAAGCACTTCATCCTTAAGTGCTATCTGACCTCGATGGCTTTTAAAGTCGCGCAGAGCCGTAGAGGACAGCTCACCGCCATCAACTACGTTGACGGTTTTTCCGGTCCCTGGGAGACCCAGGACAAAACAGATTATGAAGATACGTCCTTTCGGCAGGCCATTGGCGTGCTGCGCGAAGTGCGGACCGAACTTGCGGAGCTGCGCGGGGCCAGACTGCCCATCCGCTTCGTTTTTTGTGAGAAAGACCCGGATCGGTACAAGCGCCTGAACGCTGCCGTCGCCAGCGATACCGATGTCGATATTCACTGTATTCCGGGCCAGTTCGAGGAAAACCTGGGACGGATATCCGGCATTTGTGCCAACGGGTTCACTTTCACGTTCATCGATCCGACCGGATTCAAGCTCGCCACAAATGAAATCAGCAAGTTTCTTCAAACGCAGCGCGGCGAGTTCCTCTGGAACTACATGGCCGACCACGCCAACAGGTTCCTGACACGCGCCGGCCTCGAAGAAGCCTATGGCTCTCTGCTCGCCGAGCAGAAATGGGCCGATCGCATCAATGATACTGCGCTTGCCACTCTGCGGAATGAAGAGAAGGTGCTTGTCGTCTTGCGCGACCGGCTCAGAGAACTCGACTGCGCAAAATATATATTGGACTTCCCGGTGTTCCGGCCCCGTCAGAACCGTGTCCAGTTCCGTTTGCTGTTCGGCACGCGTCATGCTGCCGGCGTTGCGGTGTTTCGGGACGTGCAGAAAAAGGCGGAACTATTCCAGGCCACCAAGCGCGAGGAGTTGAAGCAGGAGTCGGGCGGACCATTACTCATTACCCCGGAGATGCATGCCGAGAGCTTTCTTCACACCGAGGGCATCGACGGTTCCGCAGCCAGGTCGGCAGCGCGCGAGCGCATCACAGCCTGTCTGGCCGAAAAGGGTCCCATGTCTTTCGGCAAGCTGATCGCGCCGGTTCTTGAGACAGAGCGTCTCACCGAGACAGCACTGAAGGATGTCCTTGTCGAGATGCGCAAGGAAGAGCAAATCGCCTTCGCGCTTCCCCAACGCAAAAGAAAACCCCAAAGCGAAACGGTCATCAGCTTGGCGTAGCCGCACTGCCCTGCCTCGCAGGGCCAGGGCCCGCGCCTAGCGCGGGCCGAAGCCTGGTTTTGGCGCGAGCGCCCTGCGGATGTTCTGCAGGTTGGTATGCGCGCTGCGCAGCTCCGGCGAACCTTCCTTGAGATCGGGAAACTGTTCCGCAATGCGCTTGAGCATCGTCATCAGCTCGGGTCTTGTCATGCGCGCGATCTCGCCTTGTGTCAGCACTCTCATAGTCTTCCTCCTTTTCGTTCTCCGGCCGCGGCCGCCGCGGCCTTGATGGCCGCCGCCCCCGCGCTTTCGATCCGGCGGGCTGCACCCGCCTTGCGGGCCGCAACGTCAGAGGAGGAGTCCCGTGCCCCGCGGGACTTGCAGCCATGTGAGCCGGCGAAGGCGCCGGCATGGCCCAAAAGAAGGACGCGCGGAACGCGGAACGGAGGAGAACAAGGAGTCTTGAAGACGGCGAGTGATGAGACAGGCAGAGGAGCGGGCCTGACAAGGGCCGGGATGATTGTTACCGATGCTCACGCGCGAGAGGCCGGCGGTACCAGTCTCTGGCAGGAACGCAGGGGCTGAGAAGAGCTGATATCAACCGCTGAGCTTCAATTCAGCGCAGGGCGCGCCTGCCTACGCCATGGCTTCGGCAGACCGGGCTCTCGTGAACCGAACTACCGCTTCGCGGCATTTCGGCCATCCGGCTTCGATCCCTCGCGCATGAAGACGAGACCAAGCAGGCAAGGCTTGGCCGGTCTACCGTCAATACATCTTTGCCCACATCTTCGGTTCCAGCCATTCAGCAAGGTTTTCGACTTCCCTAATCGCCGTAAAAAGCGCTTCGCGCGAAACATGCACGGACGGGCTGATCCAAGAAATCCCCGTCGTTGATGGATCCCCATATATCTTCCGTTCGTCTTCGCTGACAAAAAACAACCCCGGAAATCGTTTCCGGTCATGTATTGTGTGCCTTACCCCCATGCGCGTTATGCTGTCAGGATGCTGGTCCCTGTTTCGGGCCAACACAATCTGTTCGAGAATCTCAAGATCGGCAGGGCAGTCACGCCACGACAGTTTCAGCACGTCACCGAAGCAATATTGATAACCTCGCAGAAATCCTTTTTCGAAAGCCCTCTTGCGTTCGTCATTCTCCCATCTCACACCGAGCTGACTCTCCCAGGTCTTAAAATACAGCTCTAACGACGCCGACAACATCGACACGCAGGCCCGCCCCAGGACTTCCAACCCGGTATAAGCATCCATCCACTCGCCGAGATAGGCCGGCTCCCCGTCTTCACTATACGGCGGGTTATCATACGGCGCTTCGCCTTCCTCAATCTTGCGGATGATCTCCCTGAATGGACGTTCCGCGGTTTCATAGAAATCGCGGATGAATCGTGTCCGATCCTTCAAGAAAGCCAGCACTTCCATTGGATCATTCGTCCCGCATCAATTGCCGCCGCGCACCGCTTCCCCGTGTTGGCCGATTCATTTGACGGCCGTTCATCTCACTTCGCACGCCGCGTTTCCTTGCATTTCGGTGACGCGCACTCTGGCCGCGCGTGCGGCCCCGTCAACCCGCAAGGGGTAGCCGCTCCCCTTTTCGGGGAGCGGTGACCGGCTCGCTTGTCCGCCCGGCCTTCGTCTCCCGCGTCACGCAAGAAAACGCGGAAGGAGACGAGACATGACGAACAAAAACAATAACGCCGGCAGGCAGGACATCTACACTCGCATCACGAACCAGATCGCGGCGGCGCTGGAGCAGGGCGTGAAACCCTGGACGCAGCCGTGGAATGCCGCGCATGCCGCCGGAAACGTATCGCGCCCGCTGCGCCATAACGGCCAGCCCTATGCCGGGATCAATGTGCTGACACTCTGGGCATCGGCGATGGAACGCCATTACGCCGCGCCGATCTGGATGACGTTCCGGCAGGCGCTGGCGCTCGGCGGCCATGTCCGCAAGGGCGAGAAGGGCGCGCCGGTCGTTTACGCGAACACGATTGTCCGCACCGAAGACGGCGCTGACGGCGAGGACGAGGAACGCGCGATCCCGTTCCTGAAAGCCTACACCGTCTTCAATATCGAGCAGATTGACAGTCTTCCCGCGCATTACTACGCGCCCGGGCATGACGCGCCAAATCCGGACCGGCGCATTGCCCATGCCGAGGATTTCTTCACGGCGCTCGGCGCCGATATTCGCCACGGCGGGAACAGCGCGTTCTACGTGCCGGCGCAGGACTTCATTCAGATGCCGCCCTTCAAGGCATTCCGCGACGCGCAAGCGTATTACGCGACGCTCGGCCATGAATGCTGCCACTGGACGCGGCATAAATCACGGCTCGACCGCGATTTCGGCCGCAAGCTTTTTGCTGATGAAGGGTATGCGCGAGAAGAGCTTGTCGCCGAGCTGGGCGCGGCGTTCCTGTGCGCCGATCTCGGGCTCAAGCTGGAGGACCGCGAAGACCACGCCGCCTATATCGGCTCATGGCTCAAGGTCCTGAAAGACGACACGCGCGCGATCTTTGCCGCCGCCGCCCACGCGCAGCGGGCCGTCGATTATCTCCACAGCTTCCAAGGCACGGCGCAGGTAGAGGAGGCAGCGTGACGGGCAAGCCCGACACCATCATGCTTGACGTCCGCGTCTTACGTCCAAGCCTCGATCATGATGCAATCATTTACGGTCGCCGCCTTCAACGCCAGCCGGCCATAGAGTGCGTCTACGCTGAGAAAAACCACTGTCATTTTGCTGCCGGCGATCGGGTTGCTTTTTGATGGATTGTATAAACACGCAGTTTCAGCATCGCCCAGATACCGAATAGTGGACCCAGAGCAAGTATCGACAAGGCCGCGGGCCAGTCGAGATATTCGACAACGACGGGGAAAAGTTGAACCGTGGCGATCGTGAGCCCGAAGCCCAAAGCCGTCTGCAGTGTGAGCAGGCTTCCGGCCAATTCTGGTGGCGAAGCATCGGCCACCAGCGCTGAGAATTGTGCGGAGTCCGGCACGACGCTCAGACCCCAGATCATGACAAGACAGAAGGTGAGCCAGGGCGGTCCGCCGAACGACAATGCGACGAGGATAGCCGAACAACCGCTCACGGCCATCGCTGACGCCGCCATTTCGGCCTTTCCCCAACGGTCGCCAATGACGCCAGCGAATACGCAGGCGAATCCGCCAAGACCGATCGCGCAGAAAGCGGTCAGCTTTGCCAGCTGCGCCGCGTTCGCCTCGGCCAGCGTTGCGGCATATGACGCCGTAACCGCCGCCGCGATCCAGGCCCACACGGCATAGAGTTCCCACATATGTCCGAGATAGCCAAAGTAGGCAAGGCGGACGCGTCGGTTGGTCCAAGCAGTGAGAATCGCCCGCGGATCGAACGCCGCGGCGAGCTGGTGATAGGGCCCGAGCCGAACGAAGAGGCACAGCAGACCTGCCAACCCGGCGGACAGTGAGGCCAGCGCAACGATCAGCCGCCAATGCCCGTCTCCGACGAACGCCATCAGGAATGGAGACGCCGAACCCAACGTCAGTGCGCCAACGAGCAACCCGACAAGCAAGGCCCTGTCACGTTGGCTCCAACCCACCGCGATCTTCATTCCCACCGGATAGACACCCGCCAGCAGCCCGCCAGTTAAGAACCGCGCCGCAATCGCGGCGAGGCTCCCAGGAGGAACAACGATCAGGAGAGCGTTGACAGCGGCCGCACCTATCGCGCTGGCAGCGAAAACGCGGCGGGGATCAAAACGATCCGCGAGACCGAGCCCGGCGGAAATGAGCGCCCCAAAAACGAACCCTGCCTGAACAGCGCTCGACAACGCTGCCTGGCGGCCGGTATCGATGCTGTCCTCACGCAGCATATCCGGGAGTATTGCTGCGGAGATGAACCAGAGGCTCATCGCAGCAAGCTCGGCAAGAACCAGAAGAGTGATCGAACGAAGTTTCATAGTTGAACCATTAACGCCATGCATCGGGGCGCCAGCCGTGCGTTCGCTCAGGTCTGGCCGTTCGGGTCGGAAGAAAAATGAATGTGCCGAACGCGCAAATCGCCGCCTACCGTTTCAAGGACAGAGGTTGACCGCACGCCTGGTTTCGGAGCGCTCGCATGTCTCAGAGTCGCGGCGATCTGGGTGACGGCTTTCGAAGTGAACAATGTCTCCGTCGTTACAGTATTGGCTTCTCGACGCGATGAAATCGCGATCATAGAAATATGCGCTATAGCCTTCGAGAACGGCGCGAAACGCGGTCATTTCTTCGTCCTTCATACGACGCATTCCTCTCCTCCCGCGGTTTTCCCTATTGATTGACGCGAGGCTAGACGGGCGCGCCGGCCCGTCAACCCGCAAGGGGTAGCCGCTCCCCTGCGGGGAGCGGTGACCGGCCCGCTTGTCCGCCCGTCTCTCCTTTTCGCGTCAATGAGAAAACCGCTCAAGAAAGGAGAGACATCATGACAAACGAAACAACATCAATCCCCTTGAACAAACTCGTTGTGTGGGACGGCAACGTGCGCAAGACCGGCGTGTCGGACGGCATCGATGAACTTGCCGCCTCTATCGCCGCGCGCGGGCTGCTTCAATCGCTCGTCGTGCGTAAGGCCAAGCGCGGCAAATACGCGGTGATCGCTGGACAGCGCCGACTGCTCGCGCTGCAAAAGCTGGCTGCCGACAAGATCATCGCGAAGGACGCCGACATTCCGTGCGCGATCGCCAGTGACGACGCTGATCCGTCCGAACTGAGTTTAGCCGAGAACGTCGTGAGAATGCCGATGCACCCCGCCGACCAGTTCGAGGCGTTCCGCGATCTGATCGACAGCGGCGCAAGCATTGCCGATGTGGCCGCAAGGTTCGGCGTATCGGAAAACCTTGTCGCCAAGCGTCTGAAGCTCGGGCGCGTCAGTCCGGTGATCCTTGATGCCTACCGCCGGAATGAGCTGAGCCTTGAGCTGGTCCAGGCCTTCGCGATCAGTGATGACCGTGAAGCGCAGGAGCGAGTCTGGAACGACACGCCCCCGTGGAACTTGCACCCGCGCATCGTCAAACGGGCTTTGACCGAAGACGAGGTTCCGGTGAGCGACAAGCGCATGAAGCTTATCGGACTGGACGCCTATGAGGCCGCAGGCGGAATCGTCAGGCGCGACCTCTTCGATCCCGAGAATGGCGGCACCGTTCTGGACGCCGCGCTTTTGGATGCCCTCGTGGCAAAGGCGCTTGAGGAAGCAGCCGATAGCGCCCGCGGTGAAGGCTGGAAATGGATCGAGATCACGCCGGAACTCACCTACGAGCACCTGTCCGGCTTCAAACGCCGGTACGCCGAGGACGTGCCGCTCTCTGACGACGAGCAGGTCGAAGTCGAGCGGCTGACGGCCGAATACGACGATCTGTGCGACACCGATGATCCGGCCGATCACGACCGCTGCCATGAAATCGACGCAAGGCTCGATGAGCTGGCCGCGCGCGCAGAATTCTGGCCCCCCGAAACGCTCGCCATCGCGGGCGCGATCGTCAGCCTCGGCGCGGGCGGCGCTATCCGCATCGAGCGCGGTCTTGTCCGCGACGAGGACCGTCCGGCAAAACCACGCGAAAAGCCCAACGCGGACAAGCCCGTTGACGGCAAACCCGCGCTCACGCTCTCGGCGACGCTGATCGAAGACCTCACCGCGCAGAAATCCGCCGCGATTAGCGCCGAGCTGTTGAACAGGCCGGATATCGCACTCGCCGCGGTCGTCCATGTATTGGCGCTGTACAGTCTCTACAGCTACGAGCGTGACAGCAGCTGCCTGAAGATCGCTGCGGCAACGCGGTTCCTGCGGGGCTCGCTTTACGCGCCAGAAGATTGCGGCAGCTTCGTAGCCGTTGAAGCTGAACGCGAACGGTGGGGCGATCACCTACCGGGCGATCCCGCTGATCTTTGGCATTGGTGCCTCGAACAGCCGCAGGAGGTACTGCTCGACCTTCTGGCCATCATCGCGGCGCGGTCGGTAGATGCGGTCGTTCCCAAGAACCGCGGCCCGCATCCCCATGGCGATCTGATCGCACGCGCGGTGTCGCTCGACATGGCAAACCACTTCACGCCGACAGCCGCGAATTTCTTCGGCCGCATCAGCAGCGCGGGAATCATAGCCGCCATATGCGAAGCCAAAGGCGTTGCGCCCGCTCCAGCATGGGCCAAGATGAAAAAGGCCGAGCTTGCCTTGTTGGCCGAACGGCAGATCGCCGGAACGCACTGGCTGCCGGAGCCGCTGCGCATCGTCCAGGAAGCGGATGCCACGGCGGAAGATTCCGAATCCGAGGATGCCGCAGCGGAGGCGGAAGGAGCCGAATACTGCGAAACTGCCGAGGCGGCCGAGTAGACCGTCTCACGAGCGGCGAGCGCCCCCATAAAAGGGCGCGAGCCGCTTTTTCAATGGTGGTCCAACATGCCTGTCAGCATTAAATTCGCTGTTTTTTCTCGGTTGTATTCAAATTTTTGATTGCATCCATGGGTAGTATTATGTAAACTAAGAGAATAGGGAAAAGGGTTTTAGCAAAGGATACAAGATGTGCGCGGACTCCCCGCGCTCATCTTGAGGGGGGCTCATCCTTTTCGGACTTTTGCATTTTGCAAAAGACGCCGCCCCCCGTTTGGCCTCCGGCTATTCGGCTTCACCGCCTGTTGAGGTTCGGTTCAGCCGATGCAGCGTTCCGGCGCTGCATCACGGCCAAAGAGCCTTCGTGCCCTTTGGAAACCTGACGGGGAGATGGTGCTCTCCCTCGACCCATCGCGCAGCGGTTTCGCCCACCGATCCGAAGCCGCGCAGCGGCGTGGATCATAGCGCCCTTCGGGCGCGGCAAACACGCTGCATCACGACCAAGGGGAGACTTCGCTCTCCCCTCCAAGCCGCAAGGTCCCGACAGCGGGATGCGGCATGGCCGCCGCCTTTACGGCGGCTTGTGGAACCCCATGACCAACGTTTCGGCGTTGGATCACGACCTGCCTTGACCGCAAGCGGAGCGGGGGCTCCGGCAAAGGCAGGCCAAAGCTCACGGGCCGCATTGGATTGGCCCCAAAACGGAGAAGAAATGGCGGAAAGCGGAAGCGAAAAACGGCAGCGCAAAGTAAAGCGCACGGTGCGCCTCACCACTCTGGAAGACGCGCTGCTTTGCGCATACGCAGACCACGCCGGTCTAACGATCGCTTCCTACCTGCGCCATTCCGCCCTCCATATGCCGCCCCCGCGCACGGCGCACCGGCCCACGGTCAACCACCAACTCGCCGTCCGGCTTCTTGCCGAAATTGCCCAGCTCAACACCGCTTTCCGCGACGCGGTTGCACGCGCCGAAGGCGTTGATCCGCAGGCCGTCGAGACCGCGATCCGCGATCAGTCCGAACTGCGCCTTGTCCTGCTCGAATCGATGGGGCTCGCGCCATGATTATCGGCGGCCTGCAAACCGGCAACACGCGCTGGCTTGCGGCGCATCTGCAAAATGCCGCCGACAATGAAACCATCGAGATCGCGGAACTAAGCGGCACGATTGCCCGCGACGTGGACGGCGCGCTGGTCGAGTTCGACGCCTATACCAAAGGCACGCGCGCGACCGAAGGCGTCTACGCCGCCTTCATCAATCCGCCGCGGCCCCTGACACGCGCGCAATACATGCAGGCCATCACCGTGATCGAAGATCGGCTCGGCCTTTCCGGCCAGCCGCGCATCATCGTCACGGACGGCATGACTCTCACCGATCATGACGGTCGTGCGCCCGATCATGCGGGAGATGCGCCATGACGCGTCAGCATTTGCTTTCCTGTCTTGCTGCCGCCGAGGTCCGGCTTGCGTTCACAGCGGCCGCAAACGGCGGCCACGGCGTCAGAACGCTGCGGCTCGGCGAGACGCATCATTGTCCGGATGAAGCGCCCGATGCGCTCTGTGCCGACCCCGGCGATCCCTACACCGAAACGCTCCTGTATGACGTGCGCCGCAGGCGCTTTCTGACCGTCGCCTGGGGCGATTGGCTGGAGGCGCAGGAAGCGGGGCGATAATGCGCCAACTCTTCTTCTTCGCTTGCCGCCGACATACGCATCGTCATCGCTCCGCGATCCGGCCTTTCTTGCTGCCGTCTGCCGCTTCGTTTGCAATCAGCCAGAGCGCCGTCTTGATCCGGCGGGGCTGTTCATGAATCCAGCCCTTCACGTTTCTTGTTACTCCCATTTGTTCCACAGTCAGGTCTCAAATGGTTCGTCTGCGTCCCTCCGTCATCACAACGTTCCGGCGAAATTGTCCGCTCACGGCGGGGCATGCGCTTCAGAAATATTCGGAGCGCTTTGGTCCTTTATGTGCCCTGAAATCTCCTTCCTTCATTCAGTCCGGGTCCGCTCGATCGATACGCCACGATGACCGGGCGCGCATCCGGTTCAAGCCAACCCCTTCGGGGAGGCGGCGGGGTTTCCCCATTCTTCCGCGCGCCTCCGCTTCTCTGCGGCGCTTGTGCAGAACGGGCGATACCCGCTCCCCGCCGTCTGGCTTGAACCGCCTGCTTTTACGCCCTGTCAGTTTCGAAGGCGTACCGAGCCAACCCAAACATGAAAGGAAAGGAACATGGCACAGAACCAAACCAATAACCGCAACCAGAACCGTCAATCCAACCCGCCGAAGCTGATCGCTTATCACGTCTCTGACGCGGGCCGCGGCCGGAAATTCTGGACCCGCCTCGGCGGCGTCTGGGAGCACAAGAACGGCGAAGGTCTCACGGTCTTCCTCAACGTGCTTCCGGTCGATTTCGACGGCCGAGTCGTTCTTCCGCCTCGCGACGAGGACGATCAGGTCGAAGACGGCCAAGGTGCCGATGGCGACGATGAAGCCGATGCCGGTTCGGAAGAGGCATAAGCAGAAGAGGGCGCGTAATGCGCCCTCTTCCTTCTTATCCTCAGCAGAATGCGCCTGACGGACGCATCTTCTTGGGGCAACGCAGGGCAGTCTCTACGATGGTTTTCCATGGCAAATCGTATTGATTTACTGAGTTTGAGAAATAGCCTGTTGGAATCCTCACCCTGAAGACACCTCGCTTTATCGGAGCGGATGAGCGTAGCGGTTTGATTGTCGTTGCTTTCGCTCGCACTAACCGCTGACTTTCAAGATCGATAGTTTTGACAATAGACCGCTTGACACCCTAAAATGGTAATAGAGTACTATCAATACTGATGCAGGTGGCAATTTTGACCATAAGACCGGGCAGTGAGTTTAATATCGTCGGCGCACCCTCCGAGGAACTAAAGCGCCATCTTCTTTATCTGGCTACAATAGACAGCGATGCCGTCCATTCCGGCTACAAATCCCCCAATTCAGTGCACGCGGACGCGGAGTCCAGGAACGCCGAGCAAGCCGACGCTTTCCTGTCTTTCGCGCAGCTGGTCATGGCCAATCAGACGCGGATCGATGTCCTCAGCGATGAGCTCAATAGGCTGGATGACGCCAGCTATCAGGCGTTGATCGAAACAGAAGAACGGCTTGAACGGGCACGGGAGGAACTGGAGCGCATCCGCGCGCAGGCCTACGAAATCACGTTGCCAGACGGCACCGTCGTCAAGGTCTACCGAGATTCCGATGCCGTCCGCGGCGACACCGGCTCTAGCCCTTTCTGGACGGGAAATCCAAACCCGCGTAAATTGCCGGCGGGGCGCACTTTTGGGTTTTGTTTCAAAACCCGTGCGCCTTGCTCTTGGGGCCGACGGCCCCGGCGCAAGCCATCCCTTTTTCGGGGTAACCGGAGCGCGGCGATCGGCCTGATCGTGCCCCATCTGGGGGTGCGTCAATCAGCCCGATGAGCCCGCCCGAGCGCAAATGATGCGGCAGGTGCGTATCGCGGGGCTGCGGCCGTGGCGATCTATAGCTGCAACCTGAAAAGCATCGGGCGCTCGACTCATGCCGCCGGCACCGCGGGCGCGCATATCCGCTATATCAGTCGGCCGGATGCGGACCCGGTGCTGCTCGCCGAGCGCATGCCCTATGAGCCGGACGCGGCGCGAGCCTGGATCGACCGGGCCGAACGCGCCATGCGCAAGAACGGCCGCGTCCTGGACAAGCTGCGGATCGCACTGCCGGCGGAACTGGACGAGCATTAGCGGGCAGAGCTGGTCGAAGCGCTCATGGCCGACCTGACAGGCGGCAAGCTCGTCCCGTGGTTCGCGGCGATCCACCAGATCGGCGAGGACGCGCACAATCCGCATGTCCATATCGCAATCCATGATCGCGATATCGAGACAGGCCGCCGCGTGTTGCGCCTGTCCGACAGCGCCCGCGATCGCCGCAAGGCGGGGCTGCCGGGACCGCAGGCGGTCGTGTGGATTCGCGAGCGGTGGGAGGCGGTCTGCAACGAAGCGCTCGCGCGTGCCGGCATTGACGCGCGGATCGACCGCCGAACGCTGGAGGCGCAGGGGATCAGGCGCAAGGCCGGCATTCATGAAGGGCCGCACGCGCAGCATATCGAGGGCAACATCAGGCGTCCGCGCTCGCGCCGGCGCATCAATGGTTGCGGCCGGGTGATCGATTATCCCTCGATCGATAACGGGCGTACGCGGCGGGAATTCAACGTGCACATCATCGATCTCAATCTGGAGCGTGCGGCGCGCTCCAGGAATCCCGAGACCGCCGTCTGGGCGCAGTTCGAGAAAGACGAACGCGCAAAGGACCGGGCGCTCGAAGAACAGCTCGCGAGAGAGGAACAGGAACGGACCAGCGCGCGGCGGGCAGCCTCGCAAGCCTTCCTTGAGCGCGTCAAAAAACTGCGGGCGGAGCGCGATCAAAGACTGACAGCGGCGGTGAGCGATGTCAGCGCCCGGTTCGTTCCGCAGCGCGAAGCGATGCGCGCGGATCAGCGGCGCGCGCGAGGCTTTGAAGGACAGACAGAGCCGGCTGCGCAGCCGGCTTATACGGCTTGTCGACATCACCGGCATCACACGCCGCCGGCAGGAGGCCGCGCGCAAATTGCTGTCCGCCGAGCAGCGGCAGGCGCGCAAAGCGCTGACCGCCCGATACCGCGCGGCGCGGGCCGCCGCCGAGAAGGATGTGAGGGCCCGCTACGCCACCTTGATCGCAAGAGAACAAGAACGGCGACGTGCAGAGATGGCGCGGATGAAAGATCGTGAGGCGATTGCTGTGCGGCAGACCGAAGCGCAGCGCCAGCAACGCGAGATCGAGCGCGAACATGCGCGCCAGGTCGCGGACGCGAAGATCGCCGCCTGGCGCAAGACCCGTAAGGATGCGGGGCCGCTTGGTATAGAGAGCGGCTTTGCGAGGGCGATGAAGCGCGCCGCCGAAAAGGAGGCCCGCCGCAGCGCCAGCGGACGCGGCAAGGACAGGGACCTGGACCGCGAACGATAACCAAACGGGTAGCCTGCGGTTGTCCTCAGCTCGGCGCCCGGTATCATGGCGGCGGATGCGGCACGGCGAGCTTGGGAACGAGAGCTCCATGGACGATCCACGGCATCCGGCGGGTCCCGCTTTCGAGGAGGCACGCGCGCTGGAGGAACAGCGGCGCCAGCGGCTGATCGCCGCGCTGACGCCCGAGCAACGCAAGGCCTTTGATGAGTTGCGCCAGCAACAGGAGATTGCCGCGAAGGCGCTGCGCGATACCCACCAGCAACAGTGGAAAGATCAGGTGGCGGAACGCATGCGTACGAACCTGTTCCAGGACAAGGAGCCGCATCTGCGGCCCGACGCCCACCGCAACCAGTTCAAGGACCGGCAGCAACTCAGCTTCGCCATACAGGATATCGTCGAAGGCCGCGCCACGCAGGAATATAGCCGTGAACTGAAGCAGGCCAAAGACAAGGCTGAAAAAGACGTGCTCGCCGCGCAGCGCCATGAACGCAACAACCAGCGCGAAGTCCAGCAGCGCGACCGTGACAGTTTCCTGAAACAAGCCGAACGCGACCGGCAGCGCATTACGCCGGAATTCGAAAAGGCGGCCCGCGATCCGTCATGGCTGCGCGCTTTCAACCGCGCGGCGCAGCAGGAAGCCGCGCATGAGCGCGACTTTGAGCGCGGCAAAGACCACGATCATGATAAGACGCGGTAATGCGGCAGCGTCTTTTTCGTATCTTACTCCGCGATCTGTTAGACTGAACTGGAGAGGTGATTTTCTTGGCAAGGGAGAAGCAGCGTAGAAACTCAAACTCCGGCCCCGAGCTGTCGGGCGAGCAGGCGTATGAAGTCTTGTCGGCGGCCGTCAAAGCGCTGGATGAACTGGCGCTGGAGCGACCGCTTTCTCCCGACGCCGAATGGGAACGCCACAACTGCCATTCACTTCTCAGTGAAATCGACGGGAATTCGGGCGGTTTCATCCGCGGAGAAACCGCTCCTGACGGCGATTATTTCTGGATCGCAAAATGACGCGCGAGCCGACACCGGAAGGGCTGGATGGCGGAAGGTTGCAGCAATTCGAGCTCCACCGGTATGGAACACCGCTCGTCGCCAATAACGACAAATATCCGGTCCGGCACAGCGTCCTTCTCGCCCGTTATATCAACGGCAAGCTGACGCGGTTCGGCCACGATCCACGCACAGGCGAGCTCATTGAGCAGATCAAACGGCCCGTGGCCGATGATGATCTGAGATGGCGGGGTTTGCATTGGGCCGGTGAGTCGGTGCGCCGAGACGACGCCGTTCATTGTTGCCTCAAGAGGGTCGCACAGGTCCTTGATGATCTGGTGGTGGAGCGCCCGCTGTCACCTGGCGCTGAAACCGCGCGCGATATGTGTCACGCTGCACTGGACACAATCGAACGACCCGATAAACCGCTGGCAAGCGCCATCGCCAAAGCAGCCCGGCAGGAAGCCGCCCGCGGACAGGACCGCGAAGCCGACCGCGAGAGATAGCGGCTGTCCGAATCGAACAGCGGCGGCACCGGGTCCGGAAATACTTACACACCCTATTACATATACACACGAAATCGATAATATATATCTTATATTACAGTATGTTATCAACAGATACCTCAGACTACGAATCTGGGGGTCAGAGGTTCGAATCCTTTCGGGCGCGCCACTTCGGTACAAAACTGGGCACGCCAAAACCCGCCGTTTTCGCGCTTGAAGCGGCGACGAGCGTGCGGAGGAGTTCGCTTTTGGAGCCCATGATGCGAACGTCTTTCGCGTCGACTTCGACGCGCTGAGCGAGTGCGCGCAGGTGATCGCGGCGGTAGCCGCGGTCCTCGGTCCGCATACGCCTTCGGGCCTGCCGGGCGAAGGTCTTCAGGGCTTGAGGTGTGATGGTCGGTCCCGTGCGGTCGATCGCCTCCTGGGCGCGCTCCGCGTCTGAGCGGGCCTGATCTCGGACGGACTTCAGTTCGGCGATGCGATCCTTCAGCATCGGGTCGGCGAGGTCGGCAACGCCACTTTCGATGGCGTCGTAGAGACGCTTGAGCTTCGCCTCAGCCTCGGCCGCGCGCTTGCGCAACTGGCTAATGTGAGTTGCTCGGCGTTCGGCCCGCTCCTCGCGGCGGTCAAGCAGGGTCGACAGGATTCGTTCAAGACGCTTAGGTTGTAACAGGCGTTGCTCGATGTGGTCGGCGACCAGGGCATCGAGCTTGTCCATCGGCACCGTCCGTCCCTTGCAGCCGGTCTCGCCCTGCCGCGCTTTGGTCGAGCAAGTGTAGTACCGATACTGTCCGCTCTTGCCGGTGCGCAGTGTCATGGCTCTGCCGCAGGCAGCGCAAAAGCAGATGCCGGTGAGCAGGGTCGGACCGCTGACAATGCGCGGCGCCGTCAGTGCCGGGCTGCGGGTCTTGAGCAGGGCCTGCACCGCCTCGAACTCGGTCGGCTCGATGATCGGCGGCACCGACATTTCCACGATCTCGCTGTCGGGCTTACGCTCGCGTGTCTTCCAGAACCTCGTGTTGAACCGGTGCCGTCCGACATAGGCGGTGCGGGTCAGCACCTTGTGGACGGCACCAATGCCCCAACGTCCTCCGTCCCGCGTACGGATGCCCGCCGCGTTAAGGTGGCTGGTGACCGACTTTACGCCCATCGGCCCCGAGGCGCCGTTGCCCTCGCGTGCCAGGCGGAAGATCAGCCGCACGGTCTCGGCTTGTACGGGGTCGATCTCAAGGGTCTTTTTGGTGCGGTTCCCGTGCTGCTCGCCGGCCTCGACGATGCGATATCCGATCGGCGGAAGCGACCCGTTCCAGAATCCCTGACGAGCGTTCTCCTTCATCGCCCGTAGGGTGTGCTTGGCGTTCTCCTTGGACTGGTACTCGTCGAACAGTGCCATGATCTGCCGGATCATGTTGCTCATCGGGTCGTCGCCAAGCTCTTGGGTGACGGAGACAAGCTTGACGCCGGTCTTGGCGAGCCGCCGGACGTAGAACTCAAGCTGGAACTGGTCGCGGAAGAAGCGGCTGAAGCTGTGGACGACAATCGCATCGAAGGCCGGCGGTTTGGCCGTAGCGGCGTCGATCATGCGCTGGAACTCGGGCCGCCGGTCGTCGGTCGCCGACATGCCGGGCTCGACATAGTCGGCCACAATCTCCCAGCCGCGCTCCTCGCAATAGCGCTTCGCCTGGCGGCGCTGGTCCGGGATAGAGAGGTCGCTGTCGGCCTGTCGGCCGGTCGAGACTCGCAGATAGAGGGCGACGCGAACCGGCGTGGTCATGGCGATCGTCTCCTGAAAGTCAGTGGCGGGTCGAGAACAATTCGTTGAACAGGTCGCCGAACCAGGCCTCGAACACTTCGATCTCGGCCTCAGTCACGGGCACTTCGTCAGGCCAATCGTCCGACACGGTCCAGGTGGTCGGATCGTCGGGGCGCGGCCGGCCGGGGCGTCGGGCATTCGGGCGCGCGTAGTCGTAAAGGTCGTCCAGAATATCGCTCGGAGCTGACATTTTGTCTGGCTTTGATTTGCGACGGTGGGCCATAGGTGGATTCTCGCACGCGATGCTCGCAAAAGGAATCCACCAAGTCTGCGCTAGGCTGCGCCAATCCCTCGCAATGGGAGCGGGCTTGCTCAGACCCCCCCAATGACCGCTTGGCGGCAACTCGCCGGGCCGGCACGGCAACGGTCAAGGCCGCAAGCCGCCAGCGGCGGGCGCGCGGAGCGCGAGCCTTGACCGGCCCGAGCCGGTCCGGCAGACGCGACCCCAAGCGGTCAGCGCCCAATACGCTCAGGCGTCCGCTTATCTCCTTAAGAGCGGGAGTCGGGCGCTCATACAATGGGTCGCATAACCAGAAATAGCGGGGGACTCGAGAGCACGACAGGCTTAGCCGTTCAACGCCCGAGCGCGGATTAGCCGCTTGGTTGAGAAGATACAGTCGTTCGACAATAGTGAGAGAAGTCAGGTAAGTGCGTTGGGATGTCGCGTAGCCGAACGAATCGCTGCGATGTCGGCCACGAGAGACAACCACTATGTTCCGCAATGGTATCAGGAGGGCTTCTTCGAGCCCGGCCCGAAGTCGCTTGCCTATGCCGACATGACCCCGGACAAGAAAGTCCTCCCCGACGGGAGGGTTATCCTCCCTAACCGCCTTTATGCTTATGCGTCGGTCGCACCAGCGCTCTTCTAGTGCGCTCTTGAAACCGACGCCACCGCGTGCCCCATTCCGCTAAGTATCGTCCGGTGTGGGTCATGAGCGCCATTTGGACGGCTTCGCTGGCGAGCCCGCCAGCTAGCAAAGAAGCAGGCGCGACTTGCGTTCATCGCGCTCGCGCAAACAGAACGGTGCGTTTTGCAGGAGCGCTAGAGCATGATCCCGAAAAGTTGGCAGACTTTTCGGACAAAATCATGCGATAAACAAAAGAGAAATGGAGCGCGATTGATTCAACCTTAATGAATCGCGCGCTAAGTCGAAATGATGCGAAGTCGGTCACTCGACAAGGCAGCGAAAGGATCGCATTGAGTCACGGATCAGATGCGGTATCGCAACTGAGGAAAATCAATTCGTCCGGCTTGGCTACGCCGGTGCCTTGCCTTTCTCGCGCAAGCGCCAGAGCTGGAACCCCTCCGCATCGATTGCCTTCTCGATTACGTTACGTGAAAAGCCATGGGGTGGAGCACGATCCGCAGCAACGACTCCGGTTGCGGTCCACGGACCATGCTGCTGAGGCAGCTTACCACCGCTCGGATCTCCGACAAACGCGCGCAAATCCTTCCGGGTCTCCGACTTGAAAACATATATGCGCATGGCTGGTCCTTTCGCCGACGCCCCCTTTGGTCAGGCTGCTTCAATTCCTTCCTACCATCGAATTCACTCCGAACTTCTTTCGCAGAACCCTCGCGCTGCCCCGATCACTCTGTTCTTCCGTCCGATTCAGCGGCGGCGGAACTGAGCGCGAGCCGGTGACCGACGAGCCGTGCTCGCCCGCTCTTCCTTGTGGCGGTAGATCAGGCGGCCTTTTTCGAGATCGTAGGGCGACATCTCGACGGTGACGCGGTCGCCCGCGAGCGTCTTGATGCGGAATTTCTTCATCTTTCCGGCCGTGTAGGCCACGATCTCGTGTCCCGCGTCGAGCTGAACGCGGAAGCGCGCGTCAGGCAGGATTTCGGTCACAAGACCGTCGAATTGAATGAGCTCTTCCTTCGCCACTGTTGTTTCCTTTTCTGCTCGGTAACGGCGCAGCGCTTTCTTCTGTGTGTATCTGCCAACCGCCGGTCGGGCGTAGCAGCGCAATGCTCAGCGGCGCCCGTCGCGCGCTCGCTCGTTGCCGCGCTGCATGAATGCGACATCGGCAATTCCGTATTCTGGGCCGTCAGCCGCCTGATCGCGCCGAGGCCGCTTCGCCTTGCTGCAATCGCGCTGCCGCTGCGTCCTCGCTCGCGTCGGATGCGGTCGCGCCTTCCGGCCGTCGTGAATCGGATCGCCTGCCCGCCGAGGCGCCGCCCGGCGGTCTGCCGCCGGAATTGTCATGCGGATAAGCCGCTCGATGTCACGGAGGAACGCGGTCTCCTCGGCGTCGCAGAACGAGATCGCTACGCCGCCCGCGCCGGCGCGAGCCGTGCGGCCGATCCGGTGCACATAGGTTTCCGGCACATTGGGCAGATCGAAATTCACCACGTGGCTGATGCCGTCGACGTCGATCCCGCGCGCGGCTATGTCCGTCGCAACCAGCGTGCGCACGGCGCCGTTGCGGAACGCAGCGAGCGCGCGCTCGCGCTGGCCCTGCGACTTGTCGCCATGGATCGCCTCGGCCGCGACCCCGGCCCGGGCGAGACCGCGCACCAGCTTGTCGGCGCCATGCTTGGTTCGGGTAAACACCAGCGCCCGTTCGATCGGCGCGCGTGCGAGCAGGTCGGCGAGCATCAGCGGCTTCGCGGCGCGGTTCACATGGATGACTTGCTGTTCGACGCGTTCGACCGTCGTGGCCGCCGGCGCAACCGCGAGCTTGGCGGGAGCGTTCAGCATCTCCTCTGCGAGCCTCGCGATTGCGAGCGGCATGGTTGCGGAGAAAAACAGCGTCTGCCGGCGAGATGGCAGCTTTGCCACGATCGTGCGGATGTCGCGGATGAAGCCCATGTCGAGCATGCGATCGGCTTCGTCGAGAACGAAGACATCGACGTCGCCGAGCCGCAGCGCGTTGGCGCGCACGAGATCGATCAGCCGACCCGGCGTCGCGACCAGCACGTCGACGCCGTTCAATAACGCGCGCACCTGGCGGCCCATCGGCACGCCTCCGATCGCGAGCGTGGCGCTGACGCGAAGGTGACGGCCATAGGCTCGGAACGCGTCGAGGATTTGGCCGGAAAGTTCACGCGTGGGGCTCAGCACGAGCACGCGGCAAGCCTTGCGTTGCGGCGCGCGCGGTTCGGCGAACAGGCGGTGCAAGATCGGCAGCGCAAAGGCGGCCGTCTTCCCGGTCCCGGTTTGCGCAATTCCGATGACGTCGCGTCCGGCCAGCGCGACCGGAACGGTTTGAACCTGTATTGGAGTCGGCGTGATGTATTTCTCTTCCGCCAGCGCGCGCCTGATCGGTTCGGCGAGGCCGAGAGTGTCAAAAGAGGTCAATGAAGGAACTTTCCTAAGGCCGGCGGCCGGCCCCGCCGCCTTGAAGCGCAGGAGTCCGTGTCGCGGGACCACATGGCGACATCCCGCGTGATCTGGGCTGTCAATGAACGAAAGAAAGAGCGAGCCAGACGCCGTGACCGGAACCCGTACACGCAGCTCGCAGGCCCATCTTGAGGCCGCACGATTCATATGTGTCGCAAAGATGTGTTCGTTTCAAGACGCCGCCGTTTTGTCGCAGAAGGTCCCGGCGCCGGCGTTGCTCGCGACCGCATGCGGGCGGCGCACTCGTCACGCCTCGCGACGCGGACGAGGCGTTTGCGGAACAATCACGCGATCGGGACGTTGCGGGATGAACTTGGCGACCTTCCGGGCAAGGCGATGCCTGCAATCGCGAGCGATGCCGCGCGCCTCGCATGACGCATCCGCACCGGAGCAAGGCATATGAACGAGTTCAAGGTCACGCTAGCGCGTATCGAAGCAGTCGAGCAAGGCGAACTCGGCAACCAGGTTTGCGCCGTGTTTCATATCGAACGCGGCCCGATCGGTTTCCACGTCCCGATCTTTCTGTCCGCTCGCGACTTCGACGACACGGAGATGGTTCAGGTCGCGAAGAGCTCGCTGCATCAGATGTTTGTTGATCTCGCCGATCAGAGCAAAATCTGGAAGCTCTCGCCTGCCGAACTTACGCGCCTCTCGAATATGAACTTGCGCCCGTCCCAGTGACGCGTCCCATTTCGCGGCAATGGCCAATAGTTTCTCTTGAACCATTCGAGCAAGCGCTGATCGGGGCTGGCTTGGTTCGAGGTCTTTTTTGGGAGTTTTGACACCTATCGTGCAAGCGGAAAACGCCAGTCCGGCCGGGCGTCGGCGTGGATGATGCCGCAGCGAGGAGCTTGCGCCTGCAACGGATTTAGGCGCCCGATCGCTGGGACGCGGACCAAGCCGCCGCGCGCAGCATCTCCAAGCTCGCCACAGTTTCAAGGATCGAATCGAGGATGCTGATGAGCTTTGGACTATCTGTGCCGAGCAATTCGACTCCTGCCGCCGCAAGATCGGCGATCCGCTGGAGTGGGGCTTCCATATCGCCAAGGGCGTGATGCGCGATCATGTTTCCTCGCTGAGTTAACGCGCGATCATATCACAGCGGTGCCGATCAGTCGCCGGCCTTGCGAGACAGCTGGCTGTTTTACGTGCAGCATCAGTTCGAACACACATTCTGGGCTCACAGCGAGGACTGGGAGATGCACGAGGCGGCGCTGCGCGGCAGTTCGTATTACGATCTGCCCGCCGTTCTACGCTGGTTCACGGCCAATGTCGGTATGCATCACGTCCATCACTTGTGCAGCTGTGTTCCGTTCTGCCGGTTGCCTCGGGCGCTTCGGCTTCATCCCGACCTCGCGCGTATCGGCCGCACCACTCTCGGAGAAAGCCTGCGCTGCGTGCGCTTGACGCTGTGGGACGATACCAGGCGCCGACCGATGTCGTTTCGTGAATTGCCGACGAGCGCCGCGGATCACGCGCGCGGCGGTGAACCTCACTCTGGACCGCAATAACGGTCGACCGGCTTGTTCCATTCGCCGGCCCGTCACATGCAGTGAAACGCAAGCACCGATTTGGCTTGCAATTTGACCTCCTCGTCTTTAGCTTCAATGATCGACATTTGGCCGGACGATCGGGTCGTTTCGCCTTTGCTAGGCGCGGATTCAGACTTTCTCCAAACATCGATGAGCTTGAGCGTCGAGGCGCGCGGCTGCGCGTCTCGACGTCAAATGCTCCAGCATTAGCGAAAGGCACACCAAAATGATGACGGGAACCGTGAAGTTCTACAACGACCAGAAGGGTTTCGGCTTTATTCAGCCGGACGACGGCGGCAAGGACGTGTTCGTCCACGCCACGGCGCTGGAACGCGCCGGGATACGCAGTCTAAACGAGGGTCAGAAGGTCTCTTTCGACACTCATGTGGACAGCCGTTCCGGCAAGACCGCCGTCGGAAACATTCAGGCGTCATGAGCTGCAAGACAGCGATGCACCTTCCGATCAGCCGATTCTTCCAGCCGCCCCTTCTTTCGGGGGCGGCTTTCTTTTTCTACGCGCACGACCAGGGAAACCCCGTGAGTAGGCGTGTAATTCGCGGCGGCGTTTCCGCTCGCTATTCCCAATCATATGGCGTATGGTGCCTAATCGCTGGCAAGGATTTGTTCCAGGCGCCGGTGACTGAGAGACCGATCGCGCTCCCGCCTGTGGGAAGGAGCGCGCAAATGTCCAAGCCAAATTCTGTCCGTGATACGAAGCAGCTCTGCGCAGACTCGCGCGATTTGGTCGATCAATCTGCTCAGCTGATCTCGGGATCTGGCGCAGCTCATGCAGGTCACAAGGATCAGATCGAGAAAGCCAAAGAGGCTGTTGTGAGGAGCCGCAAGCAAATCTCGCGGCTTCGGTCGGAATCATTTTGACGTTGGCTTAATATTATCATTGCTCAACGCGGTAGAATGTACCGTGTTCTGCGCGGCGGCTTTGCGCAGCAAAATTCTGATGTCGTCCGGCTGCGGCCAATCCATTTCCTAAGGTACCGCTACGATGAGCGAAAGGTCCTCCCTTCTGCACAATCTGCAAAAATTGTCTCATGAATGCTAACGGGTAAAGGTTTGCTCCGCGCGCCTTACCGCTGTGGCTGTGGGATGAAGACGAGCGCGGTCAGCGGCGGCAGGGTGACGGCTAAAGAGAAGGGTCTGCCATGGAAGGGCGCGGTGTCCGCCATGATAGCGCCAGCGTTGCCGACGTTGCTGCCGCCGTAGATGTCAGAGTCTGTATTCAACCGCTCCAGATAAAGACCTCCCTTCGGAACTCCGAGCCGGTATCCTTTGCGAACTTCCGGGGTGAAATTGCAGATAACGACCGCGACGTCGTCGACCGCACGCCCCCTGCGGAGGAAACAGATGATGCTCTTCTCCCAGTCCGTGCAGTCGATCCATTCGAATCCGGACGGCTCGCAATCGCCTTCGTGCAAGGCCGTCATCTGCCGGTACATCGCATTCAAATCGCGCACGAGTCGCTGTATTCCCGCATGGAGCGGATCGGCAAGCAGATGCCAGTCAAGGCTTGCATCATGATTCCATTCGGCCTGTTGACCGAATTCGCAGCCCATGAACAATAGTTTCTTGCCGGGATGTGTGAACATGAAGGCCAAATACGTTCGTAGGTTCGCAAACTTTTGCCAGCGGTCGCCGGGCATTTTTGTAAGTAGCGAGCCCTTGCCATGCACCACCTCGTCGTGACTGATCGGCAGCACAAAGTTCTCGGCGAATGCGTATCTCAGGCTCAGCGCCAGTTGGTCGTGATGGTGTTTTCGGTAGAGCGGATCCCGGCTGATGTACGAAAGCGTATCGTTCATCCAGCCCATGTTCCATTTGTAGCCGAAGCCAAGGCCGCCAAGATAGACAGGCCGCGAGACCATCGGCCAGGACGTGGACTCCTCGGCGATCGTCGCGATGTCGGGAAACTGCTTGTAGAGATGTTCGTTGACTCGCCGCAGGAACGCGATCGCGTCCAGGTTCTCGTTTCCACCAAATTTGTTGGGAATCCATTGGCCATCGGTGCGGCTGTAGTCGAGATAAAGCATTGAGGCGACGGCGTCGACCCTCAGTCCGTCGAGGTGATACTCATCGAGCCAGAACAGGGCATTGTTGAGCAGGAAGTCCGCGACCTCGTTGCGCCCATAGTTGTAGATCAGCGTGCCCCAGTCCATGTGGCTGCCTTGCCGCGGATCCGCGTGCTCGTAAAGGTTGGTACCGTCGAACAAGCCAAGGCCTTGTTGGTCTCTTGGGAAGTGGCCCGGCACCCAGTCGTTAATCACGCCGATGCCGGCCTGGTGGCAACGATCAACGAAACTGCGGAACTCGTCCGGCCGGCCGAAACGGCTGGTAGGCGCGAACAGACCCAACGGTTGGTAGCCCCATGAGCCGTCGAACGGATGCTCGGAAACGGGCAGCACCTCGATATGAGTAAAGCCCATTTCCTTGACATATGGCAGCAGGGTCTCCGCGAGCTCAGCATAGGTCAGATATCGGCGTCCCTCCTCGACGCTGCGCCGCCAGGATCCGAGGTGCACCTCGTAAATGGAAACCGGCACATCGGTGCGGATTGCACGCCCGCGGTCGGTCATCCAAGCAGCATCATTCCACCGATAGTGTCCGAGGTCGTATACGATCCCGGCTGTTCCCGGCGCCTGCTCACAAAAGAAAGCGAACGGATCGGTCTTGAGCGCCATTAACGCGCCGTTCTTGGCAAGAATTTCGTATTTGTAGAGCGCGCCGGCATCGATGCCGGGCATGAAAATCTCCCAGACGCCGCAGTCGCCCCGGAACCGCATGGGATGCCGCCGTCCGTCCCATTGGTTGAAGTCGCCGACGATGCTGACGCGTTCCGCGTTCGGCGCCCATACTGCGAAACCGACGCCGGTGGTGCCATCGATTATCATGGGATGTGCACCCAGCTTTTCATCAAGGCGCAGGTGCCGGCCCTCGGCGATCAGATGCACATCGATCTCGCCCAGGATCGGAGGAAAGCGGTAGGGGTCGTCGATGAAGCTCTCGGTGTCGCCATTCTGGATCAACAGGCGGTATGAAAACGGTCCGCCCGGCGACTCGACCTCACCTTCGAACAGGCCCTCCGGGTGGACGAGACTGAGTTCCGAGACAATCTCGCACTCCGGGGTACGGGTAACGTGCACGCGACCAGCCCCCGGCTGAAACGTCCGAACGACCAGCGTCCCTTTGCCTGTCCGGTGCATTCCGAGAAACGAGAATGGATCGCCGTGCCGGCCTGAAACAAGCCGGAAGATGCTATCTTCGGTTTTCCATTGCGCCATACCCGCTCTGCCTTGCTGGTCGATGAGTGTGATCCCCATGCCTCAGGACCAGGACGTGAAGGCAAGAGTATTCGCCATCGTTCAGGAGCGGAAGTGGCCGGGGGCGAAATCCGATCGTCACGACGACGTTCGTGTGCATCATAGCGCCACGGCGAAGCAATAGTGCCCATCTTCATCGACCGTGGCGCGCCAGAAGACGACCTGACAAACAATATATTTCAAGATCGGGATCCGACGGCGCAGACTAAAACTCCCGTTTAGTCTGGGATTTGGTCTGGGGAA
>JANQIP010000024.1 GCA_028282095.1 Xanthobacteraceae bacterium | reverse complement strand
ACACCCGCCGCCATCTCCAGTTGCGCGGCATGCCATGGCACCAGAGCATGATCCCGAAAAGTTGGCAGACTTTTCGGACAAGATCATGCGACAAAACGAGGAGAAACAGAGTGCGATCGATTCAAGCTGAATGGATCGCACTCTAGAGCATGATCCTGAAAAGTTGCAGACTTTTTGGACAAGATCATGCGACAAAACGAGGAGAAACAGAGTGCGATCGATTCAAGCTGAATGGATCGCACTCTAGTGTTTCCTTCTCTGACGGTCCGATCCCGGACCGTCAGGTAAGGAACACTAGTTAATCCGTTGCTTTGTGATGCGGCACCAACACAATGAGACGAGTTCAAGCGTTGGTGCCACATCAATAGGCTGTCGGTTTCGAAAGAGATGACCTCCGGCGACGCTCATCCCCACCCCTTCGTCGAGCATACGGGCGGCGCTTGTCCGCCAACGCTTGGATTGGTGCTCGCCGGCGGACTGGCGCGACGGATGGGCGGCGGCGACAAAGCATTGGTCGCGATCGGCGGCGTGCCGATCCTCGATCGCGTGCTCAGGCAACTCAAGCCCGCTTGCACGCAAGTCATCATCAACGCCAATGGCGACGCGGCGCGCTTTGCGCGCTATGGCCTGCCCGTGGTCGCCGATGGCGTGCCGGATTTCGTCGGCCCGCTTGCCGGTGTGCTGGCCGGTCTCGATTGGGCGGCGCAGCACGCGCCGGACATTACATGGCTCGTCAGCGCCCCCGCCGATTGCCCCTTCCTGCCGGATGATCTGATCACGCGCCTGCACGCGACACGGTTGGCGCTCGGCAAACCGCTCGCTTGTGCCCGTTCGCGCGGATGGCGGCATCCGGTGATCGGCCTGTGGCCAATCGCGCTGCGCGGCGACCTGCGCCATGCGCTGGTGAACGAGGGGCTGCGCAAGATCGAGGTGTGGAGCGCGCGCCATGGCGTCGCAATCGCCGACTGGCCGGCCGAGCCGTTCGACCCGTTCTTCAACACCAACACGCCGGAAGACGTTGCCGAGGCCGAGCATATCGCCGCGCGGCATGCGGCTTGACCCGCACCGGTGCGCCCGCACGCGGGGGAACGGTTGATTCAACCTAAAACCATCGCGCTCTGGTCTCGTTGATTGGCATCGGTTTGCGCCGAGCGCAGCATAAGGCCGTGGCCGCGAATCCGTGGCCTCAAGACCACGCAACTGAGGCCAAATTCGAGGCCTCTCAATTCTCAGGTGTTGCGGGCTGAACCTCAGATGCCGCAGGCTGGCCCGCGGGCGTCGCAGGCTGGCCCGCGGGCGTCGCAGGCTGGTCTGCGTCTGCGGGCGTTGTGGGCCGATCCTTCAGACGCAGCAACGCGGCCAGGGCACCGGTGTTTGCCGGCCCGAAGGAATCCAGCGGAATGTGCCGTTTCGTCTCCAAATCGGAGAGCGTCATGCGGCCGTTATCCCAAATCACCAGTTGATAAGGGGCATCAACCGGAAGCCCACGCCGTTCTCGCGCCCGATTCAGTCCGCGCAAGGCACCGCGAACAAGACCGTCCCGCCCGGGCTCGACGATCGCGATTGTGTCGCCGCGACCGGTATCAATCACGGCCAGCCGATCGGAGCCAATGTCCTTGAAGCTCAACTCGTAAATGGTCTGTGGTGTTTGCCCTGCCGTCCGGTCGAGGTCGGGCTTGCTGAGCTGGACCAACCCCACTGCCACGATGGTCATGAGGATCAGCGCCCCTGCGGCCAGAAGCGGCACGCGCAGACGGTTTTCTGCGGCCTCAACCGGCGAGGGCGCCTCCGCGGGCTCGGCCTCGCTCGCGGTTTGGACAGGGTGTTCGTCCGCGGGAACAGTTGTGCCGGCATCGGCGCGGGTCGCGGCTTCGAGTTGGGACACCAAAATTCTGGCGACCTCGTGCACGTTGGGCACCGCCCGCAACATCGGTTGGGGATGTTTCAGGTGCCAGGGGCGCGCATGCGGCCACAAGATGAAATAGGGAATGATGGAGCCGCTCTTGAGCTTGATCGAGATGTTGCCGACCCCGTTGGAGCCGGCCTTCAACTGAATGGAATCGATCGTCTTGAACGGGATGTCGATGGTGTTGGTCAGCGCAATCCCGACGCGCATGAAAACGCGGCGATTGGTGATCGTGTAGGTGGTCGCCCGCGCGTTTAGCCATCCCAACAGTTCGAGAATTCCGATGACAAGCGCGCCGGTGCCCACCGCCAGGGCGGCTGCGATGACCGCATCGGTCGTCCCGCCCCCGTCTTGCAGGGTAGACGCGGCACGCCACACCGCCAGAATCGCAAAATAGGCCGCGACGAGACCTGTATGAAACACTTGGCGCGAAAGGCTGTGGCCGCGCGGCGCCCCTTGCCAGATGATATGCTCGCCAAACGGCAACGGCGCCGGCAGCCCCTTTTGCAAGCTGTCCGGCGCCGTGCCGTCTTTCGAATGTACGATTCTGGGCGCCTTGGCGCCGTCTTGGGGAAGGTCAGGAAGAGCCACGGTCACGGGAGCGTCCTATCGCATCCAATTGTGCGGCCGTGGCTACTACCTGACGCCACGTTATTCAGCGGCATTACCCCAAGACGATACGGTCGAATCGGGCGTGATCGGCCACATATCCATATCCTCAGGGACGATGCCATGCTTTTGGCCCCACAGGGTCCAATCATCAACGACAGTCCCGGTCAGAAGGATCCCAATCCCGCCAGTCAGCGTCACCAACACGGCGAACCACCACGCCCAACGATGGATCGATTCCATCGTGGCGTTGAAGCCCATGGTCCACCTCCAGAACAGCGCCGCACGTTCTGCGGCCGTTCCGCGGTCGGTGATCTGTTCAGCCTCGCGATCGCCGCCGTAGCGGTAAACCGAGAGGATTGTGCCGCCATGCATCGCGAACAGCAGGGCTGAACCGTACAGGAAGGCAATCGAAAGACCATGGAACGGGTTCCAGAACAGGTTGCCCCATTCAATGGAGAAATTATTCGTCCAGTCGAGATGGGTGAAAATGCCGAACGGCACGGCATGATGCCAGCTACCCATCATGATCGGACGAATGAAACCAAGCACGAGATACAGGAAGATTGCCGAAGCAAACGCCCAGCACACGTGCGTTCCAAGACCGAGCGCTATGGCCCGCCGATACATCCGAACCCACCAGAGCAGGATCGACACGGTGATGAAGAACCCGGCCATCAACCACCAGCCGCCCTCGTTCAGTGGCGGCGTGGCGCTCAGGCCGTGCTTCTCAAGCGGCGGATCGAGGGTCAGCCACAGGAATTCCCGCACGAACAGCACCGGGTTCCAATTGACCTGCTCGGCCATGTTGGCGCCGATAATCACGAACCCGATGGTGAAGAAGACAAGCGAGGTAACACCCCAAAAGCCGAGATAGACCGGCCCAATCTGAGCGCTACCAAGCTTGCCGAACCAATAGAAGAGGACTGGCTGACCCAGCCGGTCCCGTTCTTCTCCCTCGATTTCCACACCCATGTCTGGGGGGCCGACCACCTGCAGGTGGTTGAAGATTGTTTGATAACCGGCCATCTCCGGACTCCTTAGCTAGGTATCCATCCGTGGGCGGGCGGCTCAGGCGCCGCCCCAGGTGATCGTCGTACGGATGAACTCCCACCATTCGATCCACGACCCGCTGTAAATCGGCGGTCCGCTAATGATGATACAGACGGCACTCCAGAAGCCGGACGACAGCGCAAGAAACAGGCCGAGGCGGTGGATGCCGAGTGGGCCAATCGAGTAGCCGATCGTGTCGCGGAAGTAGGCGTCTTCCTGCTCCGAGCCTTTCACTACCTGCCCGCGCGGCGGATTGACCGCAGACAGAATCACGCCCCCATGAAGCGCCAGCGCAAAGGCCGTCGTGAAGAAGAACGCGATGGCAACCATGTGCACTGGGTTGTAGTGGAAGTTGCCGTACTGATAGCCCGTGGCCCAAACCCAATTGAGATGGCTCCATATGCCATAGGGAAAACCATGTCCCCAGGCGCCGAGCATGATCGGCCGAAAGACGTTCAGTGTAATAAACGCAAAAATCGCGACACCAAAAGCTATGGGAACATGAAAGCCGATACCAAGCTTACGGCAAATCTCGACTTCTCTCAGTGCCCACGCGACGAATGCGCCGATCGCAAGCACTGTGATGAGTTGCCATAAACCCCCTTCGGCTAGTGGCGCCAGACCAAGTTTGTAAGAGATGTCTGGCGGATTGATGCTGATCAACCAGATATTCCAGGTGGGCCCGAGAGCCGCTCCGTAGATAATCAGTGCGGTTCCCAAGATCGTGCAAAAGACGGTCACGATTCCGAAAAACCCGACATAAAGCGGGCCTACCCAGAAATCGAAAAGATCGCCCCCGATGAGCGTGCCACCGCGAACGCGGTACTTCCGCTCGAAGCTCAGCATGGCCATGCCGGTACCCTCTTGTTCCGACCGCGCCCGCCGTTCGGTCTGAACTCGGGCGACGCGGTCTCATTCAAGACGACGACAGCCGACTGCAGGCGACGGCTGAATCCTATCCATTCGTCGCTTGTGTCATGTTATAATGACAATTTCTCATGTCAAGGAAATTAGACGTCCCAGATCGAGCGAACTGCTTCGTCGATGAGCCTCTGCCTTGGCTTGGGATCTGGCCGCCCGATTGAGCGCTTCCGGACCCGGTGATCCCCGCGAGAGACCGCTTTGCGGCACGTTCCATCGAACTCACGGTCGGGGAGGTGATCGGCCTAAATTGTCCCGTTTTTTGGGCCGGCGATCCCACCGTCATCAAAAATTGACATCGCGACGGGGCAGACCTGGGTGCCGCAAGCTTCGTGAGGACCGGTGGGGGGCGGCCGCTGCGTCGGCCGAAACGCCTGCCACTTGAACATGGCCTGACGTCACCTAGGACGTAAAAAGGTCGCCGATCGGTCTGGTAACGAAGCATGTCGGCAATCCAGGGTTGCGCCTCAGGCGGCCGGAATAACGGGTTTGTCCCGCTTAACGTGAATGGCCATAAGCAAGACGGTCGCCGCTTGAGTCAGTAAGGACCCAAACAGACTGCGCTCAGCATGTCGCGAAATACGGGTGGCCGTAAACGACGAATCGAGGATGACTCAGCGAGGATGACTCTAGACGTGTACTTTTACTGTCGGATGCGCTAGCTTTTCATCGGATACTCCCCGGGGGCGCACCGGGGAGAGAGTAGAAGTTTGAAGTCCAACGGGTCGTTGAAGAACAGAACAAGGTACCTGATCCTATTCTCGGTCGTTCTCCCCTGGATTCGACTATGTTCACGGCGAAAACGGGTTTTACGGCAACCTACAAAGGTGGCCATCGACGAAGCTTCCAAGTCGTGAGCCGCCCAAGCACACGAACGGGACGTTCATCGTTGGACGAATTGCAAGCCCAAGTTATACGAAATGGGGCTGCAGATATCGCGTGGTCCTTATTCCCAAGTGCCGCGAGAGGCGCTGTGCGCGGCGCGACGGCGGCATCTTAGGAGGTTTTCCGGAGACTGCGATGCGGAAGGAATGCCGGATCGAAAAGGGACATGTGATGCCCGATCACGTGCACATGATGATCGCGATCCCACCGAAACATGCGGTGCCTCAGGTGGCGGACTGCATCAAGAACAAGGACGATCCATTGGCTCGCATTTGTTGCGGGCGGAAGCGGTATCTCGTGGGCCTGCATTTCTAGGCCAGCGGGTGCGACGTCTTCACCTGGGGACGGGACGAGCAAGCGAGCCGAATATATATCAGGATCGAGGAAAAGGAGGACAGGCGCCTGGAGCAACTCGATCTATGGCGCTAAACCGCCACCCCCTAAGGTGGCGCTGAGTCGGGGTCGCATCGAGCGATTCCAATCAGCCGCTTTGAGCGGCTCAAATCCCAAAACCCCGGCTCTGCCGGGGGTGCTTACAGACAGCTTCGTGCGCAAACAACAAAGATGGCGGAGTTTCGAAAAATGACGCGTTATGTGACCGCGCTTTTGGCCTTGATGGTGGCTGTCGTACTGACGGCGCAGCCCCAGGTCGCCATGGCGGAGACCCATATTGTGAAAATGCTCAACAGGGATCCAGAGGACAAGAAAAGGATCAATGTGTACGAGCCGGAGGTCGTCTATGCGAAACCCGGCGACGTCGTGAAGTATCTTCCCACGGACCCCAGCCACAATGTCGAGTCGATGAAGGGGATGCTTCCGAAGGGTGTCAAGAAATTCAGGAGCAAGATCAATAAGGTTTTCGAGGTTAAGGTAACAGAATCCGGCGTTTACGGCGTCAAATGCACGCCTCACTTTGCGACCGGCATGGTCGGCTTGATTGTCGTCGAAGGCGACAATGTCCGCGAGAGTTTGGAGAAGGCCAAGAAAGTAAAAACGAGAGGTCGTGCCAAGAAGCGCTTCAAAGAGATGTTTGCCGAAGTGGAGAAGAAGCTCGACGCGGCGGCTCCGAGCGCCGAGCCCGCTCCGAAGCCCGGCGAAAGCAGCTAGAACACGAGGGCGCTGCGACGCGGCCCTGCATGCGTACGGCTAGTGTTCCGACTCTGACGGTCCGATCCCGGACCGTCAGCCCGGAACACTAGCTAATCCGTTGCTTTGTGATGCGGCACCAACGCAATGGGACGAGCCCAAG
>JANQIP010000283.1 GCA_028282095.1 Xanthobacteraceae bacterium | reverse complement strand
GTTGGGGAGGGGGCTGCTTCGTCCGCGACAGAGGCCGCCCTATGGACCCCCTCCCGGCGAGCTTTGCTCGCCGACCTCCCCCTTTCAGGGGGAGGTGATAGGACTCAAGCCTGAAGCAATCACTCAGAAAGTGTATCGATCGCGCGCTCGCTCTCTTTGTTCGGTCGCATGATCTTGCCCGAAAAGTCTGCCAACTTTTCGGGATCATGCTCTTCTTTGTTTGGTCGCATGATCTTGCCCGAAAAGTCTGCCAACTTTTCGGGAACATGCTCCAGGCTGAACAGCAACCGGTTGGGGCGCTCTTGCAGAAACCGGTTCGCGGTTGCCTTGTTTCAACGGCATAGTTAACGTCGCGTTCATGGCGCGTAGCAAGGGCGATCCGACCGAGAATTCCCCCGCCGAGGTGCTACCGGTGCGCCTGCGGGAGGCCGTTCACCAAGCGCGGACCGAACAGGCGGACCGGACCGGCGTCATCGTCGATCTCAGGGATGCCGAGAGCGCCCGGCTCGATCTGCTTAACGAGGCGCTCGACCCGGTCTTCGCCGAGATTCCCGACCCGATCGATTTGTTCGACCGCGGTCTTGCCCGTGGCGACACGCCGCGACTGTGGATCGACGTCGTTGCTCATGTGGCGATGGCTCGCGACAAGCGCACCTATCGGTTCGTTCAGGACACGCGGGTCGGCCGCAAGGTGCTTGCGCAATCGCCGGACATCGAGCCGATCGTCGAGGCGGTGACGCGCTATGTGGCGCGCCGCATGGTGGAACGCGAGCGTGCGCTCACCGGCGATGAGACCGCGATCATCGAAACGGGAATGCGCGGGAAGAAACGCCAAATCCTGCGCGCAATTGCGATCTTCCTGCTCGGCATGGTATGCGGGATCGCGCTGCTGTTCTTTGCCGCCTATATCGTTGCCTCAAGCCTGCCGGTGCGGTGAGAGGGGGCCGCGGCGGATCTCGCTCGGTGTCGTCTCGCCGGCGCGAAAGCCGCGTGAGATCACCTCGCAGGTCCATGCTCGCGGATTGCCGGCAATAACGTAAAGATTGTAGCCGGCCGGCTGGTCGTGGCGGTTGGGCGCGGCCGATGCCGACGGTACGCCCACTGCGGGAATTGGATCGCGTGGGCCGTCGAGCCACACGATGGCATCGCGGTGATCATGGCCGTGCAGGACGAGTTCGGCGCCCGCCCGTGCAAGCGCGCGGCGGAACGCGCCGGCGTCGAGGAGACGCTTGTGCGGGCGCGTCCATCGACGCCGCGGCGGATGGTGCAGCAGCACGATCCGGAACACGCCCTCGTCGTCGAGCCTGCGCAGAATGTCGGCCGCGCGCGCGATCTGTTCGTCGCCGAGCCGGCCGGCAGCGGACAATAGCGGTGTCGGCACCGCGCTCGACAGCCCGATCAAGGCGACCGGGCCGCGTCGGCGCACGAAGGGAAAGCGCAAGCCATCCGGCGCGCTGCGGGTCTCTTCGTCGCCCTGCATGAAGGCGTCCCAATGCCGGTCCCAATAGGAGAGGGCAGGGCGCACATAGGCGTCGTGATTGCCGGGCACGAAGGTCACATCGTCCGGCGATCCGAGCTGGTCGAGCCAAGCCTGCGCGACCGCAAACTCCGCCGGCAACGCGATATTGACGAGATCGCCGGTGACGACGGTATGGTCGTGCGCCTGCCCCGCCAAGTCGCATGTGAGCGCGTCGAGGATGTCGAGCCGGTGCACGCGTGCGCGTTTGCGGCGCCAGTTCACATAACCCACCATGCGCTTGGAAGCGAGGTCGATGAGGCGCGGGCGCGGCAGGGGGCCGAGATGCGGATCGGACAAATGGGCGAGGATGAACATCGGCTGGAACAGTTTCCGTTCAGGGTGATTGGCAATCCGTCCATTCCCGCGCAAGCAGGACGCATGCGAACATATTGGGTTCGGCAGATACGACGAAACCCGTCATGGCAGAGCCAGGTCGAGTCTGGCATGTTCTATACAATGATGCGGGTGGTCGGGGAAAACAGAAGCCGGGGCGGGCGAGAGGCCGTGGATCAGCGTCGCCACAAGATGGAGCGGTCAGCCGAGCATGAAGGACGCGTATCGAACGCGTGCCTTTCACGGCTGCAGCGTGCGTGCGCGCCGGCGTTGCGCCGCCTGCTCCACATCTACTGGCGCTTCCGTCGCGGCATGACTCTCGGCGTGCGCGCGTTGGTGATCGACGGACAGGACCGCCTCTTCCTCGTCAAGCACAGCTACACGCCGGGCTGGCACTTGCCCGGCGGCGGCGTTGAAATCGGCGAGACGATGCTCAACTCGCTCATGCGGGAGCTCAAGGAGGAGGGCAATATCGAGATCGCGGGCAGTCCGACATTGTACGGCGTTTATTTCAATGCGCGGGTTTCTCGGCGCGATCACGTCGCGTTGTTCGTGGTACGCGACTTCGTCCAGGAATGCCCCCCGCATCCCAACAGCGAGATCGTCGCAACCGGCTTCTTCGCGCTCGATGCTTTGCCCGCGGACACGACGCGCGCCACCCGCGCCCGCATTGCCGAGTTCTTCGACGGTGCACCGGTATCGGAGCGGTGGTGAGCGCACTCTCGTCACCTCTGCTGCCGGCACAGAGAGGTGGAGGGAGCCTTGTTGGAACCGTGATGCGGCACCAACGCTTGAGCCCTCTTCGGGATCATGCCGTAAAACTCCGTTCATTCCCGCGAAAGCGGGAATCCCCCTTGGCGGTGCATCTGGTTCCCCGCTTTCGCGGGGACGAACGGACTAGAGTGCGATCCATTCATACGCTTTCCGAGTGATTGCTTCGGACTTGAGTCTTGTTACCTCCCCCTGAAAGGGGGAGGCCGGCGAGCAAAGCTCGCCGGGAGGGGGTCCAAAGGACGGCCTCTATCGATGAAGTTGCCCCCTCCCCAACCCTCCCCCGCAAGCGGGGGAGGGAGTAAGGCCCTCAAGCCACAGCATAGTTCGTGACCGAACTAATCAGCCGGAAACAGTATCAGGTAGAATCGATCGCACTCTATTTCTCTTCGTTTTGCCGCATGATCTTGTCCGAAAAGTCTGCAACTTTTCGGGATCATGCCTTAGTTGCGAAGTCTATTCGCCGGCCCCGGCGGCCTCCTGCGGTTGCTCGCCGCCTTCCGCCTTCTGCTTGGCTTCGATGTCCTCGCCGGTCTCCTGATCGACGATCCTCATCGACAGCCGCACCTTGCCGCGCTCGTCAAAGCCCAGCAGCTTCACCTTCACCTTGTCGCCTTCCTTGACGACATCGGTGACCTTCTGCACCCGGCGTGGGGCGAGCTGGCTGATATGCACGAGCCCGTCGCGCGAGCCGAAGAAGTTCACGAAGGCGCCAAAATCCATCACCTTGACGACCGTGCCCTCGTAGATTTGGCCGATCTCGGGCTCGGACGCGATCGACTTGATCCAGTTGATGGCGGCGCGGATCGATTCTGCCTTGGACGAGGCGACCTTGACCGTTCCGTCGTCGGAAATGTCGATCTTGGCGCCGGTCTTCTCGACGATCTCGCGGATCACTTTGCCGCCCGAGCCGATCACCTCGCGGATCTTGTCGGCCGGAATCGAGAACATCTCAATGCGCGGCGCGTGCTCACCGAGCTGGGCGCGGTGGCGGCCGAGCGCTTTCGCCATCTCGCCAAGAATATGCAGCCGTCCGTCCTTGGCCTGGTTGAGCGCGACCTGCATGATCTGCTCGGTGATCCCGGAAATCTTGATGTCCATCTGCAGCGAGGTCACGCCCCGCTCGGTCCCCGCCACCTTGAAGTCCATGTCGCCGAGATGGTCCTCGTCACCGAGAATGTCGGAGAGGACGGCGAAGCGCTCGCCTTCCAGGATCAGGCCCATGGCGATGCCGGCGATCGGCGCGCGCAGGGGCACGCCCGCATCCATCAGCGCGAGCGAGGCGCCGCACACGGTCGCCATCGAGGACGAGCCGTTCGATTCGGTAATCTCGGCAACCGCGCGGATCGTATAGGGGAATTCGTGGTGCGGCGGCAGCGCCGGATGGACGGCGCGCCAGGCGAGCTTGCCGTGGCCGACCTCGCGCCGGCCCGGCGAGCCGAGCCGTCCGGTCTCGCCGACCGAGAACGGCGGAAAATTGTAATGCAACATGAAGGTCTCTTTGTAAGTGCCTTCAAGCGCATCGATGAATTGCTCGTCCTCGCCGGTGCCGAGCGTCGCCACGACGAGCGCCTGGGTCTCCCCGCGGGTGAACAGCGCCGAGCCGTGGGTGCGCGGCAGCACGCCGACCTCGGCGACGATCGGGCGTACGGTGGCGGCGTCGCGTCCGTCGATGCGCAGGCCGGTGTCGAGGATGCTCTGGCGTACGATCGAAGCCTCGATCGTCTTGAACGCCCCCTTGATCTGCGTGACCGGCCAGCGTGCTTCGGCACCCTCGGGCGCCAGCGTCGTCAACGCCTTGGTGCGTGCCTCGTCGACCTTGTCATGGCGAAGCTGCTTTGCCGGGACGCGATAGGCCTCGCGCAGATCGTCATCGACGAGGCCGCGCAGCGTCGACTGCAATTCGCCGGTATCATCAAGCTGCAATTCGCGCGGCTCCTTGGCCGCCTTCTCGGCAAGGCGAATGATGGCGTCGATCACCGGCTGGAAGTGGCGATGACCGAACATCACCGCGCCGAGCATGACCTCCTCGGACAGTTCGCGTGCTTCCGATTCGACCATCAGCACCGCATCCTGGGTGCCCCCCGACGGCCGAGGCCCTGATCTACGGGCTCATCCAGCTACAGAACAAGATTCGGCGCACGAGCACGATAGCCCGCTGATCTTTCCCTAATGACTGAATCGAACGAGACACTGGCGGCTCGGATAAAGGAGCGGTTCGACACCCGGATGAAGCGGGTCGATTCGCAGTGCGGCGAGCTGACCTACGAGCTCGACCGGGATGATTTGAGCGAGATAGCTGTTGCCTTGAAGGAGGAACCCGACTTCGCTTTCGACACGCTCATGGACGTCTGCGGGGTGGACTATCTGACCTACGGCGCGGACGAGTGGAATACCGAAGGCGCGACCGATACCGGATTCAGCCGCGGCGTAGAGCGGAAGCCTGTCATCCTCGACGAGGCTGAGGCCTTCGATCCGAGGCGCCTCGCCGTCGTCTATCATCTCCTGTCGGTGG
>JANQIP010000086.1 GCA_028282095.1 Xanthobacteraceae bacterium | reverse complement strand
GGTCGAACATCCGCGCAGCCTCCCGAATCGCCGCCCCGCATCATGGAATCAGGCCCGTCGTTCCTCCGCAAACAGAAATGTGTGAATACGATAGCCGCTTGCGGGGAGAGGTCGGATTGTCGAAGCGTCAGCTTCGGCAATCCGGGTGAGGGGCAAACATGGGCGGCGCACAGCCAGAACCGATCACGCGATCCCAGGGCTACCGCGTTCCCCCCGCGACTTGTTTGCTTCAAACGATCGCAGGCCCCTTAGCAGCGCCGCAGCCCCCCCTCACCCGCCGCGCTTCGCGCGTCGACCTCTCCCCGCAAGCGGGGAGAGGTAACACTCCGCCGGCCGGTGAGAGCATGATCCCGAAAAGTCGGAGACTTCTCGGATAAGATCATGCGAGATAACAGAGACATAGAGGGCGATCGAATCAACATGAAGCAATCGCGCGCTAACGGCCGCGCGAGACCCGCTCGATCTCAGCGCGTACCAGCCGCTCGACCAGTTGGGGCAGATTGTCGTCGAGCCAGGATTTGAGCATCGGGCGGAGCATTTCGCGCACCAGATCTTCGAGCGTGCGGGCGTTCTGCACCAGCACCGTCTGGGCAAGCGCGTTGAAGGCCGAGTCGACCGCCGCTTTGGTCGCGGCGGACACCAAGGCGGGACGCTCGTCGTCGTGCTCGGCGGCCGGTCGTTCCGATGCGTCCGATGCGCGGTCCCGTGGGCGTAGCCCTTTCGTCTCGGCCATGACCGGCTTGGCTGCGGGCGGTGGGTCGGGCTCGCTGCGTTGCGCTCGCCCGGTTTCCGGTTCCTCCTTGAAAACGACATCCGGCTGGCCGTCGATCTTGCGGAAGTTTGGCGGCGGCTCTGTTCGCATGTCGTCGGTCAGTTCGAGAATGTCCGCGGCGGGCGCCGGAGGCGATGGCGGTGGCGGTGGCGGATCGGCCGGTGGCGGATCGGCCGATGCCGCATCGAGAGCGGCGAACAGCGCGTCGATGTCGTCCTGATTGTTCACGGCGTTCGGCGTCGGCCCGTTGACAGCATTGTTGAGTTTTGGCGGAGCCTCGGCAGGCACGGCCTTCGCGGGCGTCACAGGCGGCGGCTTGGCGGGCATCGCGGGCGGTGCCTTGGTCACGGGCCCGGCCACGTCGTTCGCCGCCGGCGCGACCTGGGTCGCGTCGTCATCGGCAATAATACGACGGATGGAGGCCAGAATCTCCTCCATCGAAGGCTCTCGCGCTTTAGCCGGTTGCGTCATGGGCTTCTTCCCAAAGCCGGCGACTCCGCTCGGCACGACGAAGCCAACGCGAATCAAACCGGGCGCCGTCGCCGCAGTATCGTGAGGCGCAAAGGATGTGCAAGCAAGACAGGAATTCATACTTCGGGGGCGCGGGTTTGAACAAGCGGGCCTCCGATCAACAACACGCTATCGCCCGTCCGGAATACGCACACCGATCCAGGCATCGCGAATCTGCTGGTAATGGACCATGGGATCATAGATCGACGATGGAAGCCTAAGGATCACAGGCGACAGCCGTCCGACGGCGGCAAGCAAGGTATAGGAGGCGACCACCCGGTCGCGCTGCGCCGTCACCAGCGCGACGCGCGCATTGACGAGTTCCTGCTGCGCGTTGAGCACGTCGAGCGTGGTTCTCTGACCGACCCGCGCCTCCTCGCGCACGCCATTGAGCGCGATTTCCGCGGCCGTCACCTGGGCTTGCGTCGCCAGAATCTGGGCCTTTGCCGCGTCGAGCTGGCCCCAGGCCTGCACGACGTCGGCGCGCGCCTGATCGCGCGCCGTTTCCATGTCGAGCCGGGTCTGGGCGAGGGTCTCCTTCGATTGGCGAATCGTCGCATACTCCGAGCCGCCCTGGTAGATCGGCACGCTCAACTGGCCGATCACCGACCCCTCGAATCGTTCGACAACGTTCGGGCTCACATTCCAGCGCTGCTCCGCATTGGCGGTCACCGTCAGCGTGGGAAAGAGCGCACCTTCGTTGATCTTGACCTGCAGCGCCTGAACGTCGATGCCGAACATGGCGGCGGTGACATTCGGATTCCTCGATTCACCCGAGGCGATCGCGCCGCGAAGCGTCGCCGGCGACAGACGGTCGACCGGCGAGGCGGGCGCGAGCTTGCCCGGTTCGACCCCGATCACCTGGCGATAGAAGGCCCGCGCGGCGATGAAGTTCGACTCGGCGTTTGCGACCTGCGAGCGTCCCGCCGCCAGGCGCGATTCCGCCTGCGCGACGTCGGTGCGCGTCACTTCGCCCACGGTGAAGCGATCGCGGGTCTGGCGCAGTTGCTCGGCGAGCACCTCGACGTTCTTTTTCTGGAGTTCGAGGATCGCGGTATCGCGCAGCAGGTTCATATACGCCGTCGCGGCGTTGAGGAGCACATTCTGCTCGATCAGGCGCAAGGTCTCGCGCGCCGCGGACACCTGGCTCTCGGCTTGGCGCACGCTGTTACCGGTCTGGAACCCGTTGAACAGAGTCTGGGTGCCGGTAATGCCGACCGAGTTCGGGTTGAACGTGCCCTTGGTCACTGTCCTGGTGCGGGCCGTCTGCGCGACGCTACGCTCGTATTTCCGTCCCGACGTTCCGGTTACGCTGACCGTCGGCCGGTAGCCAGACAGGGCCTGCGGCACATTCTCATCGGTCGCGCGAGCGATGGCACGCTGAGAATTGAGCTGCGGGTTGTTCTGATAAGCTTGCGCCAGCGCCCAAGGCAGCGTGTCGGCATGCGCGAGGCCCGGCAAGCACCCGAAGGCCACGGCGATCCGCATCAGCGCCATTTTGTGTCGAAGCGCCGCGGTCATCGCGATCATCGACCTTGACATGAAATTCCCCCGAACGTATGCGCCCCAATCGCCTCCGTCCGAGCCCCCACCCAATGTCACAATAGGAACTGGTACCGGCTGTGGAAACCCCGTGCCCCAAAAAGAAAAGGGGTGGAGCATTATGGCCACAGTACAAATGGCGGTTATGCTTCAGAAAACGAATATGTTCGGCTTGGCGAAAGCCGCCAGCACCGGTGCCGTCGCATCGAAAACCGGGCGGGAGCTCACATCGCCAGCATTGCGCTCGTAAAGTGTGCCCCGCTCCACCGGCCGACTGCCGACGACCGCGACCAGGCGGCCGCCATCCTTCATCTGGCCGAACAGCTTCTCGGGCGCGACCTCAACGGTACCATTCACAAGGATCACGTCGAAGGGCGCCTCGGCAAGCCAGCCGGCATCGAGCGGCCCCGTCACGACGGTTGCATTTACAATTCCCTCTACTTCAAGTAGGCTACGCGCCCGATCGGCGCGCGCAGGCGAATCCTCAAGCGCGATGACCTGTTGCGCGAGTCGCGCAAGAACTGCCGAGGAGTAGCCGGTCCCGCAGGCGACATCCAGAACCCGGTCGGTCTCCCTCACGTCGGCGGCCTGAACGAGGCGGGCAAGCACCATCGGCTCGAGCATAAACCGGCCGTGCCGATCAGGTTCGCCCTCGTCGACCTTGAGGTCGCTCTCCGCATAGGCCATCGCCGCGAGGTCCGCCGGCACGAATCGCTCGCGCGGAATGTCCAGCATCGCGGCAACCAGCCTGAGATCGGTGACGCCGTTGGGGCGTACCTGGTTGTCGACCATCTTGCGACGTGCCGTGGAAAAATCCATGGAGAGACTCCGTCGGCGCCCCGTGCCGGGACCGAGTGCGTTCTCTTGGATCACGGTGCGCGAAAAGGCAAGGTGGGTTGGCGTCACCGCGTTGCGGGTCGATCGGCGCCGATCCTCGCAACGGACACCGGGACATGGGTGAGATTGCGCACCTCATCGGCGAGTTGGAGCAAGTGGTCCGCGAGCACGGCGCGGTCGCGGTCATGATCATCATCTTCCTGGAGACGCTGGGCGCGCCGGTGCCGGGAGAGTCGCTCCTCATCTTTGCTTCGGCGCTCGCCGCACGCGGCGAACTGTCGTGGCATACCTTGTACCTTGGGGCTTGGGTCGGCGCAGTGGCCGGCGACAATATCGGCTTCGTCGTCGGCCGCTATGCCGGCCGCACGCTGATTCTGCGCTACGGTACAAAAATCGGGCTCACCGCGGCGCGTCTAGAGAAGGTCGAGAATTACTTTCGCCGCTATGGCCCGCTGACGGTCGTTGTTGCCCGATTCATTGCCTATGCGCGCCAGCTCAACGGGCCGGTTGCCGGCGCGCTGGAGATGAAGTGGCGGCGTTTCATTGTCTTCGACCTGATCGGCGCAACGCTTTGGGTCTCGGTGTGGATGCTGGTCGGCGCCTTTATTGGCGAGCACGCCGCGAGCCTGATCAGCATCGCCCGCCGGTTCTGGCCGGTTCTGCTCATCCTTGCCGGCCTCGCGCTGATCGTCGCGTTCGCCGTGCGGGCGCACCAAAGACGCAAGCGGGTTGATTAGAGCATGATCCCGAAAAGCCTCCTATAACCTCCCCCTGAAAGAGGGAGGTCGGCGAGCGGCGCAGGCAAGCTTGCGCAGCCTGCGCCGTCTTGGCTGCGTGCTCGCCGGGAGGCGGGGATGTTGATCCGTTCGTCCCCGCGCAAGCGGGGACCCAGGGTTTTGTGACACGACTGGTTTCCCGCTTTCGCGGGAATGAACGGAATTCATAGGCCGATGAAGTGGTCGCCTCCCCAAACCTCCCCGCATGCGACCGCAAGCGGGGAGAGGTAAGAAAAAGCGCAAGCGGGAACCCAGTTCTCTTGGACTTCCTGTTTCGGTTCCGGTTACGGCTCAGCGCAGGAAGGGATTGGTCGCCCTTTCCTGACCGAAAGTGCTGGTCGGACCATGGCCGCAGATGAACGCGACGTCGTCCCCGAGCGGCAGCAGTTTTTCTTTGATCGATCGGATCAGCGTGTCGTAATCGCCGCCCGGGAAATCGGTGCGGCCGATCGAACCCTGGAACAGCACATCGCCGACAATCGCAAAGCGCTGGTCGGGGTTGAAGAACACGATGCTGCCGGGCGAATGGCCGGGGCAGTGAAGCACCTTCAGCGCAAGATCGCCGATCTTCACCTCGTCGCCTTCCTCGAGCCAACGGTCCGGCGTGATATTGCGCAGGCCCGAAAGCCCGAAGGCGTTCCCCGATTCGGCCAGGTTTTCGAGAAGGAACTGGTCGGCGCGATGCGGCCCTTCCACCGGCACGCCGAGCTTCTGGCGCAGCTCGGCGGCGGCGCCCGCATGATCGACATGGCCGTGGGTGAGAAGAATGCGTTCGACCTTGGCGTTGGCTTGCGCGATCGCTCGCTCGATCTCGGCGATATCACCGCCCGGATCGATGACGGCGGCACGGCCATCCTCCTCGTTCCACACCAGCGTGCAGTTCTGCTGGAAAGGCGTGACCGGAATGATAGCCGCGCGAGTCTTGCTCATGATGCCGCCCTATTGTTTCCTTCTCTGACGGTCCGATCCTGGACCGTCAGAGAAGGAACACTCGCTGATTCTGATTTGCTGTTGTGCGGCACCAGCACGATGAGACGAGCTCAAACATTGGTGCCGCACCTTATTATGATCCGAGCGCGCGCTCGACCGCCGCCGCGAGCGCGGCAAGGCCCGAGCCTACATCGCCCTTGATATGCACATGCAGGGCACGCCGCCCGCGCTCGGCGAGCACGTCGAAGTCGCCACGCGCCTGCGCCGCCTTGACGATGCCGAAGCTCGCCGCCTGGCCGGGAATGGCAAGATCGGGATCGTCCTCGGCGGTGATCTGCAGGAACAGGCCCGAGTCGGGCCCGCCTTTGTAAGCCTGGCCCGTCGAGTGCAAAAAGCGCGGTCCGAATTCGAGGCAAGTCGCGACCTGGCGCCGTTTGTGCACGGCGAGCCGCATCCGCTGCAAAGGCTCGGTGTAGGTGCGATTGCGCGCGACATAGGCAAGAATCGCGGCATAGTCGCCGGGCCGCAGCCGGGCGAAATGCGCCTTCAACCAGCTCGCAATGTCGGCCCCCGCCCCTGACTCACGCAGCGCGATCGCATTCCTGACGTCGGTGTAGAGAGCGAAACTGGCGTCTTCGGCGACCGGCGTCTCGCTCGGCAGCGCCCCCGTCTTCTCGAATGCCGCGATCAGGTCGCGGGTCTTGATCTTGGTTGCCTCGACGTCGGGCTGATTGAAGGGATGGATGCCGAGAACAGCACCGGCGACCGCGGTCGCGATCTCGAAGCGCACGAACTCCTGCGCGATGTCCTCCGGTGATTGGAGTTCAATCCGCACGACCGGGTGGCCCCCTTTTTCCAGGGCGGTCAACGCGGCCGCGTCGGCGGCCGAGGCCTCCGAGGCCATGCGCAGGTCGACGAAGAACCGGTCGGCGCCATAGAGTTCGGGCGGACCGAGCGGCTCAAGATCGATAGGAATGATCGCCTTGCCGTTCTTTCCCGTCGATTCGGCGACGAGCTGCTCGGTCCAGGCACCGAAATCGGCAAAGCGCGGCGAGGTGTTGAGCGTGAGCTTGTCGCGGCCCATGCGGGCGGCAAGGCCGAGCGCCAATCCGAGCTGCACCCCGGGACTGGCGGCAGGCGGAACCTGCGGACCGCAGGCCCGCATCATCAACTGCCCGGCCGCGACAAGCTTGTCGACATCGTAGCCGGCGGCGGCAGCGGGCACGAGGCCGAACGGCGAGAGCACCGAATAACGCCCGCCGATGGTCGGCTCGCCATGGAAAATGCGCCGGAACTCATCGTGCTTGGCAACCTTCTCCATCGAGGAGCCGGGATCGGTGACGGTGACGACATGCTGACCGGCCTGCTCTTCGCCCAGCGTCTCGCACAGCCTTGCATAGAAATAGGCGAGCAGCACATTAGGCTCGGTGGTGCTGCCGGACTTGCTCGAGATGATGACGAGCGTCGTGGGGAGTTTTATCGCGGCTTCGGCGGCAAGGATCTGTTCCGGATCGGTTGAATCGAGAACGCGTAGATGCGGGAAGCCCGGCCGGTGACCGAAGACCGCGGCAAGCACTTCGGGTCCAAGGCTCGATCCACCCATGCCAAGCAGCAGCGCATCGGTGAAGCCGGCCTGCCGCACATCCTCGGCGAAAGCGCGGTACTCGCCAAGCTGCTTTGCCGATTCATCGACTATGGTCAGCCAGCCGAGCCATTTATCCTCGTCGTCCCCGCTCCACAGTGACGTATCGCGCTGCCATAGCCGGCCCAGCCTCCCCTTAACGCGCCAGGCCTCGGTCTCCGCCGCGATCGCCTCAACGAGATAGCGCGGGACCGCGATTGTTTGGGGATTGAGACCATCGGCCGAAGCCTGGTCTTGTTTCTGGGAAGTTTGAGGAGAGCTCATGGCTTTGCGGTCCGGTCCCATAATCTGCTGGTTGCAAGGATCGATTGAAGCATCGGGCCGACCTAGCCCGATTGCGCGCCTTCGAGAACCGAGAGCAGCACCTTCGCCAGTGTGTCGGCGCGAAACGGTTTCTGCACAACGGGGGTTTGCACCCATTCGGGCTTGAGCCCGTCGCTGCCATAGCCGGTGGTGAAGACGAAGGGAATGCCGCGGGTCTTCAGCTTTTCCGCGACCGGATAGACTTCCTCCCCGTCGAGATTGACATCGAGCACGGCGACATCGGGATTGTTCTCGTCGAGCGCCGACAATGCCTCAAGGACGCCGGCAACGTTGATCACGTTGCGACAGCCGAGTTCCAGCAGCATGTCCTCGATAAGAAACGAGATGATCGCTTCGTCCTCGACAATGAGGACGTTTAGACGATCGAGAAGGGGCTTGAGGTGATCGGCGCTTTCGTCCGTCATTATTCAGGCGTTGATGGCAATGGAATTTCCATTGTACATCGCAGCCCGGACGGATCGTAGTCAAGCCTCGCGGCACCCTTGAATTGGCGGACGATGCCGTGCTCCACGAGCCGGCTGCCGAAACCGAGCTGGTCCGGCTTGCTGACCGGCGGTCCGCCGCTTTCTTGCCAGTTGATGATGAGGGTTGGCGCGCGCACGCCATTCGCCACCGACCAAGACACAGTAAGACAGCCTTGCGGCGAGGACAGCGCGCCGTATTTCGCAGCATTGCTCGCCAGTTCATGAAAGATCATGGCGAGGGTCACGGAGGCCTGCGGGCCCACTGCGATTGATTCGCCGCGGATTTGCAGCGTGGCAGGAGGCTTCACCACACAATAGGGCTCGATCGCCGTCTGGATGATCGTGTGGAGCTCGACCGGCTCCCAGCGTCCGCGCGTGACCTGATCATGCGCCCGGCTGAGCGCAATCAACCGGCCCTCGAAATCGTTCTGAACCTCCCTCGGCATCCCGCATTTCTGGATCGTCAGACCGGCAAGCAATTGGACAGTCGCCAGGGTGTTCTTAACGCGGTGGTTGAGCTCGTTGAGCAGTTCTTTTTGCTGGAGATCGACTCGCCGACGCTCGGTAATATCCTGCAGGCAACCGACGACACCCAGAATGCTGCCGTCCTCGCTCCGAATCGGCTCGGCACTCGCCAGCAGGACGACCCGGCGGCCATCGGGATGATTTACGATGAACTCGTGATCGCGTACCGGCTCACCGGATTTCAGTACCTCTTCGGTTGGCGTTCCGTAGGGTGCCGCGCGGCGCTCATCGGCAAAGGGGCGGTTCGCTGCAGTGCAAAGCAACTCACTCGAAACGCTCGAATCTGCGTCTGAGCTCAACCAACCCCAAAGGCGGGCTGCCTGTTCATTGTATTGCCGCAGAGCGCCGGTCTCATCGCAGACATAAATCGCAACTGGAAAATGGTCGACTAACGAATAGAGATATTGAAGTTTTTCCGCAGGCAGCGGTGGGGCGAGCGCGCTCGAAAGCTCACTTTCGTTCATAGAATGGGTCATGTTGGACCTGTGCTGGCGGCCGCAGCGAATAACCCCATAACGTTGCACCGCGGTAAAAGTTCCGATCAGGGTGAAGAAGATGCTAACGGACAAATGCGCGCACCCGCTGGTGCGGCAACATCGCGGATTCTCTATAGGTCATCCATTCAAGTTCTTTGATATGAATCATAACTCCTATGCCTCAGGAGCATCCCAGATCGGATCATAGCGGCCAAGGTCGAAGCCCAGCAGGTTCCAGGACTGGAGCATGTGCGGCGGCAGCGGCGCGCTCACATCGATCTCGCCGGTACGCGGATGCGGCACCACAATCCGGCGGGCGAGGAGATGCAGGCGGTTCTGGATACCGCCTGGCAACTGCCAGTTTTCCTTCGAGAAGTATTTCGGATCACCGACCATCGGATGACCGATATGGGCAAGGTGGGCGCGGAGCTGGTGGGTGCGGCCCGTCACCGGCTTGAGCGAAACCCAGGCAAGCCGCTGTCCGGCGGTCTCGATCACGGCGTAGTAGGTGACGGCGTGGCTTGCACCCTTCTCGCCGTGCTCGGCGACACGCATGAACGATTCTTCATCGCGCTCCTCCTTCGCAAGGAAGGTCGAAATGCGGCCCTGGGGCGGCTTCGGGACCCCCGCGACCAGCGCCCAGTAGATCTTGCGCGCGGAGCGCGAGCGGAAGGTCTTTGCGAGCGCCGACGCAGCAAAGCGCGTCTTCGCCACAAGCAGACAGCCCGCCGTGTCCTTGTCGAGCCGGTGTACCAGACGCGGGCGTTGGCCGCTGCGGTCGCGCAGGACCTCGAGCATGCCGTCGAGGTGGCGCACGGTGCCCGACCCGCCCTGAACCGCAAGGCCGAGAGGCTTGTTCAGCACCAGCACGTCGGCGTCCTCGAACAGCGTGATCGATTTCAGGAATGCGCGTGTCTTCGCCGCCTCGCTATCGCCAGCGGCGGGCGCCGCCTTGGGCGGGTCGAGCTTGAGCGGGGGAATGCGCACGGCCTGTCCGGCTTCCAGCCGATCCTTGGGTGCGACGCGCTTGCCATTCACCCGCACCTCGCCCTTGCGAATGATCCGCTGGATGTGACTGAAGGACAGGCCGGGAAACCGCGCCTCAAAAAACCGATCGATCCGCATGCCCGCCTCGTCAGCGGTCACGGCGACCGTCTGGACCTTATGTGCCTCGGTCCCCGCCTGCGCGGGAGGGTCGACCGCATCGGCAACACGAGGACTCTCGGATGAAGGGGCCGGTCTGCGGTGACGCGCGTTCGCAACCGTACCCGGGCTCCGACGCTCATCTCGCAGCCGGGAAGCAGCGGAATAGGGGCGCCCCTGTTGCTTGCCGGGCCACGCGCGCGGACCCGCCATCTGCCGCCCGCCGCCAGGTTGGCGCGGGCCTCCGCCGCCGCGAGTCATTTTCCACCTCGGTGTTCGACCTGAAGCATGATCCCGAAAAACTGGCAGATTTTTCGGACAAGATCATGCTGTGGCAGCGCCGCAGCCCCCCTCACCTGCCGGGCTTTGCGCGTCGGCCTCTCCCCGCAAGCGGCCAGAGGTGGAAAAATCGCGCGGCACACCGCTCAACCTATGCTGCACTCTGGGATCACTTCGCGTCGCGAGGAACTGAATGAAATGACCTCTCCCCGCAAGCGGTCCGCAAGCGGGGAGAGGTAATACTCTGGGAGTTTGTTCAACCCCCGCGCTCGCGCCGGAGCTTTGCCCAGTAGTCCAGCCGTTTCCTGATCTCGCGCTCAAACCCGCGCTCGGGCGGATCGTAGAAAACCTGCCGGCCGAGCGCCTCGGGGAAATAGTCCTGGCCGGAGAAGGCGTCCTCTGCCGCGTGGTCGTCGTCACAGCCGCGGCCGTAGCCTTCCGGCCGCATCAGCCGGGTCGGCGCGTTGAGAACATGCTTGGGCGGCGATAGCGAACCGGCCCGCTTGGCGGTGCGCATCGCTGCACCGAACGCCGCATAGGTCGCGTTGGATTTCGGAGCGGCGGCGACATAGATCACCGCCTGGGCAATCGCGAGTTCGCCTTCCGGATTTCCGAGAAAGTCATAGGCGTCTTTGGCCGCATTGGCGATGACGAGCGCCTGCGGATCGGCAAGCCCGATGTCCTCGACCGCCATGCGCACGATCCGGCGGGCGAGATAGAGCGGATCCTCCCCGGCATCGAGCATGCGGCTGAAATAATAAAGCGCAGCGTCGGGGTCGGAGCCGCGCACCGATTTGTGCAGCGCCGATATCAGGTTGTGGTGGCTGTCCTGCGATTTGCCACAGGCCGGCGTGCGCCACTGGACGACCTCCCGCAAGGCCGCAGCATCGAACACTTCGCCGGGGCGGGCGGCGCGCCAGACTTCCTCGGCAAGGGTGAGCACGGCGCGGCCGTCGCCGTCCGCCATGCGGATGAGGGAAGCGCGCGCCGCAGAACCAAGCGGCAGCGCCCGGCCTCGCTCGCTTTCTGCTCGCGCAAGCAGGCTTTCGAGCGCCCCGCCGTCGAGCGGCTTGAACACGAGAACGCGAGCGCGGGACAGCAGCGCGGCGTTGAGCTCGAATGACGGGTTCTCGGTCGTCGCGCCCACCAGCACGATGGTGCCGTCCTCCATCACCGGAAGAGAGGCGTCCTGCTGGGCGCGGTTGAAGCGGTGCATCTCGTCGACGAAGAGCAGCGTGCCCCGCCCGGTCTCGCGCCGCGCGCGGGCTTCTTCAAACACCTTCTTGAGGTCGCCCACGCCGGAAGACACTGCGGATAGCTTGGCGAATTCGAGCGCCGTTGCATGCGCGAGCAGCCAGGCGACCGTGGTCTTGCCAGTTCCCGGCGGCCCCCAAAAGATGAGGGAGCCGAGCGAGCGCGTATCGAGCATGCGCCTGAGCGCGCCGTCGGGGCCGACGAGGTGCTCCTGGCCGACGACTTCGGCGAGCGAGCGCGGCCGCAACCGATCAGCCAGCGGCCCTGGACGCAGCCGGTCGGCCAATGGCCCTGGACGCGGCTGGTCAGCGAACGGGCGCGGCGCGCCCTGCGCAGGGCTGGTAGCGGTGAACCGGCTTGCACCGTCGCTGTGCCTTGCGCGCGTCGTCATGGCGATGGTCCTGGTGCCCGTCAGCCGGCTCGTCTCGCGGTTCGCCTTTCTTTGGCTTTCGACAAGGCTTTCGATGAAATGGCGAGATCTGCCCGCCGGTGCGGCGCCAGCGGTTGCACTCGTCTCATCGTGTTGGTGCCGCACCACAAGAGACGGATCAGCTCGTGTTCATTCGCTGACGATCCGGGATCGGACCGTTAGAGCAGGAACATCAGAATGCGATTCCTTGAGAACAAATCGCTTGCGCTCTCATTGATTGAGTTCTCGTGCAATATTAACCTATAAGGGTATAACTTTGAGGTATTATTGTCTTAGGACGAAATTTCTTCGGATTGAATTGTACCAGCCCTCGGAATGGGTAGCTCGCGAGGGTCCCGTTTAAGCGGAACCAAGTCGAAGCGCCGTCCATCATCCATTGGTCGACATTTGCGCTGGAGAGACCAGACTCAGAACATGCCCGGCTGTGCGCCGATGCCGAGACGTCGCGGCGAGCCGAACAGGTTCAACCCTTGCGCTCACGCCGGAGCTTTTCCCAATAGTCCAGCCGTTTCCTGATCTCGCGCTCAAACCCGCGCTCGGGCGGATCGTAGAACACCTGCCGGCCGAGCGTTTCGGGGAAATAGTCCTGGCCGGAGAAAGCCTCCTCCGCCGCATGGTCGTATTCATAGCCGCGGCCATAGCCTTCCTGCCGCATCAGCCGGGTCGGCGCGTTGAGAATGTGCTTGGGCGGCAACAGCGAACCGGCCTGCTTCGCCGTGCGCATCGCTGCACCGAACGCCGCATAGGTCGCGTTGGATTTCGGCGCGGTGGCGACATAGATCACCGCCTGGGCAATCGCGAGTTCGCCTTCCGGGCTTCCGAGAAAGTCATAGGCGTCTTTGGCCGCATTGGCGATGACGAGCGCCTGCGGATCGGCAAGCCCGATATCCTCGACCGCCATGCGCACGACCCTGCGGGCAAGATAGAGCGGGTCCTCCCCGGCATCGAGCATGCGGCAGAGATAATAGAGCGCGGCGTCGGGGTCGGAGCCGCGCACCGATTTGTGCAGCGCCGATATCAGGTTGTAGTGGCCGTCCTGCGATTTGTCGTAGATCGGCGCGCGCCGCTGCACCACCTCCTGCAAGGCCGTGGCATCGAAGGTTTCGCCGGAGCGGGCGGCGCGCCAGACTTCCTCGGCAAGGGTCAGGACGGCGCGGCCGTCGCCGTCCGCCATGCGGATGAGCGAAGCACGCGCCTCGGCATCGAGCGGCAGCGCCCGGCCTTGCGCGCTTTCCGCCCGCGCCAGCAGGCTTTCGAGCGCGTCGGCATCGAGCGGCTTGAAGACGAGAACGCGGGCGCGGGAGAGCAGCGCGGCGTTGAGCTCGAATGACGGGTTCTCGGTCGTCGCGCCCACCAGCACGATGGTGCCGTCCTCCATCACCGGAAGAAAGGCGTCCTGCTGGGCGCGGTTGAAACGGTGCACCTCGTCGACGAAGAGCAGCGTACCCCGCCCGGTCTCGCGCCGCGCGCGGGCTTCGTCGAACACCTTTTTGAGGTCGCCGACGCCGGAGAACACGGCGGATAGCTGGGCGAACTCGAGCTCGGTCGCATGCGCGAGCAGGCGCGCAACCGTGGTCTTGCCGGTTCCCGGCGGCCCCCAGAAGATGAGGGAACCGAGCGAGCGCGTATCGAGCATGCGGGTCAGCGCGCCGTCGGGCCCGACGAGTTGCTCCTGGCCGACGACCTCGGCAAGCGTGAGCGGACGCAGCCGGTCGGCAAGCGGACGCGGCGCGTCCTGCGCGAGGCCGGCAGACGTGAACAGATTCGGTCCGGTCTTTTGCCTCGGGCGCGTGGTCATCGCGATGGTCTTGGGCGCCGCTCACCCTGATCGTTCACAGCATGATTCCGAAGAACTTACAGACTTTTTCTCGCCCGCATGGTGAGGAGCGGAGCGAAGCTGCGCATCGCGTCTCGAACCATGCGCCCCGCAATCGATACTACACGTCCCCCTGAAAGGGGGAGGTCGGCGAGCGGCGCAGGCAAGCTTGCGCAGCCTGCGCAGGCTTAGGCAACTTGGAGAATTAAATGAATCGAGTTGGCGATCATTTTG
>JANQIP010000228.1 GCA_028282095.1 Xanthobacteraceae bacterium | reverse complement strand
AAGGTCACGCCCGTAGGATTACAGAGCATATCCACGAGCTTGCGGGGAAAGGCGACGGTGTGCACTGCCTTATGCTCGACATGGAGGATGCCAGCCTCAATGATCCCACCATTGCCCTTCACGACAGCCTACAGGACCAAGGGTTGCCAGTCGCTCTGACGCTTCAGGCCTATCTTCGGCGCACCTGGGATGACATGGAACGGCAAGTGCACCGTGGAAGCCGTGTCAGACTGGTGAAAGGTGCCTTTGCGGCAGGTCCGAAACACGCGTTCCAATCCAACGCGGAGATCAAGGAAAACTCGCGTCGCCTCATAACGCTAATGCTGTCAAAAGAAGCAAAAGACAGCGGTTTCTACCCAATCATTGCAACCCACGACACCGCGCTGCATCACTTCACAATCGAAACAGCGCAGCGCAGTGGCTGGGCTCCAGGCGAGTATGAGTTTGAGATGTTACTAGGTGTCCGCGAATCCGTGGCGAAAGAACTTGCCGCAAGTGGCGAGCGCGTCCGCCTTTATGTACCGTTCGGTCAAGATTGGTGGCCTCATGCCGTACGGCGAATAGGTGAGAATCCCAAGAACATAGGACTACTATTGCGTTCACTCATCAGTTGATTCCGGAAACTTGATTGCGAACGCAAATAACCTTATGCGATCGATCTTCGCCGGGATATTATCTCCTATCATACGCTTTCCGAGTGATTGATTCAGGCTTAAGTCCTATTACCTTTCCCTGAAAGGGGAAGTCGGCGAGCGGCGCAGGCAAGCTTGCGCAGCCTGCCAGCCTGCGCAGGCTTGGCCGCGTGCTCGCCGGGAGGGGGTGGCTGTTGAGTTGCTGTTGGTCCGTTCGTCCCCGCGCAAGCGGGGACCCAGGAGAACGAAAGAACCTGGATTCCCGCTTTCGCGGGAATGAACGGAGTTCATAGGAAGTAGCCCCCTCCCCAAACCCTCCCCCAGCCCAAGTCGGGTGTTCCCGACTTGGGCCACTCAAAACAGAGCCGAACACGGGAACACCCGCGTTCGGCGCAGGGGAGGGAGTAAGGTCCTCAAGCCAACACGATTCGTCACCGAACTAACCAGCCGGAAACAGTATGAGGGCAGCGGCAGGCCGTCTTCGGGAAATCGGCCTTGGGTGTTGGCCGGTCAGCGCTTGAGCGGCTTGGCGGGCTTGTCGCGAAGATAGCGCGCGAACCAGCGGGCGGCATGGTCCATCACCGTCTCCAAGGCGCCCGGTTCCGGAAAGAGATGGCTCGCGCCCGGCACGATTTCGAGCGCCTTGGGTTCGGGCAGCATGGCGAATGCTTGCTCGTTGAACTCGATCACCCCAAAATCGATGCCGCCGACGACCAACAAAGTCGGCGCGCGAACGTGCCCAAGAACCTCGCTTGCAAGGTCGGGCCGCCCGCCGCGCGATACGATCGCGCCGACGCGCTCGCCCAGCCGCTCGGCGGTAACGAGTGCCGCCGCCGCGCCGGTGCTGGCGCCGAACAGACCGAGCGGGAGCTCTGCGAGCTCCGGGTCCTGATCGATCACTTTGACCGCATCCACCAGCCGCTGCGCCATCAGCTCGATGTTGAAGATGTTGGCCCGGTCGAGTTCTTCCTTGACGGTCAACAGGTCGAACAGCAGCGTCGCGATCCCCTTGCGGTTCAGGGCTTCGGCAACGGCCAGGTTGCGGGGACTGAAGCGGCTGGACCCGCTGCCATGCGCGAATACGACGAGCGCGTATGCGCGCCGGGGAACGTGCAGCGTCCCCGATAGGCCCACGGGCGGAATCTGCAAGTCACGCACGATCGGCAATGGTCTCTTCTCCTCATCGGAATCGTCCTGTAAGGCGAATTCCATTGCGGTGGAACCGGAATCTGATCTGTTGGTCTCTTATTTTTTGGCCGGATTCACTGGGCGAGCCCGTTCCCACCCTTGAGCGTCGGCGGCCGTACGACGCCACCATCACCGAGCTCATCCCCTCGCACTGGATCGATGAAGGGGCATGCGCTCCCGGGCGGGATGTTGCCTAGAGCATGATCCGGAGAAGTCGGTAGACTTTTCGGGTGAGATCACGCGACCAAGAAAGAAGAGAAAGAGAGCGCGATAGGTTCAAGGCAAAGCAATCGTGGCCCTCAGCGTGGCCGACGCTGCTGCGAGGCGTGTCCGCCCGAGCGATGCGAATTCCGCTCGATCGCGTTGAGCAGGCGGGTCATCCGGCTTTTGGCCTCGGGTCCGGCCACCTCGGCGACCACATTGGCGTTGCCGCGGCCAGGACGGATGAACTCGTTGTAAAAGGTGTCGAGATCGATCTCCTCCTCGGCTTCGACCGTATCTCGATCGTAGGACAGGCGGGGACCGGCCTCGTCCTCAATGACCACGGTCAGCAGCCAGCCGTCGCCGGCGTGGATGGGGGCGATGTCGAGCGTCGCGATGGTGACGATCTCGTGCAAGTCCTCGCGCTCCTCATCCCCCAGCCCGAACTCGCTGCGAATGGGTATCTCACGCGTCTCCGTGGTGAGTCGACCGAGCGTTCGGACTCGCAGGGAGTCCGCCTGTCGCTCGGCCATGACCCAGCGGACGACTTGTCCAGGATCGATATCGACGGGATAGGTCTCCATGATCGGCGCACAATCTTTCCGTGTATTCTGCGGATTTGCTCGTCACGCGGCTGAAGCGCGATTGCTTCTCCTTGAATCAATCGCGCTCTATTTGTTTTTGCTTTGTCGCATGATCTTGTCCGAAAAGTCTGCCAACTTTTCGGGATCATGCCCTGTCTTGTCGCATGATCGTGTCCGAAAAGCCTGCCAGTTTTTCGGGATCATGCTGCCCTTTGTCTGGTCGCATGATCTTGTCCGAAAAGTCTGCCAGTTTTTCGGGATCATGCTGCTCTTTAGTTCTGTCGCATGATCTTGTCCGAAAAGTCTGCAACTTTTCGGGATCATGCGCTAAAGCCCGCGAAGGAATTCGGGCCGCAGCATCGGAGCGTCATGGCGTGCATGCGACACGAGCGCAAGCATCGCCTCGCGATCCTGCGGCAGCGATCCTGCAAGCGCCAGACAGTTGGAGGCGTGGTTGGAGCGGAAGACAACCGGCCGCGGTGGATCGAGGCCGGCCAACAGCCGTTCCTGCTCGGCAAGGATGCCGATGTCGTCCTGTTCCTGAAACGGCGTGCCGTAACGCTCGAACCGGCCGACGAACTCGTCGATCTCCTCCTCGGCGAGCCTGAGCTGCAAGGTCGACAAGAAGTCGGGCGGCGCCTGGTTGATCACCGCGGCGGTGCCGTCAATATGCTCCCGCCACAAGTTCTTCCCGCCGATGCCGAGAATCACGGTCGCCGACACCGCAATGCCGCTTTGATGCGCGCGATCGAGCGCAGTGGCGATGGTCGCGGGCGTTGCGCCCTTGCGGATACGGCTGAGGATCGCCGCGGCACCCGACTCGACGCCGACATAAATCAGGGACAGCTTTTGATCGTGCAGCGCGCGCAACTCGGTGACCGGCTTTTGGTTCAGGTTGATCGGCGTCGCGTAGCAGGACACGCGTTCGAGCGCGGGAAACGCCGCCGCTAGGCGGTCGAGGATCGCGGAAAGCGTTGTCGTCGGAAGGACCAGGGCATCGCCATCGGCGAGGAATATGCGCCTCGCCTGCGGCCACAGCCGCGCCGCCGCGTCGATGTCGGTGAAGACATCGGCGAGCGGGCGCGCGCGGTATTCCTTCGACTTGTACATCGAGCAGAAGGTGCAGTGGTTGAACGAGCAGCCGATCGTCGCCTGGATGATCAGGTTGCGGCCCTCACTCGGAGGGCGATACAGCGGCTGATCGTAACGAAGCATTGGTTCGGCACGCATGGCGGTGTCTTCGGCTGTCAAGGTTCGCGCGCCATTCTGCACTACGCGGCAGGCCATGCAACATGCGGCTTTCGGCCCGCTTGCGCCGGAGGCCCGCGGCCCTTTGCGCATGACCCCGAAAAGCCGGCAGATTCTCAGCTACGATCAGCGACCAACAAAAAAAGAGTGCGGTTGATTCAACCTTGAGCGATCGCGCCGCAGCGCATGCCCCGCGACGGGCGGTGTTGCGGTGGAGGGGGGCGGAGCGGCGGCATCGAGGCCGGAATTCATTGATCTTGCTCAAGTGCGGCGGTGCCATTTCTTGTTTGCTTGCCGTGTGGACGCGGATGTCTCCGTCCCAACGCGCCAGTCGATGGGCCGGAGCGCGTGCTCGCCGGGCGGAACGGCCGGGGAGGGGGCCGATCGGGCCGGCCCGGTTTCATCACTCGACGAAGGAGCGCCGCATGTACAAGGTCTATAGCGCGCCCGCCGGCGCGGAGAACGTCTCGCCGATGGAAAAGGATCGTCTTCTCTACAAGGAAGTCGGCACGATGGACGAAGCGGTCAGCTGGGCCGCGCATATGAGCCGGACGGGCCATGCCATCATGTCGATCGAGGGCGATGACGGCACGCGACTCGGCGCAAGCGAGATCGCGAGCGCACTCCGCCGCCACGCGGGTTGACACGAACAGGCGGGCAAAGTCGTGCGCGGGCGTGGTGCGCTAGTGTTCCGACTCTGACGGTCCGGTCCCGGACCGTCAGCCCGAAACACTAGCTGATCCGTTGCTTTGTGATGCGGCACCAACACAACGAGAAGAGCTCAAGCGTTGGTGCCGCATCACTAGCGCGCGACGAACCGATACTCTCCCTCCGACGGCCGGCCGCAGGTCATGCCGCGAGGGCGGTATCTCGGCGTGGGCTCGAGGCGCTCGGCCTTGGATACGATTCAACAAGGTTGAATCGTTCGCGCTCTATTACTCTTTTTTTCTGGTCGCATGATCTTGCCCGAAAAGTCTGCCAACTTTTCGGGATCATGCTTGAGGACGCATTTCGCGGCGCAAGGATCGATGATGGACGAGGATTCCGGTTATACTTATCCGCCCCTCAACACGCTCAAGCCGGTGACGGATGGTCTTTGGATTATCGACGGGCCGGTCATCTGGTTCGGTATGCCTTGGCCGAAGATACCGTTTCCGACCAGGGCGACGGTCATTCGGTTCGGCGCCGGCGATTTGTTTGTCCATTCGCCAACGCCCCTGGTGCCCTCGCTCAAAGCAGAAATCGACAAAGTCGGTCGACCTTCCGCGATCATCGGACCGAACCGCATCCATTATTGGTGGATTCCCGACTGGCGCGCGGCCTATCCCGAAGCCGAGGTTTTTCTGGCGCCGCGCGTCCGCGAACAGGCCGGCGATCGTATCGATTTCGATTGCGGGACACTCGATCGCGAGCACGGCTATCCCTGGGATGCCGAGATTGCGACACTCCCCGTCTCTGGAGCCTATATGACGGAAGTTGAGTTCTTCCATCGCGCCAGCCGCACGCTGGTGCTCACCGATCTGATCGAGAATTTCGAGCCCGAGAAGCAGCGATCCGTTTTAATGCGCTGGCTGACGCGGCTGGTCGGCGTCCAGCATCCCCACGGCGGAATGCCGCGCGACTTGCGGCTGACATTTCTCAAGACAAAACCGCAATTGAAGGCGGCGGTCGAGACCATGATCGGCTGGGATCCCGAACGGGTCATTCTCGCGCATGGGCGCTGGTATGAACGCGGCGGTGCCGATGAGCTTCGCCGGGCCTTCCGCTGGCTGCTCGCCTAGAGCGCGATTGTTTTAAGTTCTCCATCGCGCTCTGTTTCTCTTTGTTTGGTCGCATGATCTTGTCCGAAAAATCTGCCAACTTTTCGGGATCATGCTCTAAGCCGGGCTCAGCCGTCGGCGCGGCCGTGCAGGCAGATCAGC
>JANQIP010000210.1 GCA_028282095.1 Xanthobacteraceae bacterium | reverse complement strand
AAAAGTTGGCAGACTTTTCGGACAAGATCATGCGACCAAACAAAGAGAAATAGAGTGCGATTGAATCAACCTGAAGCCATCGCGCTCTAACGCATGATCCCGAACAATCGGCAGACTTTTCGGACGAGATCATGCGACCAGACAAGGAGAAGAGGCCCGGCAGGCCGACTCTCCACAGAGCGGGTTTCCGATGCTCAGAACCGCTCGACCCACGGCCGCAATTCGACTTCCCAGGTCCAGGCGCTGCGATCCTGACGCAGGACGTCGAGATAGGCGCGCGCGATCGCATCGGGATCAAGCATCGAATCGGGTGCGTCGGGCGGCTCGCTCCGGCCCGGATTGCGGATCGCACCATCGATGACGAAATGGGCGACATGGATGCCTTGCGGAGCGAGTTCGCGGGCAAGGCTCTGCGCAAGCCCACGCAGCGCGAACTTGCCCATGGCGAACGGCGCCGATTGGGCATAGCCCTTCACGCTCGCCGAAGCGCCGGTGAAGAGAATGGCACCGCGGCCGACAGCGCACATCCGGCGGGCCGCGGCTTGGGCGACCAGGAAGCCGCCATACGCGCTCACCGCAAGGGCGCGCGCGACCTCCTCGCGATCGAGATCGATGAACGGTCCGCGCGAGCGCGCGCTCGCATTATAGACGACGACGTCCGGCGGGTCGCCGAGCGCGCGGTCCATGGCCTCGAACAGGGCATCGACATCCGCTGGTTTCGTCGTATCGCAGGCATGTACGACCGCACCGGTCTCGCCCGCAAGCGCGTCGAGCTTTGCCACCGAGCGGGCGGCAAGTCCGATGCGCAATCCGGCCTCGCGATGGAACAGACGCGCGAGCGAGGCGCTCAACCCGCTGCCGGCGCCGACGATCAGCGCGCGCTTGTAGTCATAACGCATGGCGGGGTGCTCAGCTCGCCTCGGCAAGCAGGGAGAGCTGGCGCGGCGGCGTCTCGTGGGCGTGCTGGTCGGTGAGCCCGGTCGGGTAGTCGCCGGTGAAGCAATGGTCGGTGAATTGCGGGCGGACCGGATCGCGCCCCGCTTCGCCCGTCGCACGATAGATGCCGTCGACCGAAAGAAAAGCGAGCGTATCGGCGCCGATGAGCTCCCGCATCTCCTCGATCGTGTGATTGGCCGCGAGCAGGCGGTCGCGCTCGGGCGTGTCGATGCCGTAATAGTCGGGATGCGTGATGGGCGGTGAAGCGATGCGGAAATGCACCTCCGTCGCACCCGCCTCGCGCATCATCTGCACGATCTTCACCGACGTGGTGCCGCGCACCAGGCTGTCGTCGATCAGTGCGATCCGCTTGCCCTCGACCACCGCGCGGTTGGCATTGTGCTTGAGCCGCACGCCCCATTCGCGGATCGATTGGGTCGGCTGGATAAAGGTCCGGCCGACATAGTGGTTGCGGATGATGCCGAGCTCGTAAGGGATTCCTGAGGCCTGGGCATAGCCGATCGATGCGGGCACGCCGGAGTCCGGCACCGGCATGACCACATCGGCGTCCGCCGGCGCCTCGCGGGCGAGCTCCCGTCCCATGTTCTTGCGGATCTCATAGACACTGCGGCCGCCGACGATCGAATCGGGCCGGGCGAAGTAGATGTACTCGAAGATGCAAGGGCGCGCCGGCGTCGGTGGGAACGGCTTGTGCATCTGCGCTCCCATCTCGTCGAACACCAGCACTTCGCCGTTCTCGATGTCGCGAATGTAGCGCGCGCCGATGATGTCGAGCGCGCAGGTCTCCGACGTGACGATCGGGCAGCCGTCGAGTTCGCCGAGCACGAGCGGGCGAATGCCGAGCGGATCGCGGGCGGCGATCAGCTTCTTGTTGGTCAGCGCCACCAGCGAGTAGGCGCCTTCGAGCGCGCGCAGCGCCTCGATGTATTTGTCCACGAACAGTCCACGGCGCGAGCGCGCGACAAGGTGCAGGATCGCCTCGGTATCGCTGGTCGACTGCATGATCGCGCCTTCGCGTACGAGCTGGCGCCGCAGCGCAATACCGTTGGTGAGATTACCATTATGGGCGATGGCAAAGCCGCCGGAGTTCAGTTCGGCGAACAGCGGCTGCACATTGCGCAGAATGGTGCCGCCGGTGGTCGAGTAGCGCACATGGCCGATGGCGAAATCGCCGGGCAGTTGCTCGATGACCTGGTGCTTGGAAAAAGTCTCTTCGACGAGGCCAAGCCGGCGCTCGGAATGAAACAGCGTCCCGTCGAAGGTGACGATACCGGCCGCCTCTTCACCGCGATGCTGTAGGGCATGCAAGCCGAGCGCGGTGATCGCCGCGGCGTCGCGGTGCCCATAAATCCCAAATACCCCGCATTCCTCGCGCAGCCGGTCGCCGTTCACATTGGGTAGGTCGTCGAGGTTCCCCGGGATTTCGCGTGTGGTCATCGGGTCCCTCGATCGCATGAATGGATCACCTCAGGCGGCCATTGCCGAACGTTGGGCGACAGCGGTGCGCAAGCGCCCCTACAAAGCTCGCCTCTTGCTTACCGTTTTTCCACTCACCACAGCAACCTCAAGACGATCGTCAGCCCGGTCCGAGCGCTGGCCCGCGGGCAGATCCGGCGTCTCCTCGTCGGCGGGCTGTCTCCTTAGTCTCCTTAAAATGGTCTTCTCCGGGTCTTCCGGCAATAGCGACATCAGCCATTCCCCGGTCCCCTCCAGCACCACACGCGAGCGTGCATCGCGCAAGCCCTCCGGCTGTGATCTCTGCGGCACCAACCAATCGAAGAAGATAAAGGCGACCACCACAATCAGAAGTCCGCGTCCGAGACCGAACACAAAGCCGAGCGTGCGGTCCAGCGCACCGATTCGGCTGTCGAGAACTCTATCCGAAAGCCGTACGGTCAGTGCCGAGACGACAATCAGAGTTAACAGAAAAACGCCGCCGATGGTCACACCTGCGGCAACATAGTCATTGTTGAAATACTCCTTGGCGTAGGGAAGAAGCCGAGAATAGGCCAACAAGGTTACAATCGCGGCCGCGCCCCAGGCCGCGATTGACAGCACCTCACGCATGAACCCCCGCACCATGGCGAGAAGCCCGGAGACCAGCATCACGGCGATCAATATGAGATCAAGGTACATCCGGTCGCGCCGCTTCTTTCGAGGGCTGTTCGTTCGATAGCAAAGGGGGGCGTCGCCAGCATCGCCACGAGGACTTCACGCGTCCGTGTATAACCGGCTGCACCCGGCCCGTCACCCGCTATGTCAGCCGCGCCGAGGGTTCCGGCCCGCGGAACCGGAATCCGCCGTGTTTATCGTGCCTTCTGCAATGAACCGGTTCCTACCGCGTCGCGAAAAGGCCAACGGGCCCCCACTGTCCAAAATGCGGCGCGTTCATCGCAGGGGCGGCGGTCCTTCTTTTGTGCCGGCGAGCCGCGCGAGCCGCGCCGCCTCCGCGACGGCACGGTCGAGCTGCGGATCGGCGCCTGCTGCAAAGACCGGATCGAAGGGAACCGCGATGTCGGGCTCAACGCCCTTGCCCTCCAGCCGCACGCCGTCAACGAGAACATCGACGACCGCGACATAGAGCAGGCTTCCGTCTGACAGCACGTTCAGCCGCCCCCCGACGACGGCGCCAGCGGTGGTCTCGCCGACAATCGGGCCAAGGGAGAGCGCACGGAAACCATGTGCGATCAGTTCCTTACCGGAGCGTGCCCCTTCGTTCACCAGAAGAACAACAGGCTTCGTCCAGCCCGAGGCAAAACTTGATGCCTTACCGTCGCGGCCGATGCTGGTCATCTCAACCGCGTCCTTTGCGAAAAAATTCAGATAGCGCGGACTGGCGCCGCCCCAGCCGCCGCGCAGGTCGAGCACTAGCGCGTCAGCGCCTTTCAGCGGGCCGAAGATGGCCTTGCTGGTCAGAATGTCCTGGTATTTTTGCCCCGCATAGGACCATGCGCGAATGTAGCCCACACGCGTGCCGTCTTGTTCGATCACCCGCGCGCTCTTGGTCATGGCGGTCTCAAACATGGTCACGCCGTTGAGCAGGGCCGGCGTAACGGTCAGGTCGAGACGTTCGTTCGGCGCGCGCTCGACGATAAGACTGGTCTTTTTTCCCACACGGCCCTTCCAGGACCGGATCGGATGGAACGGCGCGCCCTCCACGGAGACCAGTCGGTCGCCGACGAGCAGGCCTGCCCCCTCCGCGGGATGGCCCTGCAACACGCCGGTGACAAACACGCCATTCTCGCGTTCTTCGACCATCACCCCAACACCCGCATAGACCGGGACGCCATCGGTCAGGTGCGGGGCGAGATCGGCGGCAAGCGCCGCATTGCCGGGCAGGAACACGCCGGCGAGCTGGTACCAGGCGGGCTGTTCGGGCGTGAAAAACCGTGTGTGCGAGGTCTCAAGCCGCGCCAATAGTGCGTTCACCTCCGCCGCGAAGGCGGCACGATCCATGTCGGGTGCAAAGCGCGCACGATGCTCGGTGACCGCTGCGCGCCAGTCGACGCCGTTCATGTCTTTATCGAAGAACTGCTCCTCGACGATTCGCGCCGCCTCGTCGAACACGGCGAGCCGGTCGGCCGCATGGGTCGGAGCCGCGAACGGCAGGAGCAGGAGAACCGAGAGCAGGAAACGCATGTGTCTGGCCATTGGGAGTTGGAGCGATTGCCCCGATGCGTCACGAGAAAGGTGCAAACACGATGGCGCGCCACGATTCTTGGATGTTTCAGCCTGCTCCCCTTCGTTTGTGACCGAAGACAGGCTGTCTTTGCACCAGCCCGCGGATTGTATGGCTCCTTTAGATCCGCGACTCGCGGATTGAACGCTCAAACCGGCCTTGCCAATGGTATTAGTCTGAGCTAATATGAAAATAGAATAATATGAAATCTAAAGGGACTGGAGACGCGAGCAATTTGCGGCACTTGGCGTTTGGCCCGGAGATCTGATCGCCGCTGACGCGCCGGGCGCGCGAAGTGGTGCGGGCTAGTGATGCGGCACCAACGCTTGAGCTCGTCTCATCGTGTTGGTGCCGCATCACAAAGCAACGGTTTAGCTGGTGTTCCGGGCTGACGGTCCGGGATCGGACCGTCAGAGTCGGAACACTAGTCCCTGCAGCGCTGTAGCCGAGGCCAAGGAGGGGCCCCGATGCGGATCACGCCGGATCGGTTGATACCGGCGCTCCAGTGGGGGCGCCAGTATGACCGTGGCAAGCTCGTTTCCGATCTGCTCGCCGGGGTCATCGCGACCATTATGTTGATTCCGCAGAGCTTGGCCTATGCGATGCTCGCCGGCCTGCCGCCGCAAGTCGGGCTCTATGCCAGCATCCTGCCGCCGGTCGGCTATGCCTTGTTCGGGTCGAGCCGTTTTCTCGCGGTCGGTCCGGTCGCGGTCGTCTCGCTGATGACCTTTGCCTCTCTCAAGAGCATCGCCCCGCCCGGCTCGCCGGAGTTCATTGCCGCAGCGATCGTGCTGGCGGCCCTCTCAGGCCTCATGTTGATCGCGCTTGGGCTGTTCCGCCTCGGCTTCCTCGCCAACCTGCTCAGCCACCCGGTGATCTCCGGCTTCATCACCGCGTCCGCAATTTTGATCGCCGTCAGCCAGCTCAAGCACGTCGCCGGCATCGAAGCGCAGGGGGACTCACTCATTCCGACGCTGCACTCGCTCATGGCGCAGCTCGGCGCAGTCAACCTACCGACCGTCATCATCGGGCTCATCGCGATCGCCTTCCTTCTCTGGACGCGCACATCGCTGCAGCCGCTGCTCACGCGCGCCGGCCTGAGCAAGGCGCTCAGCGAGATGCTGAGCAGAGCGTCGGTGATGATCTCGGTGATCGTCTCGACGCTGGTCGTCACAGCATTCGGCCTGCATCATTTTGGGGTCAATGTGGTGGGCGAGATCCCGCGCGGGTTACCGCCACTCACCATTCCGACGCTCAGCCCGACGCTGTGGGTCGCGCTGATTCCGGCGGCGGCACTGGTCAGCATCGTCGGTTTCGTCGAATCAGTGTCGGTAGCGCGTACGCTCGCGGCGCGGCGCCGTCAGCGCGTCGGGGCGGATCAGGAGTTGGTCGGCCTTGGCGTTGCCAACCTCGCCGCCTCTTTCACTGGCGGCTATCCGGTGAGCGGCAGCTTCTCGCGCTCGGCGATCAACTCGGATGCCGGTGCCGTTACACCGATGGCAGGCGTATTCACCGGAGCCGGCATTCTGGCGACGGTGCTGTTTCTCACGCCCCTGTTCTACAACCTGCCGCAGGCGGTGCTGGGAGCGACCGTCATCGTCGCCGTGCTGTCGCTGGTGGATGTCAAGGAGCTGAAACGGACCTTCATCTACTCGAAGAGCGATTTCGCTGCCGCGGCCGTGACCATTCTCGTCGTGCTCGGCGTGGGCGTCGAGCCGGGCATCGTCGCCGGCGTGCTGTTGTCGGTCGCCCTGTTCATCTGGCGCGCCAGCCGACCGCATATGGCGGTCGTCGGCAAGGTGCCGGGCACCGAGCACTTCCGCAATATCTTGCGGCACCAGGTCATCACCAGCGAGACGGTGTTGAGCGTGCGCGTCGACGAGAGTCTGTGCTTCGTCAACGCCCCCTATTTCGAGGACCGCATCCAGGCGCTCGTGGCCGAACGGCCGGCGCTGCAGCACCTCGTGCTGATGTGCTCGGCGATCAATTTCATCGACGCCAGCGGGCTTGCAAGCCTGAAGACGGTCGCCGGGCGCCTGACCGCTGCCGGCATCGAGTTTCACCTGTCGGAGGTCAAAGGTCCGGTGATGGACCAGCTCGAACGGTCCGACTTCTTCGACCACCTCACCGGCGAAATCTTCCTCAGCCAGCATGCGGCGGTTCAAAAGCTCGACCCGGCCGCCACGCGGTTGGCCGATGCGCGCCTTCAAAGCGGCAGCGCGGTTGGCATCCGACCAAACGGGGCGGCCGCGCTCGACGCCGAGCAGGCGATCGAGCCGGTCGTCATCGAACTAAGCAGTCCGCCCGCGGCCGACAAGGCGCGAACAAACGCGAAAGACGACGGGGCAGATGATGACGATGCCGCGTTCAACAACCGCGGCAGCGGCATCTAACAAACGGGAGGCGCGCCATTCCTACTTATGTGAACCCGGACAAATGCGATGGCTGCAAGGCGCTCGAGCGTCCCGCCTGCATGTATATCTGTCCGATGAACCTGATGAAGCTCAACGCGCTCATCGGGAAATCCTACAATCACGAGCCCGACCTGTGTTGGGAGTGTTACTCCTGCGTCAAGACATGTCCGCAGGCCGCGATCGAGATGCGCGGCGGCGCCGACTATTTCCCCATGGGGGCGGCGTTGACGCCGCTGCGCGGGGTCAGCTCGATTGCTTGGACCGCGCGCTACCGCAACGGCAACATCAAGCAGTTCAAGTTTCCGATCCGCTCCACCCCCTGGGGAGCGATTGATCCGCATCCCGAACGTCACCGCCCGCGCGCGGCCGGCGTTAAGGGCCCGACGCTGTTCGGCGAAGACAACTATCTCGGCGTCGAGCGCCTACCCGTTCCGGCGGGCAAGAAGACAAAAGAGATGGCCACCGGGTGAGGCCGTCAGGGGAGGACAAGAGTGATGCAGCGACCGGAAGTCGAAGTGGTGAATTGTGACGTGCTTGTCGTCGGCGGCGGCATGGCGGGCTGCGGCGCCTCCTATGAGACGGCGTATTGGGCAAAGCAGCACGGCCTAAGAGCGGTGGTGGTCGAGAAAGCAGCGATGGAACGCTCCGGCGCCGTCGCCATGGGGCTGTCTGCCATCAACTGCTACATGGGCATGAAGTGGGGCGAGAACCAGCCGGAGGATTTCGTTCGCTACGTCCGCAACGACCTCATGGGCCTGTCGCGCGAGGACCTCGTCTACGACATCGCGCGCCACGTCGATTCTTCCGTCCACATGTTCGAGGAATGGGGCCTGCCCTTCTTCAAGAACGCGGAGGGGCGCTATGTGCGCGAGGGCCGCTGGCAGGTGATGATCCACGGCGAGTCCTACAAGCCGATCGTCGCCGAGGCCGCCAAGTCCGCCATCGGCGAGGACAATATCTACCAGCGGGTTTTTGTCTGCCATCTTCTGAAAGATAAACGCGACCCCAATAGAGTCGCCGGCGCGATCGGTTTTTCCACCCGCGATCCCAAAATCTATGTGTTCAAGGCGCGCGCCGTAGTCTGCGCCTGCGGCGGCGCCACCAATGTCTGGCGCCCGCACGCCGTGGGCGAGGGCCTGGGGCGCATCTGGTACTCGGTGTTCAACACCGGCTCCGTCTACAAGCTGATGATCAATGCCGGCGCCGAGATGACCTCGATGGAGCACCGGCTGGTGCAGACCCGCTTCAAGGACGGGTACGGGCCGGTCGGCATGTGGTTCCTCCTGTTCAAGTCGGTGATCAAGAACGCCTATGGCGAGCGCTACGACGAAACCCGCGACGACGAACTCGGGAACTGGCTGCCCTATGGCCGCAAGATGCCGGTGCCGACGCCGCTGCGCAATCATCAGATGCTGCTCGACATCAAGGCCGGGCGCGGTCCGCACTACATGCGCACCGACGAAGCCCTGCAGCGGCTTTATGCCGGCCAGACGATCGAGAAGATCCGCCAGATCGAGAGCGAAGCCTGGGAAGACTTCCTCGACATGACCATGTCGCAGGCGCTGCTCTGGGCCTCG
>JANQIP010000174.1 GCA_028282095.1 Xanthobacteraceae bacterium | reverse complement strand
ATACTCCGACGCTAGTGTTTCCTTCTCTGACGGTTTGACCCCGGACCGTCAGGTAAGGAACACTAGCTAATTCGATGCTTTGTGATGCGGCACCAACACAATGAGACGGGCTCAAGCGTTGGTGCCGCATCACTAGCAGGGTGCTGAAAAACTCCTTGAGTTTGAGAGGGTTTCGTTGCCAGAAACAGCCTTCGTCTTTTCGGCCGTGGTCGCCACGACCACTAAATGTCCAGAAATGGAGCTTTTGGGCAACTCCCAAAGCTTAAAGGTATTGACTATAGGATCGCCAAGAATGGCTACATCGTCGTACCGACAAGCGTCAACGCCAGCGACGAACGGTACCGATGGAGTCGGCGTGTCAGGACCATCAACTATCTGCCAGCCAAAGCGCTGCGTCCTTCCGAGCGGTTTGTTTGTGATCGGCCTACCAGTATCGCATCACCCAACCACCGGCCTTCGTGAATCGCATGAGCGTAGCAGCAACGTGTCCCGAATGGCTGTGTAGCCGCTGGGTAGGGCACCTGTGTCGGGACCGAGTGCGCTTCTTCTGCGCCTTCGTCAGAGCAACTGCCGCCGAATCAGCTGAACGAGACTGTGCAGCCTTGTGTCACCCAAATCGTCACCCAAGCTTGCTCGGACGATGGCGATTGGCAGCTAAGTCATTGAAATGATGGTGCCCAGGGGCGGAATCGAACCACCGACACCGTGATTTTCAGTCGCTGGTGAGTGGTCGCAAGTGTCTGACAGAGCATGTGTTTTCGTATCGCGGCCTCTCTCAGCAAGGTGCCAGCAAGTCCAGACGGCTCTCGGTGAGTGCCGAAGGGCTCACGACCTCCATCGCGGCACCCGCGTTTCCTTCGTCTCGGGTGCCGAAGCGGTCATTGGCTGCCGATAGGCGTCGTGACATCTTGTTCAACATGCGCGGGAAGTGGCGCATCGAGAGTACCGAGATCCCCTCGCTGCTCCTGTGGCTTGGAAGCCCGCAGGTCTGGCAAACTGCGGGTCAAACGGAGGCAGTGGACCAATCTGAGATCGTGTCAATCGCCGCATGAAATGTGAACCGTGGCTCGTCGTTGAGCATTCGCCTCCGAAAGCAAAGGTCGTGAGTTCGAAGCTCGCCGGGTGCGCCATTTATCTCATATTTCCATTCCCTTAGGAAGGCGTGATTGCGCTCGCGCGGCGGTCGGATTGTTCGCGGAAGCACCGCGGAAGCAGCGCGAGGGTGCTCTACCCTATAGTTGCTAATATGATGGTTACGTTATTGCGACAATGGGCAATTCCCACTCAGCGGCGTTATCGGGCATGCACAGCCTAACGCCGTCGAGCAGCGGGTGAACGCAGTTCAGTGCTTGAGCGCGGTCGACCGCCATGGCGGTCCCGCGCTTCAAATGAGCGACGATGCTCCGCCACTTGGGAAACCCGCTGGACAACCACAGCGCGTCATCCTATCGTGACACCAGCGTAGTGAGTTCGTGTTTTTGATTGGAATGCCAGGCGGTTGACCGCGCGGGGACGCTCGATCCGCGTGAAGCTGCAGGTCCGTGCACCTGTGAGATTTCATCCAAAGCTAAATGGACTGAAGCATGGGCTGGGGGACCGTCAACGTAAAGGACATCAACGACCACAACAGCACCACGGAAGAGCGTTTTGGGCGGTTCATGGACGCCGTGATGCGCGGATGCGTCGTCCCGCTGCTTGGTGCGGGGGCGTCAAGGGACAGCGTTGCGGTCACCGACGAGCTATTGGATCGCCTCAAAAAACGATTGCCACGGCTCTTCAGCGAAACAGAGCCGGGCAATGGCGATTTCAACCGGCTCGCGGAGATCATCCATTGGTATCACGGCGCGTTTGAGCTCTGCAAGATCCTGGACATCGCCAGATGGGCCGAGGCGCCCCCCACACGGGCCCATCGCTACATCGCCCTTCTGGCCTGCGACGGGCTCATCACCGAGGTCATCACCACCAATTACGACTGCGGCCTGGAAAAGGCCTATCGCGCTGCACGGGGTGTGGCAGTGGATGAATGGTGCGCCATCGCATGCGAAGACGACCTTCGACAGGCTCGGCACAAGGATGGCATAGAGCTGCTGCGCCTATACAAGATCAATGGCTGCGCTGAGCGGCTCGCTCGTGCGCCAGACGGCAAAAAGAAACAGCGCGCCGAAGAAATCCTGTTGACCGACCGCCAGCTTCAAAAGTTCGGGGAACGCCGCTGGGCAGGCGACGTGTTCCGTGTCGTCTTGCGATCCCGGCAGCTCGTGCTGTCGGGCTTCGGCTCGGAAGAACCGCAGATCTGGCACGTTGTAAGCGATATTCTCAGAGAGTTCGCTTCCAAGGCGCCAGACCCAAAGGGGCGCTTTCTCTGGATAGCCGTATACGACGGCGAAATTACATTTCCCATCCTTCAGGCGTTGATCGTCGAAAACCAGATGCGCAGCAGAAAGAAATACAAGTTCGACAGTACTTCTCATCCCGGCGATCAATCCTTTTTCAGCGGAAAAGGCAATTTGGATAAGCTCGACGCCGGCGACTTCTGGCGCAAGATCTGGATCGAGACGCTGCAGCGGCGGCTCGCCGATCCCAGCGGACCTGTCGGCCGTGCCTTTTTCGTCCGCGTCAGTGGCGGCTCATATCGTTCAGGGCGGTATGACGACAAGCTATGGAGAGCGTTGTGGGAAGAAATCGTCTCGGACGCCTTTGAAAAAGAAGGAAACGGGTGGTGGCTTGCCGAACCTGTTCGAGAGGGAACGAAAGCCTCGCAATGGGCGAAAACAGAGACCGAGAAACCACTCGCGACGACGACATGTGCCCCTGGGCTTACCTGTGTCCGTATGCCGGGTGGTGGGGCACGCTATTTTTCGCCGAGCGAAGACCCGGATTACTGGGTTGCCCTTCTCTTAGTGATATACGCGTGCCCCAAAGACGGTATGGACAGCGTAGCTGCCATCCTTGATCCCGTTATCTCATTGAGACGTGGTCGAAGCCGACTCGTTATCGGCCGACCTAGCCTTGGCACCTTCACGACATCCACGCGACGCAAAAAAGACGGGATGATCATTCGCGACATTATCGCACCGGTGTTGCGTGACCTCGGCCACCAAGCAGACTCGATAAGACCGGACGGCAGTATCATCGCGAACTTCGTGCGCGACCGATTGCTAGATTCGCTTCATTCGGCCCGCCAGATCGAGGCGTCCCAACGCAAAGATATTCGTCGGAGGATAATGTGACCGCTTCCGACCTTAACGAGTGGAACGTCCCGCTTGGCGCTATCGATAATTGGCGGGGGGAATACGGTATCGAGGCGCTTTATCTCAATGACGTCGCCGCCGGTGCGATCCTGAAGATACCAAGCAGCTGGAAGGCTGACGAAGCGGTCGAGCGAGTCGCTTCGGGCTTGCGGCATCTCCTTCAGGAGTTATGGCATCTCGATCTCGTCCGACCGGTGCTGGCGGTCTACACGGTGGCGGACGACGCTTCCGGTAAGACCAAAGACCGTCTGCGCCGTCTGACCTGGGACGACGAGTGGCATCGCGGAGATTTCGCGCTACGGCCGGCGGCGACCATGGAGCAAGCCGCAGAATTACTCTTCACGCTCATGGGCGATACCATGGGCGAGTTGGACAAGAACGTCAGGGCCGACCGCGTCGGTATTCCGGAAGTGCGCGACGCGTTCGCGGCGCCTCGACAAGACCTGAGTTCGTCTCAGCAGCGCGCGGATCAGGCGGAATTGAGGCTTATTGACAAACTGATCGCCAAACTCGACCGGGTGGAAAAAGCCCGCGAAGAACCACGCCTTACCGCGACTCTCGATGATTGGATCAACGCCGAAGGAGGCGAGTCATGAGCGCGGCTGACTCCTCGGTCGGCCGCGTCAAATCGGTTCGGCTGCGCAACTTTCGCGGTTGGGTCGGGGATAATGCATGGAAAAAGGGTGTCGGTCTCGACGCCGACATTGTCTTGATCAATGCTGCCAACGGACGTGGCAAGTCGAGCCTCATCGAGGCCGTCGCGCGGGTGCTTAATGGCCAGGGCTTTCACACCGATCGGGATAATCAGAGCCTCGGAAACGATACGCCATGGGACGTGGGGCTGGAGACCGATGGCTGCGACATTGCTCACCACAACGATGCGTGGAAGCAGCGATTGGCAAGCGATGAGCTTCACGCCGAAGTGCGCCAGAGGGCAACGACATTCCTCCAAGACCGGCTCGGTGAGCAGTTCGAAGACAGCCGAGACGATGTCAAACAAACTTTGCTCAAGTTCCTCGCTCCCTTTCCTCGTTGGCTCGATGACTATGACAGGGCACTTGCTGCTCGAAAGAAAGAATGGTCCAGCGAGCCGAGCGAGCCGCCAACCTTTGCCGTCGAAGCGGCGCGCCGCCGATGCGACCGGGCCGCGGAAGCTCTTATTGGCGCCGTCACAACAATGCTCGACGCGGCGCTCTCTTCTGCCGGCCCGCCGATGCAGCGGCTTGCCGCGTTGGCACGGTCCGCGACCGGCCGCGAGGCGGCCGCGGAGAATCCGGACGCCTGGCTTCCCGACCTCACCAATTGGCTCCGGCAGCGTGTTCGAGAAATCGATCGCGAACGCCAACTCGTGGCGCAGACGAAAGGACGGTCGCACGAAGCCTGGCAGGAACTGGAAGCCCACGAGCAAAAATGGCCTACGCTGTCCGAACTGGCTGGCTGGACACGGGGAAACCTCGATCTCGATCGTGTGCTCGAATTGCTCGTGGGCCTTGCCGAGCGCCCCGCAAGCTGGGCGGACGCCGACACCGCGATCGCGGCCCTGAACAAACTGCCGGACGATAGCCGCCGGCAGGTGCCGTTACCCGACGAGGTGCTGAGCGATCTCGTTGAGGAGTTCAAGCGCGTCGACCGTGCCCGTGCCGCCCGCTATCGCGACGACTTGTTCCGCTGGAAGACGTTTTGGCAAAAGCGCGAAGAAGAGCGTAGAGCAATCTATGAGCGCATTGGCGAAGCCAAGGATGACCCGGACCTCCTGGAGAAACAGCGACGTGCCGAGCATGCGGTAAGACTGGTTGAAGATCTCAGAACTGCACTTTCGCTAACGAAGAGTGCCGAAGAGACCCGGGAGAAGGCCCGTCGCGACCGTGACCTTTGGAGGAAGCGCCGCTCGCTTCGGGCGGTCCTTGACCATCAGCGCGACCTGCTCGAGACGTTTTGGCTCGGCGGATTAGACAAAGCCGTAGTCCAACAGGTCGTAAAATCTATGGACGCGGTCATGCGCCACTTCGTCGTCGCTGGACTGGAGGGTGAAGAAAAACTCGTCAAGATTGATGTTGACGTCGATCGCGATCGGGCGATGCAGCTTCGGTTCCGCGACGACCGGACGCTCGACACTCAAATGTCAACCGGACAGCGGGCGCAAATGGCGCTCGCCTGGCTGCTCGCCTCCAACGCATTGCTGCAGCGCTGGCTGCCGCACCGCCTGCTGCTGCTCGACGATGTCTCCACGGCCCTCGACCTGACCAACCTCGCAGCGGAATGCGCGCTGCTGCGCAAGTTCGCCTACACGAAAAGCGAGCGCCGCAGGCAGGTGATCGTCGCAAGCCACCACGACCAGCTCACCCATCGCATGTTCGACCTTCTGCTCCCGCCCGAGGGATTCTCGCTGCTCGAGATCCGCCTCGTCGATTGGAGCATTGAGTCCGGACCGGTGATCGAGGCCCACGGCATCAAGCACACGGGCGCTGCGAATGAGACCACCCGTGAGAAACTTGGCGAGCATCTTGGCACGGTGTTCGAGGACCGCATGAAATGGAGGCGCGCCGGATGAGCCCGTTCGAGCTCTCGTTGCGCACCGTCACCCCATGCTTCTGCCGCGGCCGCGACGCGAGCACGCCCGAGCTGCGGCCGCCGGCCTTCAAGGGCCAGCTCCGCTGGTGGTATCGCGCCTGGCATCCGCTCGCGGTGCTCGGACCCGGCGACGGACCTTGGGCCGAAGGCCGCGTCATGGGTGGCACCGAGATCCATACCGGCCAGAGCCCGTTTCTGCTGCGCATCGTCGAACGGGAGGAGAAGAGAAAGATATCCTGGCAGGAGATCGAGCGGGAGGCGCCGCGCGGAAGCCGCATGCAGGTCGGCGGCACGCGCTATCTCGGCTTCACGTTCCGGGAAACCCGAGACGGGCGCGATCGCGCGCGGCACAGCGCGATCGCCGAAAACGTCGCCTTCACGGCCATGCACCGATTTCCGCGCCCGAAAGGCATGACCGACGAGGCCGCGCGCGGACTGGTGGCGGCCTGGTGGCTGCTCGCCCATCTCGGCGGCGTCGGCGCGCGGGCACGACGCGGCTTCGGGTCCTTTGCGCTCGAGAGCTGGAGCTGGCCGGGCCGCGAGCAGCTCCTCGCCGAGTTGCCGCTGCCGTCACGCGCGGCAAACGCCCGCGAGTGGCAAGAACTGCTGCTGCGTGGGCTTAACGTGCTTCAGGCCTGGCGGGGCTCCGGCTCTTGGCCGGACGGTTATCCCCATCCTCACCTCGGGCCGGGTGCGACTGTCGTCGTGCAGTCCGAGTTGGAATCACGACGTGCCATGGACGCGTTGGAAGAGGCAGGCCGGTTTCTGGCGGAAAGCCGCCGCAAACATCGCGGTCCGCGCGGCGAGATCGACGGGCGGGTGACCGTCGGGCTTCCGCTCACGACCGGCCGGCGGCCAACGACGACGTGGCAGCCGGGATCCTGGCGCACCGAGCGCATCGAGGGCGACATTCATGCTTCCCCGCTTCATCTCCATGTCGGCGTGTTCAAGGGCGGTGTTGGTCTCGTCTGGTCACGACTGACCGGACCCGTGCCGGGCCTCGGCCAATACCGCGTGAGCAAGGACAGCTCGCGCGACACGATCCGCCCACAGGCACCCAACACGCTGGACGAGATCGTTCGGTCGCTCGACGGCAGGCGTTGGACCGCGGGGACACGGCGATGACGGGTGGGGAATTGTGGCAGGCCAAGCTGGCCCAGCTCTTCCATGATCCTTTCATCAAGGCGTTTTGCCAGGGCAACACCGCCAAGGTCATCGCGCGCGATCTTGCGAGTGCCGAGCTTCAAGACGACGACGCACCACCCGTGCTTTGGGATGCCTATGCGCAGGACAAAGTGGCGGCCCTGTTATCGCTCCGACTGCTCGACGAGGAGATGGTGCTGCCGAACAAGCGGGTGCGGTGGGTGCACGGACAAGAATTGGAAAAAGGGCTCCGCGCGGGAACGCTGCCGGCACCGTTGGCGGCGGATCTCGCGGCGACGGGAGCGGACCGGCCGAATACCGGCGATTGGAAACACCGCCGAATGGGCGTGCAGTTGTGGAAACCGGACGAAGGACAGTTCACTGTCACGCATCCCTTGTCGACGGCCCCTTTAGAACTTCCGGCGCCAAGGAACGAGCAGGACCTGCTGGCGTGGTTACGCCCGGCCTATGAACGGCTCGACATCTACCGGGGGCTACTTCCGGCATCGCGCGAACAACGTCTCCAGCTTGCCTGGTACCTGCTTTGGCGGCGCCTGCCGGAGGATCTTGCCGTACGGGACGGCGTTTTCTGGTCTCTGCAGCCGGCGGACACGCGCTGCCCCGACCACAGCATCTGGGACCATCTGCGCGTCACCTCCTCGCTGGCCTTCATTCCGGAAAAGAACGGCTTGGACGAGAACCTGCGCGAACAGAACTTGGGACGGCGGCCGTGGCTGCTGTCGCTCTGGGTCGGGCCGGCGTGCGACTTCGTCGGCCAGGCCCGCACGGGACGCGACCTGTGGACCGGCTCCATGCTGCTGTCCGAATTGGCCTGGGCGCTGATCGAACCGGTCGTGCAGCGGCTCGGCGCCGATGCCATCCTCTATCCGGATCTGCGTGCCAATCCCCGTGCCGATCGCTGGATCAGCGAGCAGACTGAATTAAGCGAGCCGGTGCTCGAAGGCTTCTTCAGGCGCAGTTACGCATCGCTGATACCCAATCGGCTCGTCGCCCTGGTGCCGGAAAACGACCTCGACGAAGGGCTAGCCGAAGAATGCCTGGAATCGGCGCGCGCGCGCTGGCGCGACATGGCGCAGGCTGTACGGACCTATCTCTCTCGGAAAACGAAAGGGAACGCCTGGCAATCGATCTTCGACGAACAGGTCGAGCACGGTCCGTCGCTGCGCTGGAGCGCGGTGCGATGGGAATGGGACGGGCGTCGCGAAGTCAAGCAGGAGAAGGTGCAGCTCGATCCCGCGATTCCCTTCCAGGACGGCGTTAAAGGATTGCCAAAGCCGATCAGGGAAATCGAGGAGAAACGCGCCAAGCGCTTCCAGGACTGGATCGCGCCGGATATCTGGGATCACTATCAGGCCGTGCGCCAGACCAGCTTGATGACCCATGCCGGCTACCTGCTCGGACAGCGCGGGTTCGACTATGCGCCGACGCACCACCAGCTCCTTGAGCTCGATGCCGCCCGTGCACGGCTCGGCTGGAGACCGGGTCGAAACGAGCCCGGCGAAAAGTGCACGCTCTGCGGTGCGCGCCAAGCCCTGTCGAATGCACTGGAGGGCACAGTCCGCCAGCAACGGAATGCCGCCAGCGCGTTTTGGGAGGATTTGGGCGACGAAGGCGATGGAGCAGAACGCCTGTGTGGCCGCTGCGCCGTGCGGCGCTTTCTGTCGAACACAGAGGACCGGATCAAGAGAAGCTGGGAAGGTCCCGTTGCGCCGTCGGACCCACGCGGCCGCGGCCGTCACGACGAGCCGTTTCCGTCGACAGGACTGATCGCGGGACAGCTCTGGCTGCAAACGATCTGCAAGGCATATGCCGAGCGCGACGCCGCTTATCGCGACGCTGTTCGGGAGATGGTCGAGTCGTTCCGCCGGGTCCTAAGCTCACGAGGTTCCGGAATAAAGGAGACGCAGTTCCCGGACTCCCTTGCCCGGACCAGACGGCTCCGGCGCGGCGCCGACGATACGCTCAAGGCGTTCCTGCGCATCGACATCCAGTATCTGGAGCCGGACAAATGGGACGGGCTCGCACGACAGGAGCGATTGGACGAGGAGATCGCAAAGGACACCAAAGCCGCGTGCAACAAGCTCCGCAAGGTCGCCGGCGCTCCCAAGACGCGCATCGCCGTCATCGCACTCGATGGCGACCGCATGGGCCGGCTGCTGCTCGGCGATCCCGACGTGGTCAAGGCGCCGTGGAAGGACGTCCTGCACCCCGACGCCGTCGACACGCTTCGCAGCGGTGACCAATCTTGGAAGGTTTACTGGCGAACCACCATGGAGCAGCCCCGATTGATGGGGCCCAGCACCCATGCATTCGTCACGCGGGCGCTGCGCGAGTTCGCCAACCGCATACTGCCCTGGGTCGTCGAGCGCGCCTTTGGCGGGCGTCTCATCTATGCGGGCGGCGACGATGCGCTGATCCTTTGTCCTGCCGACGAAGCCATGCTTCTCCTGGTCCGCCTGCATAAATTGTACACCTCGGCCTGGGTCCTTGATCGTGCTCCCGGTGCAACGGCCTGGCCCGACGCAACGGTCTGGCCCGATGGTGATGAGCCGCCCGATACTCTCTACGAGGTCGGCAGCGATGAGGCGGGGTGGCGGTTCAAGCACGATTTCAACAGCGGTGACTTCGATAGCGACGACTTCAACGGCAACGACGGTATTCTTCGCGAACGCCGCATCGTGCCGATGCTGGGAGCGCACCAGTCGTTTTCGGCCGGCATTGCCTTCGGCCATTACAAGACCTCCTTGCGACTGCTGCGTTCCGCAGCGTTCGACGGCTTGCGCGACGCCAAGGCAAGCGGACGCTGCCGTGCCGGGCTGTCCTGGTTCACGCGCAACGGTGCAAAGCTGCGCTGGACCGCGCCGCTGACGAAGGAGCCGGGCGGCGTGGATGAACTTCAAGAGCTTGCTGGAGCTTTCGGCGGGGGAGAGTTGCCCGGACGCCTGCCTTACAAATTGCGGGAGCTAACACCTTTGGCGGCGACAATCGCGAAGGACTCGGCGATCGGGCACGAGGACCGACAAAGACTCCTCGAAAATCTCGTCAACGGCGCGCTCGACGGCGCGACGACGCATGTCGAATTGGTGACGCAGTATTGGATGGCAGGACTCGAACGGCGTGAGTTTTCCGACAATCCCGATTCATGCCTCGACGGGTTGCTGTTTGCGCGCGCGCTGGGTGGCCTGGGGGAAGCATGACCTGGACAGACATTGCCATTGCGCCTCTCGGTCCGCTCTATTTCGGGGATGGGCGGCCCTTGACGGCGGGCGAGACCGATTACGGCGAAGGCCGCTTTCCTCCCTCGCCGCGCACGGCGCAAGGCATCGTGCGCACCGCATTGCTGCGCTCGGTCCCGGACCTTTTTCTTGGTCGCGGGGCGGATCGCGACCGGATCACCGACCTCGTCGGACCGCCGGACGCCCTTCCGGACGACTGGCAACTTGTCGGCCCCTGGCTCGCGCGATGGCACACCGAGGACGAGACCGGCGTCGAGGAGATTGAGCCCTGGCTGGCATTGCCGCGATACGTCGTGGCCGGCGCGCGAGAGAAGACGCTGGGTGTTGTCACCGCGATCTCCCTTGCCGAACAAACCGAAGAAACAAGAGCTGGAATGCGCTGGGATGTCGGTGAGATTGAACATGCGCCGCTCGTCGATAGCAGGGCCCGAGCAGCGCCGGGCTATATCGGTCCCGACGGACTTCGCGCCTTGCTTGGCGGGAAGTGTCCCGGCGCGGACCAGATCCGCACAGGACTGCCGGACTTCGTTGCGCAAGAGACCCGCATCGGGCTGCGCGTTGAGCCCGAACGGGAGGTGGCCGACGAGGGCATGTTGTACACGCTCGGCTATCGCCGTTTCGCGGACAACTCAGGACTCGGCATTCGCTTCCGCGGCCGCTTGCACCAAGAGGTCGATCCGGGCGCCCTGACCCGTGGAACGACGTCGATCGGCGGAAAGAGCCGGGTTGCGCGCTTGTTGTCCGTTCGCTCGTGGTCGGCCGCGTTTGCCGCAGCCCTTGAGCCAAGCCATCTGCCTGCCGAGCCGGAAGACGAGGACCGTTTCTGGCTATGGACGACGACGTCGGTGCCGCTGGAGCAACCCTGGGCACCTCAGTTCGCCGTTCCCTCGCTCGGCGACGCGACCCTGAAGATCGTGACCGCAGTGGTCGGCCAAGCCGAGTCGATCGGCGGTTTCACCCTCGCCGAGGATCGCAGTCTTGGCTCGGCTCTTCATGTGCCGGCGGGCTCGGCCTGGCTCGTCGAAGTGCGCGGCGGACGACCGGACGAGCGCGGCGCGCTGCTGCGCACCCTGCACAACGCCTTTCCGTTCCGATCCGATCCCGCGCTGAGCGCGATGGGATTCGGCCATACCCTCGTCTCCCGCATGCCCGACCGATGGAGCTGAGCATGTCACTGCTGGTCACCGGCATATTCACGCTCACGCCAACCCATTGCGGCACCGGCCAGGCGGCCGGCGCGGTCGACCTTCCGGTCGCGCGCGAGGTGCACACGCAACTACCTTTACTCCCGGCGACCTCGCTGAAAGGTATCGCTCGCGATGACTGGTTCAGGCTTCCGGCGGACCGCGATAGTTGGACCGAAGAGCAGGGCCGCCTCTATGAGAAAGATGTCAAGCCGCTGTTCGGGCCGCTGCCGCCGCGTCGGCGCCAGCCGGGATCTGGTCAGGCATCGTCGCCGTCCAACCGGGAGACGGCCGATGCTTCGACACGGTCGGCGCGGGAAGAAAGCGAGTCTCAGTCGGCGCTGTCGGCCGGTGCCCTCGTCTTCCTCGACGGCATGCTCCTGTGTTTTCCGGTCCGCTCGCTGACCGGCGGCTTTCGCCTTGCGACCTCCCCGCTATTGTTAGAGCGGCTGCGGCGGATCGCGCGATCGCAGGGCAGGCAGCTCGCCGATGATTTCGCCTGCCCGGTGCCGGCCGACGACGAGGCGTTGCTGCCCGCAGGGGAGTCCGGTCCGTTGAGCCTGGAGGATATCGTATTCCGGCGGGACAAATGCCGACCAGATCCGTCGGTCGCGACGCTGGCCGAGGCGCTCGGGCGCTTCATCGCCAGTGATCTCAAGGACGCCGACCGCATCGCGCTGCCGCGCCGGCTCGTCGTCGTCGCCGACTCCGTGCTTCAGGACCTGACCTGCCGCGCCACGGCCATCGCCGCGCGGATCGTGCTCTCGAAGAACAAGACCAGCGACAATCTCTGGTATGAGGAAACGGTGCCACCCGACTGCCTGTTCGCGGCCGTCATTGCAAACCGGCCGGGGGCACGCGGCGATCCGGTGAGCGAGCTCACATCGAAGCTCGCGATGGACGACCGCTACACCCAGATCGGCGGCAATGCCACCGTCGGACAGGGCCAGTGCCGTTGGGTGCTCCGTCCAGAGCCGGAGGTGCTGAAATGACGCGCGACCTGCGTTACGCCCGCAGCGCCTACGCGATGCGCAATCTGAGCACCCTGAAGGCGGAGAGGATCGCCGAGCGGCTCAAATCTGCGCCGCTCGAGGTTCGACGCCTCGGCCTGCCGCTGGCGGTGGCCGGCTGGGACAGGGAGAATAAGCCCGAACTGGTCACGCTGGTTGCCGGGTGGCTTTACGGGGAGTGGGGCATGCTGCCCCAACGGGCGGTGCCGCAAAGCGCCGTCGCCCTCCTGCGTGCGCTCGAAGAGGACGATATGACCTTGTCGGCGGTGCGCTCGGCCGCGGAGATCGAAGCCGAGGAGATGCTGCAAGCGGCCAAGGTGCTTGCGGGCGCGGCGGCTGGAGGGGGCGGAGGGCCGCATGGCTCGTGACGTCGTTGCCCGCAGCGCGGAAGGGAAAGGGCTGTGTTCGCTTGAAAGCTCGCCGCATCCTGCGCTCGTGTTCGAACGATTTCCGCGGCTCCTGAGCCGGCGCGGCGACGGCTACGGACTCGACGACGAAGCGCGGCTGAGATGGCTCGATGAATTCGTCAAGCTCGCCGCAGAAACCCGCGAGAGACGGCAGCGGCTGGATGCGGTCCACGCGCGGCTCGATGCGCTCGCGCTTGTGCACGATGGACTGCGGCGGGAGGCGCGCACGGCGTGGCGCCTTGCCGTCGGTCTCGGCAATCCCAGCGCGACCGATGTCGGCATGACCTTCGATTTCGCTTGTGGTGTCCCTTGTTTGCCAGGCTCCAGCGTCAAAGGACTGGCGAGAGCAGGTGCAGAGCTCTTGGAGGCAGAAGAAAGGCGCATGGCCGAGCTTCTGGGCGTTGGCCCCCTTGATGGTGACGACGGTGCAAGTGGGACGGTGGTCTTTCTCGACGCACTGCCGTTGCGCTGGCCGGCGTTCGAGGTCGACATCGTGACCCGCCACCACGATGCGCAGGCACTTCCCAAGCAGAAAACTCCTCTGGACACCGACAAACCCAACCCGGTCCATTTCCTCACGGTGGCGCCGAAGCAGATCTTCGTGTTCCGCCTGTTGCCGACAGCGGACACTCAGGCCGATTCGCTCGGTACGGTATGGCGCTGGCTCAAGGCCGCGCTCGACGAGCTGGGCGCGGGCGCCAAGACTGCCGTCGGATACGGGCAGATGGTCGCGGTCGCGGACGAATAAAAAGCACGATCCCGAGACGTTGCAGACTCTCCGCGACATCTGCCCGTCGGTCGAATTCGGTCGTTGAAGTGAGACTCTGGCCACTAGGCGGCGGCCATCCGCTCCAGCGTGATCAGCCGATAGGCGGGGTTTTGCAGGCAGTCAAGCTTCCGCGACGTGGCGCGACCTCAAGCGTCTCAGTCACGTCCTCGCCGAGCTTGCGCAAAGCGCCACCGCGGCATGTGCACGCCGACGGCGCGCGATAGATGATGAGTTCGCTCCGTATTTGAGCTCCTCCGTGAGCCGTCGGCCGATCTGGTTGAGGACGAGCCGGACCAGCGGCTTGGTGCGGCTGATGTCGGACGGCGGGACGACCAGATAGAGCGAATGTCGTGAACGATGGCGGAGCCAGGCCAGGTCAGAAGTGTCGGGACTACAAGACCGACGCCCTTGCCCGAACGCGTCGGCGCGAAGCAGAGGACGTGCTCCGGTCCATCATGCCGGAGATAAGCGCGGCGGAACTGGCCCAGTACAACACCGTCAGGACCAAGCAGACCTGCGCCTCGCACCTCACGTGCGGTTGCCCAGCGCGCCGAGCCATAGGTGACGGCTTCCTTGGCTTCCTGGGCACGCCACACCGAAAGTCCGATCGCAATCGCGATGGCAGCAAAGCCGCCGGACGATGCGATGACGGCGCCCTCGACAAAGACCTTCGGCGCGTAAGCATCGAACTGGTACCACCAGAGAAAGAATGCCGGTGGTGGATAGAGCGGCAGGCCTGCGACCTGCACCCACGGCTCGCCGAGTTGCAGTTGATAGCCGAGCCGCCAGGCCGTCCACTGCGTTGCCGCCCAGATCGCGGCAAACGCGATCAGCGAGACGACAAGAACCTGGCCCCAGAGAATCCTCGTT
>JANQIP010000151.1 GCA_028282095.1 Xanthobacteraceae bacterium | reverse complement strand
CGACCGCAATCGCACCGGCGGCTGCAGCGCCGAGCGCCCAGCCAAATGAGTCACGGATGCCCATGTTTGTTCGTCTCCCTGTATTCGGATTCATTAGTGGCGTAATGATAGGCAGGCTTTTTGGGCTCTGTAAACTTTTTGCGCCAGCGCTTCAGCTATGCTGAAAAATTGAAAGTTCGTTCCGGTGCTGGTGCTTAATAAGGGCGACACGACCGGCAATAGCAAAAAAGAGAGGGAGGCATTCATATGGACAGGTCGGAGGCGAGACGGCAACTGCTCGATTGGATCGAGGCGGACGAGGCGAAGCTGATCGAGTTCTTTTCGGGCTTCGTTCGCGCCAAGAGTCCCAACCCTCCGGGCGACACCCGCGAAGCCGTCGCGCACATCCGCGCACTGCTGGACGGTGAGGGCCTCGACTACCGCATCATCGACCCGCATCCCGAATACCCGAACGTGGTGGCCGCCTTCGATGGCGAAGCGGCAAACGCCGAGGGCGGCCGGCACCTCGTCCTCAATGGGCACATCGATGTCTTTCCGGCCGGCGAGCACGAGACCTGGAGCCACGGCGGCCCTTGGAGCGGAGCGGTCGCCGACGGCAAGGTCTGGGGACGCGGGGCCGCCGACATGAAGTGCGGCACCACAGCCTCGATCTTCACCTATCTCTACCTGCATCGCCTGCGCGCGCAGCTGAAGGGCCGGCTGACCCTGACGGCTGTGTCTGACGAGGAGACGTTCGGACCTTACGGTGCGCGCTATCTCATGGAGCACCATCCGGAGGTGCACGGCGACTGTCTGCTTAACGGTGAGCCGTCCAGTCCCTACACCATCCGCTTCGGCGAGAAGGGACCGCTATGGCTTCGCTTCACCGTCAAGACGAAGGGCGCGCACGGTGCCTACACCCACTTGACGGAGAGCGCGACCAAGCTGGCGGCAAAACTGATCGGCGATCTGGAAGAGCTGACCGAGCTCGACACCCCGGCGCCCGGCAACGTCGGCCCGGTGCTGGAACGCAACGCCGCCGTGACCGACAAGGCGCAGGGCGCCGGCGCAGCGGAGATCGTGCAGAAGGTGACGGTCAACATCGGCACGATCGAAGGCGGCATGAAAGTCAACATGATCCCCAGCGAATGCAGCTTCGAAGCCGACATCCGCTTTCCCATCGGCCTCGAGAAGCAGCGGGTGCTGGACAAGGTTATCGAGATTGCCGACCGCTATCCGGAAGCCAGCTTCGAGGAGACCAACTTCAGTCCGCCGAGCTGGTGCGATCCGGACAACGACATGATGCACATCCTGCGCGCCAACGTGAAAGCGCTGAAAGGTTACGAGCCGGAGCCGATCGTGTCGCTCGGCGGCACCGATGCGCGGCTCTGGCGCTATCGCGGCATCCCGGGGCTGGTCTATGGCCCATTCCCGCGCAACATGGGGACGGGCGACGAGCACGTGGAGGTGGAGGAGTTCCTGCACATCGTGCGGACCCATGCGCTGTCGGCCTTCGACTATCTGACTGCCGAGTGATCGCAACCCTAGGACGCTGGCCACTTGACTCCCCTGGCGTGGCGAAGGAACGGTCATGCAGGCAGATTGATCGCTGGGACTTGTCGTTTGGTGATGGGACGTCCAGTCGCCAAGCTTGGGCTTGCGGCGGCACTACTCGGGTTCGCGATCTGGCACACCGCAGCGTTTGCCGAGCCGATGGCTGTCGAGATCGAAGCGGAGGACCTGGGATGGGTCTCTGCCGCCAAGGCGAAGAGTGCGCAGGTCGATCATACCCTGCGGAACGGCGTCCATGAGCGCTGTTGGTTGAGTTCTGCCGATGCGCGGGCCGCCATCGAACAGGTGCTCATTCGGCGCGGAATTCGCGTGGCAAGCGAGGACGAGCAGGCGAGGCCTGACCTTCTTGTCGCACTTGAGATCAGCGGACACGAGATCTCGGAGACCTACTGCGTCATCGTCGTGCGCGCGGATGTCCTGCTCTACGAAGCCTCGGAGCAGACGGAGGGCGCTTTCCCGATGGTATCCTCCGCCTGGCGCGTCCTTTGGTCGGACATGGCGCTCCTCAGCGGGCCGCGGGATGGGATGAACGAGCGGGTCAGGCGGGAAGCGGTTGGCTTATTGGATGCCTTCGCAACGACCCGTATCCGGCGGATCGAGCGCATTGCCAAAAAGCTCATGGAGCAAAAGGGCCCGGAAGCGGTCGAGCGCTGGCGAGCCTATTTGGCCGAGTAGTGCGTCGCATACTCGACGCCCCCAACGCGCTTTGGCTTTGCACATTGTTAGGGTCCTTCTTAGTATGCGGGTGTCGATTCTGCGCACGCCAGGACGGGCTGCGCGACTGAAGAAGGATAGCGTCGTGGCGCATCGAAGCTTCGCGTGGATTGCCTTTGTCGCCGCTTCTCTGGTGGCCGCGCCGGTCGTGGCTCAGGAATGCGCGCGCGAGGTTGAAGAGATTGGCGACCGCCTTGGCATCGAGGTGGTCTCGCCAGAGTTCTTCGTCGATCTCGACGGAATTCCCGACATCAACATCGACCAAAGCCGGATCAATATCGATCGAAGCAGGGCGAGCGATGCTCAGCTCTTTGAGGAGATCCAGACGCCCGAAGCGCAGATGGCGCGCAGGCTCACCGGGCAGATCGATGTGACCGGTGCCGGACCGCGGGAAACGCTGTGGGTCCACGACTATGACGCGCCCGACGTGCTGTTGGCGCGTTCGCGTTTGGTTGGCGCCCGCACGTTCTCGCTGCTTGGCCGCGAGGACTTCTGCCGCCGGGGCCTGCAAGAAGCCAGGGAGATCCTGGGCCCTCTGCTCGATCAGTAGAGATTGGTCTGGCCGTGGAGTTCTGCCGCCGCCTCTTGCCCCATTTTCCGATTAGATCGCCGCACCTTGCCGCTGCGCGATTGTTCTTAGCCTCATCGTCGCTGTCTGACGCGCTTCCCCGTGCAACGGCGGAGCGTGCCGCCCTTATGCACCGCGAAGATTAGCACGCGGGCTGGTCGCTGTTGTGTAAGTGGCCTGTGTTTCCGTTGTATGTCATTTTATGACAAATAGCGCAGTGGGATTGTAAAAATACAACTAATCATAACCTGTTTCACATCTTAGATGCCGATAATTTGGTAAATTGGCGAAAATTCTAAGTAAACAAAAATGGTTAATGGGGATAAATCGGCGAATTGAGATCAATTAGTTTGAAATGACCTGTGAATTTCGGTAAGGTTGCACAGGTCTATTTGTCGGGGAAATGAGGGGGAATTTATGTTTAGGGCAATGTTCGCAGGCGTGGTGGCATGCGCTACCGTCGCCTTTGCCGGCTCCGCCAATGCGGTGGTGGTCGGCGAGGCCTTGCCGGTGATCGACAGCTTCGAGGCCCCGGTCTATGTGGCGGAAGGGTCCCGCTTCGCATCGACCACAAGGACTCAGAGCGCGCCGATCGGAGCGATCGGTGATCGACGTGCGAGCGTTTCGTCAGCTTCGGGTGCCAGCAGCGTGCTCGCCATCTTTGCCGGCATGGCTGAATTCCGCACCACCGGAAACGATGCGGTCTTTACGCTCGAGTACGGCGTTTCGTCGCCGCTCGATCTCGTTCTGCCGGGGGATGCCTTCAAATTCTCGGTCTTCGAGAGCGATCTCGATGACCGGAACGTCACGGCCGGCTTTACGACGACCTTGACCAGCGGCGACGGTATCGTGGAGTCGGCGACCATCCAACTGAGCGGCGAGGGCGACTATGTGATTCCCTTCTCGCTCTTCGATCTCACCGACTTCAACGACGTCGACGACATCTCGTTCGTGTTTGACACGCGGGGGCTTTCGGGCGCGCGCATGGTGATCGGCGAGATCGTCGACCCGATTCTGCCCGGTGCTGCGGCCTTGCCTGAGCCGGCGACCTTTACGCTGCTCGGGTTCGGGGTGCTCGGCTTGTTCGGTGCGGCCCGCCATCTGAGGCGATAGCAGACAGACACCCATTCGTCCCTGCGGCGCCCGCACCGCGCAGAGTGTGGGCCCCGGTCCCGGACAACGGCCTGCAGGACGGCGCCCGCCATTGGCGGTGCGCCCTTTTGCGCCACTGCGCAGAGCAGGCCGTTGCCTTCGCGTTTTCGGAAGCAAACCTCCGCAAAGCTGAAGTTCACAGGCAATATCGCGACACTCAGCAGGGTCGCTACGTCGTCGGCCAACGTTCTCTGCGGCCGTGCGGTGGCGCTGTTCCCCAAACGAACAAGACCGGGCAGGCATAACGGCCTTGACCTTGGCCGAGCTGTCGGGGGAAGGAAGGGGAATGACGGCGTCGGTCGACCCTATGCTTCGCCAGCAGTTCCTCGGCGGCATGAGCAACGCCGCTTGCACGGTCAACGTCGTGACCACCGACGGGATTGCGGGCCGGGCCGGGGTCACGGTTTCCGCCATGTCGTCGGTTTCGGCAGATACGGCGAAGCCGACACTGCTGGTCTGCGTGCATCAAAGGAGCCAGGCCGCCGAGGCAATTCGCGAGAATGGCGTCTTTTGCGTCAACGTGCTGCGCGACGATCAGTCCTATATCTCAGACATCTTTGCCGGCCGGTTTAAAGGCGAGTTCGACGACAAGTTCGACTGTGCCGAGTGGAGCGTCCAGACGACCGGCGCGCCCCGCGTGGTCGACCCGCTTGTGGCCTTCGATTGCCGGCTGGTGCACCACGACCGGGTTGGCACTCACTATGTCTTCTACGGGCAGGTCGAGGACATCTTTGTTGCCGAAAGCGGCTCGCCTCTCATCTATGCCAATCGCGCCTACGGTGTCGCCTCCCGCATCGAAGCCGTGCCGACAGCGAAGGCAAGGACAGAGAGCGCAGTCGGGACCCTGTCGATCGGCTGCCTTCATGCCGTCGGGCCTTACATTCTCCCGCAGTTGATTGCTCGCCTGCAGGGTGATCACGGCGCCGTGGAGCTGCGTTTGGTCGAAGGGGATCAACGGCGAATACAGGAGAGTCTTCTGACGCGCGAATGCGAGCTGGCGCTTGTCTACGATCTCGACCTCGCCGAAGGTTTGCGTCGAGAGCGGCTGACCGAGCTGACCTCTTATGTGTTGCTGGCAGAAGGCCATGCCTTGGCTCATCGGTCTGAGCTGACGCCGCAGGACCTGGCGGACGAGCCGATGGTCCTGCTCAACGCCCCACCCAGCCGGGAGTACTATCTTTCGATCATGCGAGATGCCGGCATCGAGCCCAAGGTCGCCTTCCGCTCCACGTCTTTCGAGATGGTGCGCGGCCTTGTCGGACATGGCCTC
>JANQIP010000102.1 GCA_028282095.1 Xanthobacteraceae bacterium | reverse complement strand
GCTTGCGGGGAGAAGGTGGCGAGCGGCTCTTGCCGCGAGCCGGATGAGGGGCTTTTGGCGTTTCCGCGATGCCGCCCGTGCGGGCCCCTCACCCGCCGCGCTGCGCGCGTCGACCTCTCCCCGCAAGCGGGGTGAGGTACTATGGCGGCATTAGAGTGCGATCCATTTAGATTGAATCGATCGCACTCTATTTCTCTTTGTTTTGTCGCATAATCTTGTCCGAAAAGTCTGCCAACTTTCCGTTCGTCCCCGCGAAAAGCGGCGAACATATGCATCGCCAAGGGGGATTCCCGCTTTCGCGGGAATGAACGGAATCCAACACGGAGGGGCCGCGCCATTGATCATTGCGTCCCACGCGCGCTCGCCGCCGGGCGCAAGCTTGGATCGATACCGGCGCGAGCACCCTCAGTGTTGCGCAGCACGAGTTTCGTAAGCTCCATCGCCACGAGAAGCGAAGCCCCGACGCCTGCGGCAATCAACCAATCGATCATCGATAACGGTGTCGTATGGAACGCCGCCTGCAACACCGGCACGTAGATCACCAGGACCTGCGTGCCGAGCGAGAAGGCGATCGTGCCCAAGAGCCATTTGTTCTCGAAGAAGCCGGTGAAGGCACTGCGCCGGCGCGAGCGGCAGCTATACACGCCGAAGAGTTGGAACATCATGAGGGTTGTGAACGCCATTGTGCGCGCATGGGCCTCGTCGGCGAGGTTGGGCTCGGTGCCGGTCGCAAACAGCGTGAACATTCCGCCCGGGTAATAGGCATCGAGCACCGCGACCGTTCCGACCATCATGATGAGGCCGACGCCTGCAAGACGGATCCAGTCCTCTCTGATGAGCATGCCGGAGCCATGCGGCCGCGGCGGCCGGTTCATCACGTCGCGGTCCTTGGGATCGACGCCGAGCGCAAGCGCCGGCGGGCCGTCGGTGATCAGGTTGATCCACAATATCTGGACCGCAAGCAGCGGCAGGAACAGCCCGATTTCCGCCGATACGAGGCCGAACGCGCCCGCAAACATCACGCCGGCGAACATAGTGAGCAGCTCGCCGGAGTTGGTCGACAACAGAAAGATGAGGTATTTCTGGATGTTGTCGAAGACGCCGCGCCCTTCCTCGATCGCCCGCACGATGCTGGCGAAATCATCGTCGGTGAGCACCATGTCGGCCGCCTCCTTGGAGACGTCGGTGCCGGTGATGCCCATGGCGATGCCGATATTGGCGGCCTTGAGCGCGGGCGCGTCGTTGATGCCGTCGCCGGTCATGGCGACGATCTGGCCTTGACGCTGCAGGGACTCGACGATGCGCAGCTTGTGGTCGGGATCGACGCGGGCGAACACGCGCACCTCTTCGACGATCGCGTCGAGCCCGGCGTCGTCCAGATTGCGCAGGTCGGCGCCGGTCATGAGCCGGGTGCCCGGCTCCAAAATGTCGAGCTCGCGCGCGATCGCCTTGGCGGTCGCCGGGTGATCGCCGGTAATCATCACGGTCCGGATATGCGCGCGGTGGGCAGTGTCGACCGCCGCCCTCACTTCCGGCCGCGGCGGATCGATCATGCCGACGAGGCCGAGCAATACCAGATCGTGCTCGACGCTCTCCGGCAGCTTGATGTGGGGGCTCTCGTCGGCCGCGGCGGCTTCAAGATCGATGCCGAGGTCGGCGGCCGATACGGTGCGCGAGGCGACGGCGAGCGTGCGCAGCGCCTGTTGCGCCAAGGCATCGTTGCGCTCCGCCAGCGCGCGTCGGGCCTCCTCATCGAGGGCGACGATCTTTCCGCCCTCCAGCACGTTACGGCAGCGGGCGAGGAGAACCTCGGGAGCGCCTTTGACGAAAACGCGCAATTGGCCCGGATGCGCCGTGTCGACGTGGACGGTCGTGTGCAACTTGCGTTCGGATGTGAAAGGAATTTCCGCGAGGCGCGGAAGCGCGCCAGCATCGCTGCTCGGTATGCCGAATTTGCGCGCGGCGACGATCAGCGCGCCTTCTGTTGGGTCTCCCTGCACGCGCCAGCGTCCCTCGTGCTCGACGAGTTCCGCGTCATTGGCGAGCATTGCGGCCTGCAGCGTTTGTTCGACGGCGTCGCGGACCGATGCTTCCTTCTCGAGCGGCACCCCGGCAACCGTGAACTCGCCCTCGGGGGCATAACCGCTGCCGCTCACCTCGACGAGGGAACCGGCGGTCAGGATCGCCCGCACCGTCATCTCATTGCGCGTCAGCGTGCCGGTCTTGTCCGAGCAGATCACGGTCGCAGCGCCCAACGTCTCGATCGCGGGCAGCTTGCGCACGATGGCGTTCGCGGCCGCCATGCGCCGCACGCCGCGGCTCAGCCCGACGGTAACGATGGCCGGCAGCGCCTCGGGGATGGCGGCAACCGCGAGCGCGACCGCAAACAGGAACAGGCTGAGGATGACGTTCAGCGTCAGCGCCGTCGTGCTGAACACGCCGGTCGCGAACACGACCGCGCAAATCGCGAGCATCGCGACGGTCAGCCGCTTGCCGGTGCGATCGAGCTCCTGCTGCAGCGGGGTCGAGATGCGTTCGGTGGTATCGAGCATGCCCGCGATTCGGCCGACCTCGGTCGACATTCCCGTTGCGACGACCATCCCGCGGCCCCGGCCATAGGTCGCGATGGTTCCCGCGTAGATCATGTTGCGCCGGTCGCCGATGCCGACCTCGGCCTCAATCCGGTGTGCATCTTTGGTAACCGGCATGCTTTCGCCGGTGAGCGGTGCCTCATCGGTCTGCAGGTTCGCTTCCTCGATCAGGCGGGCATCGGCCGGGATCTTGTCGCCGGCCTCGATCAGCACCACGTCGCCGGGGACGATCTCGTTCGCCGGGATCCGCTGGCGCTCGCCATCGCGCACGACCGTCGTTGCCGGGGCGGCAAGCGCCATCAGCGCCCGCACCGACCGCTCGGCCCGTGACTCCTGGATGAAACCGAGCACCGCGTTGAGCACGACGATCGCCATGATCACGATGGCTTCATAGGGCAGGGCGGTCTCGCGCGGGTCCTGCAGCAACCACTCGATGACCGAGATGGCGGTCGCCGCGAGCAGGATGATCACCAGCATGTTCTGGAACTGTTCAAGAAGATGCCGCCACCAGGGGGTCTCCGGCGCGCCTTCCAGGCGGTTCGGTCCGTATCGGCCGAGGCGCTGTCGTGCTTCGGCCTGGGTCAGACCGCGCGCGACATTTGATTGAAGTTCCGCAACGACAGCGTCGGCGCGTTCCCGGTAAGGCGTCATCGTTCCAATCCACCCTGTGATCGCACATTCGTCTCGATGATCGTCGCCGTCGCCACCCAGGGTCTCTTACCTGAGCCGCGATGGGCTGTACCGAACGAGTACTGCATAGCTGCTTTCCGACCGCCTGGCAGCGAACGAACCGGGAAACGCAACTCCGGAATTCCAGCACGGCCGTGATCGCTGGAAATGTCGCCGGTCTTTGTTCGTGAGCGACGCGTTTGAGCTTGCGTCGGCTCGGCTCCGGAGTTAAGGACGTTCGACAATCGGATTTTGGCCGCTCCGGCCCGTTGAGCGTTATAGGCGCGATCGCTTCGGATCTCTCCCAAAACCCGGCTTGTTGTGTCAGCTGCGGGCAACTGCGGTCGGCACTTCCTTAGACTATCAGAGTGAACTTAGGAGGCCGACGATGCAAAAGGGCACCGTCAAATGGTTCAACCCAACGAAGGGCTATGGGTTTATCCGACCGTCGACCGGTGAGAAGGACGTGTTCGTCCATATCTCGGCTGTCGAACGTGCCGGTCTCAGCACCCTGAATGAAGGTCAGGTGATCGAGTACGAACTCGTCACCAACCGCGGAAAAACCTCCGCGGAGAACCTCAAGGTCGCCTAGCGCGACGAGCCGGCTGGCGCCGGTTTTGCGGGTGCTTTCCCGTAGCCCCTGGTTCTGGCCGGGGGATTTTTTTTCAACTCACCAGCGCGTCTTGCTCCAATGTGAGCTGCAGTTCGACGAAATTTCGGTTCGTTCTTTTTTTCCTTGGAGCTTTTCGAAGGCGAAAGACGTTCCATGGCAAGAAATACAACAAGCGAATGACAATCTGATACGATTTCAACTCCAACTGAACGAAATCCGCTCCGATCCGTCGCGGCTGGAATGGCCAATCCCCACCCCACCCTGCCCACGCAAGCGAGCAAGAGGGGCAACGAACGCAGGGTTCGTTGCCGAATGGATCCGCCGCAAACTTTATCGTTTTCTTTGTATGTCGCAGTTAACGTAGCGAAACGGTTCCACCCCCGAAGAAAATCCGAGGGCAAGCCTCGCCTGAAAGGGCTTTGGATCGCTATCGCTTCTTCTTGAAACGGTCGCGTTCACTCTCTCTTGGTTTTTGTTCAGGAATCTTGTCCGAAAAATCCGCAACGTTTCGGGATCGTGCGTTAGAGCGAATCCGGTCTTGGTGGATCTGGAATTTGTTCCGATTGTCGTTCGTTGGTTGGGTTTACTACGGCGAACCGGTTTTCACTTCGCCTGAAAACGCTCTAGAGTGCGATCCATTTAGATTGAATCGATCGCACTCTGTTTCTCTTTGTTTTGCCGCATGATCTTGTCCGAAAAGTTTGCAACTTTTCGGGATCATGCTCTAAGCGGCGACGGGACAGCCGGCCATCTCCTGGTAGTCGGGATAGTAGCGCGCGGCCATGCGGCCGATGTAACGGCGCAGGTTTTCGTGCCGTTCGGCGGCGGTTCGCAACGGAGTCTCGAAGGGCGGACACATGGTTCCGCAGAGAAATCCGAAAATGGTCGCATCGACGCCGGTCGGCACCCCGCCCATGAAGAACGGCTTGTCTCCGAGATAATCGGCGATGGCATCGATCGAGCGGATTACGAGCCGCTCCACCTCTTCGCGGCTGTGCCGTCCAAGCCCCTGTGCGTACAACACGCCACGGATACGGCGGCGCATGAATGCGATGGCCGCGGGGCGCAGCGGCGCCGGCACGTTTTTGAAGAACTTCCGCGGTCCCCTATCGAAATTGGCGTCATCCATCCAGCGGGCATGGACGATCCCCCAATAGAGGTGCTCCTCGGCCATCTTCTCGAATGCCCAGGCGACCGCCCGCTGCTCGGCCGACAGGGTGGCGTCGAAATCGAACCCGTAGGTCTTCTCGATATACCAGCGGACGAAGGTCGAGTCGGAAACGATCGTCCCGCCGTCGTCGATAAAGGGAAGCTTGCGCTTGGGCGCCTTGGTCAAGCCATTGGTGTCGGTCCGAAACGCGAGGCCCGCCATCTTCAACAGCACTTCGACCTTGATGACGAAGGGGCTGGGATCGGGAATGCCGAATGCCGGTCCGAAGCCATAGAGCGTGATCATTGCGAGCATCCTTGCGGCAGCAAGACGTTCGATCGAAACACGGCGAAGCCGATCCCAACGTCTCCGCTAATACGCTTTCCGAGTGATTCCGCTCGTTCCCGCGCAAGCGGGGACCCAGGATCGTCCGTCAAGACTGGATTCCCGCTTTCGCGGGAATGAACGGAATTCGTAGGCCCCAGGGCATCGCCGTCAGCCGCACGCTTACGAAGGCCCTCAAGGCGAAATGGCGGACGGCCGTCCGCTCGGACATGCAACCGAGGCCTCATGACGATGGCGAAGTCAGCTTCTCGGCGCTGCGTTTTGCGCCTGCGATCTTGCAGCGTCCATCCACCACCGCGAGGCGGCCCTCGGCGAGCCAGCGCAATGCCTGCGGATAGATGCAATGCTCGGCCGCGAGCACGCGGGCGGCAAGCGTCGCCGGGGTATCCTCGTCATGCACCGGAATCGCCGCCTGGACGATGATAGGGCCGGAATCCATCTCGGGGACGACGAAATGGACGGTGGCGCCGTGCAGCTTCACCCCGGCGGCGAGCGCCCGCTCATGGGTGTCGAGCCCTTTGAAGGCCGGCAGCAGCGCCGGGTGAATGTTGATCATGCGACCTTCCCAATGCGACACGAACCAGGGGGTGAACAGGCGCATGAATCCGGCAAGGCAGACGATGTCGATGTCGCGTGCCGCAAGCTCGGCTGCAAGCGCGCGCTCGAATGCTTCGCGGTCACGGCCGAACGCTTTGTGGTCGATCACGCAGGTCTCGATCCCCGCGGCCTGCGCATGGGCAAGGCCGGCCGCGTCCGGGCGGTTGGAAACGACGCATGCGATTTCGGCCGGGAAAGCGGGATCGGCAGCCGCCGCGATCAGCGCCGCCATGTTCGAGCCGCGGCCGGAAATCAGAATGGCGACGCGTTTGCGGTGCATGGGCTTGATCACCACGCTCACGTCCCGGTCCCGAGTGCAAGCTGCCCGGAATAGGCAACCTTCGTGTCGGCGGCCTCGGTCACCTCGCCGATCCGTGCCGCGGGATGACCGGCTTGCGAAAGCACCGCCGCGACCGCCTCGGCGCGATCGGCCGCGGCGATCGCGACCATGCCGATGCCGCAATTGAAGGTCCGCAGCATCTCCGTCTCCGCAATCCCGCCTGTTTGTGCGAGCCAGCGGAACACGGAGAGCACCGGCACGGCGTTGAGGTCGATGCGCACGCCAAGCCGTGGCGGCAGCACGCGGGGAATGTTCTCGGTGAGCCCGCCGCCGGTGATATGGGCAAGGGCCTTCACGGCTCCGGTCTCGCGGATGGCGGCGAGGCAGGCGGCGACATAGATCGCGGTCGGCGTGAGCAGCGCCTCGCCGAGTGAAAGCGTGACATCGAACGGCGCGGGAGCGTCCCATCGCAGGCCTTCGCGCTCGACCAGGCGGCGCACCAGCGAAAAGCCGTTGGAGTGGAGCCCGGAGGACGCAAGTCCTAAGACGACGTCGCCGGCAGCGATGTCGGAACGAGGCAGCAGCGCGTCGCGCTCGGCCGCGCCGACGGCAAAGCCCGCCAGGTCATAGTCGGCGGGCGCATAGACGCCCGGCATTTCCGCCGTCTCGCCGCCGATCAGCGCACAGCCCGCCTGCCGGCAGCCTGCGGCGATGCCGGCGATGAGGCGCGCGCCGAGTTCCGGATCAAGCCGGCCGCAGGCAAAATAATCAAGGAAAAACAAAGGTTCAGCGCCCTGGACGACAAGGTCATTGACCGACATGGCGACGAGATCGATGCCGATCGTATCGTGTCGCCCGGTTTCGATCGCGATTCTGACCTTGGTGCCGACCCCGTCGGTCGCAGCAACAAGGATCGGGTCCCTTAAACCCGCGCGCTTGAGATCGAACAGGCCGCCGAAGCCGCCGATCTCGGTATCCGCGCCGGGCCGCGCGGTCGCGCGCACCAGCGGCTTGATCAGGTCGACCATGCGGTTGCCGGCGGCGATATCGACGCCGGCATCGGCATAGTTCAGGCCCGATCGTTTTGTCTCGTGCATGGCTGACGACCTGCGGCGGTTTGCACCGCCGGGTCAAGTCCGCCGGCAGGCTTTGCCGCATAATACCAAAAGAGCATAGAATTCGGTCTTCACCAATTCCGGCTAAAGCATGATCCCGAAAAGTTGGCAGACTTTTCGGACAAGATCATGCGACCGGACAAGGAGAAAATGATCCCGAAAAGTTGGCAGACTTTTCGGACAAGATCATACGGCGGAACACAGAGACAGGGAGCGCGGTTGATCTGCGGTTGATCTAACGTAAAGCAATCGCGCACGCGGTGCCTGCGCAGCAACGGGCGAAGCGCCCCAACGACTCAACTTCGCGAGAAACTTGCGGTAGCGCAACGGTCCGGATCGCACTATCAGGCTAGTGTTCCGACTCTGACGGTCCGATCCCGGACCGTCAGCCCGGAACACTAGCTAATCCGTTACTTTGTGACGCGGCACCAACACCATGAGACGAGCCCAAGCGTTGGTGCCGCATCACTAGGCTTGTGTTGGCACGGGGCAAGATCGAACGACCGAATGGGAAAGCGAGCGCCAACCCTCAACCTTGCGAACCTTTTCACGATTGGGCGAATTCTGCTCGTACCGGCTCTCGTCTGGGCGATCGCCGCGGGCGAGACGCAGATTGCGTTCGGCCTGTTTCTCGCGGCCGGCATTACCGATGCGGTTGATGGGTTCCTGGCCAAGCGTTTCGGAATGTCGACCGATTTCGGGGCGCTGCTCGACCCGCTTGCCGACAAGGCGCTGATCATATCGGTCTTTGTCGGGCTCGGCATCGCCGGGGCGATCCCGCTATGGCTCGTGGTCCTGGTGGTGTCCCGCGACGTCCTGATCATCGGGGCGGTGACGCTGGCGCTGCTGCTCGGCAAGCCGATCAAGGTTCGGCCGCTCTTTGTGTCCAAACTCAATACGGTGGCGCAGATCGTGTTCGCCTGTGTTGTCCTTGCCTCGCTCGGCTTTTCGTTCGACGCGCGGCCGGTCCAGACGATTCTCATGTTCACGGTCGCGACGCTCACCTTGATTTCGATCGGCTTCTACACCCGGGAATGGGTCTGGCACATGAATGCGCAGGGACATCAGGTCGATTGATGGCGGCACGCGCGCGAGAGCCGGTGCAGCTTGCCCTTGCTCTCGGCCATAGCGAGAGCCTGGTGCGGGAGGATTTCGTCGTGGCCTCGTCCAACGCGGCGGGGCTGACGATGATCGAGAACTGGCCCGATTGGCCGGCCCGCGTCCTTGCCCTCACAGGGCCCGCCGGTTCGGGAAAGAGCCATCTCGCGGCCATTTGGGCGGTCCGGGCCGGTGCCCAGATCATTGCGGCGCGCCGGCTCGATGAAACGGCGGCGCCGGCTGCGCTCGCAAGCGGGGCGCTCGTCGTCGAGGACGTGGCCGGGGGCGCGGTCAACGAACGCGCACTGTTCCACCTGATCAATCTTGCGAGCGAAGTCGGGGCGCATATCCTCCTGACGGCCGAAACTGCGCCCGCGGGCCTAGATTTTCAGATCGCCGATCTTGCCTCGCGCCTGCGCGCCGTCCCGGTCGTTGCGCTCGCGCCGCCCGACGATGCTTTGCTGCGCGCGGTGCTGGTCAAGCTGTTCGCCGACCGCCAGCTTGCCGTCGACGAAAACCTGCTCCTCTACATCGAACGGCGGATCGAACGCTCGTTGGCAACGGCGCGGGCTGTCGTCGCCGAGCTGGATCGCGAAGGCTTACGTCAGCAACGGCCGGTCACGCGCGCGCTCGCCGCCGAGATTCTGGAACGCTGGGAGGCCGATCGGAGCGCCCATTTGCCGCCTGAGAACGGCTCTGCCCTCACGCGCTCGTCATAGTCAGGTCCGCAGACTCGCGATAAGCTTGCGGAGCGCGATTTGCTTCAGATTGAATCCAATCGAGCGCTTTCTCCTTCTCGTTTGATCGCATGGTCTTATCCGAAAAGCACGACCGACTTTTCGCGATCTTGCGCCGAGAGCGCGATGGCTTCTCCTTGAATCGATCGCGCTCTCGTTCTCTTTGTTTTGTCGCATGATCTTGCCTGAAAAGTCTGCCAACTTTTCGGGATCATGCGCCTAGGACACGCTCTGAAGGTAGATGATGACCGCTGACCGCCGAGCCGCCGTGCTCTCCACCGCAAAGGAAGAGATGCTCGTTCCTGCCGCTGTCGGGCCGGAGGCGGCGATCCGAACGAGTCCGGATCGGTTCTTCAACCGCGAGCTATCGTGGCTGCACTTCAACCGCCGAGTCATCGAGGAGGCGGAGAACCCCAACCATCCGCTTCTGGAGAAGGTGAAATTCCTCTCCATTTCCGCCAATAATCTCGATGAGTTCTTCATGGTGCGGGTCGCCGGCTATATCGGCCAGGTGGGCGCCGGCGTCACTTCGAGGAGCCCGGATGGCCTCACCCCGAGCGAGCAGCTTGTTCGCATCAATGAGGCGGTGGCGGTGCTCGCGCACGACCAGCAGCGGCGCTGGCGCGAGCTGAAGGAGGAGCTTGCGGCCGAAAAAATCGTGTTTGTGGAGGTGGATCAGCTCAAGAAGGCGGACCGGCAGTGGCTCGAAGACCATTTCCTCCACCACATTTTTCCGATTGTAACGCCGCTTGCCATCGACCCCGCCCACCCGTTTCCGTTCATCCCGAATTTCAGCCTGTCGCTGGCGCTGCAGCTCGCCCGCAGCCGCGACGGCCGGGCGCTGAATGCGCTCATCCGCATGCCGCCCAAGGTCGATCGGTTCATCCGCATGCCGAAAGGGGAGGGCGGGGTCGATCGCCTGATTACGCTCGAACAGGTGGTGGCGATGTTCATTCCCCGGCTGTTTCCGGGCTATGCGGTCAAGGGGCAGGGCGGTTTCCGCGTCCTGCGCGACTCGGACCTCGAAATCGAAGAAGAGGCCGAGGACCTCGTTCGGCTCTATGAAACGGCGCTGAAGCAGCGCCGGCATGGCTCGGTGATCCGGCTCGAGGTCGAATCGGCCATGCCTGCCGAGCTGCGGCGCTTCGTGCAGCGCGCGCTTGCGGTCGACGAGGAAAAGCTGTTCGTGGTCGAGGGGGTGCTGGCGCTGTCCGAACTGTCGCAACTCTCATCGCTCGACCGTCCGGACCTCGAATGGACCCCTTACACGCCGCGCTTCCCCGAACGCATCCTCGACCATGGCGGCGATTGCTTTGCGGCCATTCGCCGGAAGGACCTGATCGTTCACCATCCTTACGAGTCGTTTGACGTCGTCGTCCAGTTTCTGCAGCAGGCGGCGCGCGATCCCGATGTCGTCGCGATCAAGCAGACGCTCTATCGCACGTCCAAGGACAGCCCGATCGTGCGCGCGCTGGCGGAGGCGGCCGAATCGGGCAAATCGGTGACGGCGGTGGTCGAACTGAGGGCACGCTTCGACGAAGAAGCGAACATCCGCTGGGCACGCGATCTGGAGAGAGCCGGCGCGCAGGTGGTCTACGGATTCTTCGAACTCAAGACCCATGCCAAGCTGTCGCTGGTGGTACGCCGCGAAGGCGGCTTGCCGACATCCTATGTCCATACCGGCACCGGCAATTATCACCCGGTGACGGCGCGGATCTACACCGACCTGTCGTTTTTCACCGCCGATCCGGCAATCGCGCGCGACGTTGCCCGCATCTTCAATTTCATCACCGGCTATGCCGAGCCGGCCGGGCTTGAGCGGATGGCGGCCTCGCCGGTCAATCTGCGCGCCTGCATTCTCGATCACATCGCCCAGGAGATCGACCATGTCCGCGCCGGCCGGCCGGCGGCGATCTGGATGAAGATGAATTCGCTGGTCGATCCTGGCATCATCGACGCGCTTTATGAGGCCTCGCAGGCAGGCGTTCCCGTCGATCTGGTGGTCCGCGGCATCTGCTGCCTGCGTCCCGGCGTGCAAGGCCTGTCCGAGAATATTCGGGTGAAATCGATCGTCGGGCGCTTTCTCGAGCATAGCCGCATCTACTGTTTCGGCGGCGGCCACGCCCTGCCGCACGCGAAGGCCCATGTCTACATCTCGTCGGCCGACATGATGCCACGCAATCTCGACCGCAGGGTCGAGGAGCTGTGCCCGATCCTCAATCCGACGGTGCATGAGCAGGTGCTCGATCAAATCATGGTTGCCAATCTGATGGACAACCGCCAGAGCTGGGCGCTCTTGCCTGACGGGAATTGGACGCGTATCACTGTGGGCGAGGGGGAAGAGCCGTTCAACGCTCACAAATACTTCATGACCAATCCAAGCCTGTCAGGCCGTGGCAAGTCGCTCAAGGACTCCTCGCCCCGCAGTCTCACGCGGCGTGGAGATCGTGGCTAGCAGCCGGCGCATTGCCGGCGCTGCCAACAAGGGCCGTCTCGACCACGGCCCGCCGATTGCGGTCATCGATATCGGATCGAACTCGGTCCGGCTTGTCGTCTATGAGGGCCTAGCCCGCAGCCCGACCCCGATCTTCAACGAGAAGGTGCTCGCCGGGCTCGGCCGCGAGGTTCACTCGACCGGCCTGCTCGCGCGCGATGCGGTCGAGCGGGCGCTGGCCGCGCTGCGGCGCTTCCGTGCGCTGTGCGACACCATGGGTGTCGGCCGGTTGTGGATCATCGCCACCGCCGCCTGCCGCGACGCCGCGAACGGTGCGGACTTCATCCGCCAGGCCGAAAGAACGTGCCGGAGCAAGATCGACGTCTTGTCGGGCAAGCGCGAGGCGCGGCTCGCCGCATTCGGCGTCGTCTCCGGCATTCATGCGCCCGACGGCATTGTCGGCGATCTCGGCGGCGGATCGCTGGAACTGGTCGATCTGCATGGTCCCCGGCTCAAGGCGGCGGCGACGCTTCCGCTCGGCGGACTCGCGCTTCAGGACCTGTCACAGAAGTCCCTCAAGAAGGCGGAGAAATTCGTCGAGGCCGCGCTTGCCGATGTGCATTTTCTCAAGGGGGGCTCGGGGCGCGCCTTTTACGCTGTGGGCGGAACCTGGCGCGCGCTTGCCCGATTGCACATGCGGCAGACCGGCTATCCCCTCAACGTCATGCAGGGTTATGCGATTCCCGCCAAGGAGGCGCTCGAATTCGCCCGGCTGGTGCGGCGCGTGAATCCCGAGATCCTCTCGCAGATCGAGGCGGTGACCGATGCGCGGCGGCCCTTGCTCGGCTATGCCGCACTCGTGATCGAGCACGTCATCCGGCTTTCCAAGCCGCGCGAGGTTGTCGTCTCCGCGGTGGGCGTGCGCGAGGGGCTGCTCTATTCCGCCCTCAAGGAGAAGGAACAGAAACGCGATGCGCTGCTCGCCGCGGCGGGCGACCTCAACCTGCTGCGCTCGCGCTCGCCGCGACACGGCGAAGAGCTGATCCGCTGGACCGATCGATTCATGGCGTCCTCGGGAATCGACGAGACGGCGCAGGAAAAGCGCTTGCGCCATGCCGCCTGTCTGCTGGCCGATATTGGCTGGCGCGCCCATCCCGATTATCGCGGCGAGCAGTCGCTCAACATCATCGCGCATGGCAGCTTTCTTGGCGTCGACCATCCCGGGCGGGCTTTCCTCGCACTCGCGGTGTTCTTCCGCCATGTCGGTTTGTGGGAGGGCGAACTGTCGCCGCATTTGCGCGAACTCGCGAGCGCTCGTCTGATCGACCGCGCGCGCGTGCTCGGGGCATCGCTGCGTGTCGCCTATCTGATCTCCGCCGCAATGCCGGGGGTGTTGCCGCGCGCGCCGCTGACGGTCGTGCGCGGGCAGCTTGTGCTGGCGCTCAAGGGGCCGTTTTCGGCGTTGGCCGGAGAGCGCGTGTACAACCGGCTACGGCAGCTCGGACGCCTGATCGGGCGCGAGGTGGTCACCGTTTCAAGCTGAGGACTGGACTAGAACTGAATGACCTCTCCCCGCTTGCGGGGAGAGGTCGGATTGTCGAAGCGTCAGCTTCGGCAATCCGGGTGAGGGGCAAACATGGCCAGTGCAGAGACCGATCGCGCGATCCAAGGGCCACCCCGTTCTGCGCTCTCGGAACAACGATGGTCTGACAAACGCGACTGGTGTGGTTGAAACGATTTCGGACGTCTTGGCAGCGCCGCTGCCCCCTCACCCACCGCGCTTCGCGCGTCGACCTCTCCCCGCAAGCGGGGAGAGGTAAGACTCCGCGGACTAGTGAGCCAGTCGCATGACCTTATCCGAAAAGTCTGCCAACTTTTTCGGGATCATGCTCTGGAGCGCGACCCATTTAAATTGAATTGATCGCGCTCCATTTCTCTTTGTTTTGTCGCATGATCTCATACGAAAAGTCTGCCAACTTTTCGGGATCATGCTTTGGAGCGCGATCCATTCAGATTGAAGCGATCGCGCTCCATTTCTCTTTGTTTTGCCGCATGATCTTATCCGAAAAGTCTGCCAACTTTTCGGGATCATGCTCCAGAGCGCGACCCATTTAAATTGAATCGATCGCGCTCCATTTCTCTTTGTCTTGTCGCATGATCTTATCCGAAAAGTCTGCCAACTTTTCGGGATCATGCTCTGGAGCGCGACCCATTTAGATTGAATCGATCGCGCTCCATTTCTCTTTGTTTTGTCGCGTGATCTTATCCGAAAAGTCTGCCAACTTTTCGGGATCATGCTCTAGCTAGCGGCTCTCTCGACGTTACAAGCATTGCGACGGGCCTGAAAAGAACCGACGAGGAACCGACGATGTGGCAAAGCCTGACCGCCGTGACGATCGCTTGCCTCATGACGTTTCCCGCCCACGCCGAGGCACAGTTTTCCATGACCGGGCGGTACGAGGGCATCTATGCGTGTGACAGCACAACGGCGGGTGTACCGGCGAGCTGGGGGCGACCGATGTCGGCCGGCATCGTTCAAACCGGCAACAAGATCAGGATCGACTTGACCTATACCGACAAGGTGGAAGGCGGGTTGGAATATAGTCTCTACAAAGGTGAAGTCAGCCTGTCTCCCGACGGCGGTCTGGTGGCAGGCTATTTTCAGTCTTGCGGTGCGACCTTCCCCGCGTTGGAACTGGTCCGCATCTTCCCGGCAAGCACGCAGAGCGATGTGTTCAGTTTTGCCGCGGACGGTGTGTGGACGTCGAGCCAAACGCCGAATATCCCCGGGCTGATCGTACAAAGCTGCAAATGGTCGCTCCGGCGGGTGTCAACCGCGACGCCGACTGTCCGGCCTTGCACCGATTGATCCGACGGAAAATAGCTGCGCAGGACTATGGGCGCTGCACCGTCGCGCCGCGGGGGTTCTGCAAGATAAGGTCAGATTGCCCGTCGCATGTCGGCGACACTTGGCTGAACTCGGGCGCTGCCTCAGTGAGTTGTGTTACCAACAAATCGCTGTCGATCCGGCCGAGGCACTGCACCGTCGAGTGCGGGTAGACGTCAGTCGGGCCGTTCGGCCGCAACCGCATCCACGAGCAGGAGCATGTGCCCATCCGGATCGCGGATCGATGCTGCCTTTCCGCCATTGTCCAAGCTCACGACACCAGGGGAAACGAAGAGGACGCCTTCCGCTTCTAGCCGCCCGACAAGCGGATCGAGCGCGTCAACCTCATGAACTTGGATCGCCGCGGCCACATCATTGGCGTTAGGCGCCGCAGGCAGAGTGCGGCCACGGGGCGTGCGATAATGCAAGAGCTCCACATGCGGCGTCGCAACGACAGTTGGCTCGAGTGCCCGCACGTCGACCTCGCAGTGTGCGAGGGCATCGAGTTCATCCTGTTCGAGGCCCTGGTTCAGCGAGCGTGCGGCGACGCGTAATCCGAGCAGCCCGCTGTAAAATGATAGGCTGCGTTCAAGGTCCATCACCGCGATGGCCGTATGGTCGTAGCCGAGAATTCCGTCTGCGGACATCTCATGCCACAGGGGCGCGCCAACGCCGGCTGGAAAGGAGATGAGCTCCAGCGGGTGCCCTTCAGGATCTCGGAACTTGAAGGCTGTGACGCCCCCCGTATTAGGCGGCAAGTGCACCGGTGAGCCTCTCGTGATGACGCCCGGATGGCGGGCCTCCAGTCGCCTTGAGACCTGGACGATGTTACCGCAGACGAGAGCCAGATGCTGAAACCACTGATCGTCCGAGGTCCGTTCAGGCGGATACGGCCTCCCCGGCGGCTCGAACGCGACGATATCGAGTGCCTGCTGTCCGATGACGATGCCGCAAGCGCGCGCCCTCGTGCCGGGCCTCAGCCCGAGCAGCGCATTCCAAGCCGGATCGTGGAGCGATCGCTCGGGTCCAACCTCCAGCCCGAGCGCATCGCGGTAGAAGGCGGCGGTGCCCGCAAGGTCGGCGACGGTGATGCTCACGCGAATGAGGCGGGTCACCGGCATCGGGTGGACCTTGCTACTTGAAGCAGCACGGCTTGAGGCCGATCCACTCGTCGCCTTCGAGCTGGACCGACATTATGGCTGCAGGCTCATCGCCCACAGTGCCTGACAGATGGCCGAACCGACCTTGGGCGTCCGGTTTTGTCGTCTGGTCATTCCCGAACTGGACCTCGCCGGGCCCCATCTCGACCCGCACGCCGTCCATGGTCTCCACGAACCAGCGGCCCGACAGCGTCACGAGCCACTGCGGTTTCGGATTGGGGTGCCAATCCCCAGTCCAACCGACGGGTTGCACGAAGAAAACGAGATTGGCTTTGGCGGTCAGCAGCGTCTCGATCCATTCGGGGGCAGCTTTGCCCCCGACGCTTTTCTCCATGAATGCGGAGAGCTCGCACAGGGTCTGATGCGTGACGCCGTCGTCATCCGCCCAAACGTGCCAGTAGGAGAGCTTCGGCGGACCGTCGCCCTCTTCTGTGAGTTTGTTGCCAATCCTGTCTGCCATGCTCACTCCCGTTCACTGCTCACCGAGATCGCTGTGTCGTAGGTCAGCATCGCAGCCTGCTCGATGCCGCTGCCTACTTCCTGAATGAAGCCGCTCGCATACATCACGAAGATCAACCCACCGACTAGCCCGAAGTTCTTGAAGAAGTCCCAGATATGCGGATAGCCCTCGCTCTGCGGCGACCAGAAACGCGGATAGGTCCAGAAAGCGTGATAGACGATGGCCGTAACGATGCAGTATCCGGCCAGAATGAACGCCGCGATCCCATCATAGAAGCCGGTCACGATCATCACGGGAGTCAACAACTCGACGGCCATCGCCAGGATCAGGAGAGCCGGACCGCCGGGGAGCCAGCTTGACTTGGCCTGCTTGAGCGCATTGTTCCAGTTCACGACCTTGTCGATGAAGCTGAACGGGAATATGCAGACGATGAATATGCGCGCCAATACCGGCAATGCGTCGTTGATCAGCCAGTCCACAGCGAGCCTCCTCTTTAGAGATTCGCGATTGGGTAACCCGTGGCAAAGAGGCTTACGTCACAAGCCGCATGGCGATCGAGTGATCGAGGATTGTCCACTTCGATCGCTACTATGGGACCGCTCTCTTTTTCCTGGGCAGATGTCGGCTTTGGGTCATGAGCGGACATCAGAGCATCAGGTGAATCAATTCTGGACTGGGGCTCAATGCAGAGCAAGCCCTGTCACACCTTCGGACGAGCAGCCTTGTTCCGTTCGCAAGAGAGAAAAGCTTTGAACGAAACTGAATCGCACCCCTGAGCAATTTAATGGCTTATAGAGTAAACAAACTCTGCCCCACTCTCTTGCAGCGGGACAGGCTTCTCATCGAACCAGTATTGTCAATGGCCATCGCGATAGCCGGATCGAAGGCCTGTTGCCCCGGGCCGATCCCACAGCGCCCGCGCTCAAGGTCGTGGCCTGAAGACGCCGCTTAGAGATTATTCCGGTTGTTGCCGAACAATTGCGCCAGAGCTGTCAAGTCATGACGAAACTTGGCGTCGATTTCCTCATCGGAAATGTCGTCGTCGGCGATGAACTGAAAAAATCGGATGTTCTGCAACGAGAACAGGCAGTCAGCGAGAGCAAGGCTGTCGATGTCGGAACTGATCAGTTTTCGATCCTGGGCGTCCTCCACCAGTGACTGCATGAGTTCGATTAACACACGGTCCAAATCCATGTAGGTGCGCCCGAAGTCCTTGCTTCCTTCGTGAATGCTTGCGGCCACCACCTCCCGCCACGTCGGTTTGCTCAGATAACTCATCGCATGTCGGCGCAGAATCTGTCCAAACCGGGCAACGGCCTCGATCAGGTCATCGGGACGAGCGCAAATCATCTCCTCAAGCTGCGCGATCAGATATTTGTCGCTCTCCGCTACCAGAGCGAGCAATAGGCCCGCCTTGCTCTTGTAGTAATTGTAGACGGTTACCGAGGACACGTTGGCGTCGTTCGCAATCGCCTCCATCGTCACATTTGCGTAGCCCTCAGCGCGAAATTTCGATTTGGCGACATCAAGAATGTGGCGTCGTCTGTCAGCCTTCTGTCGCTCACGCAGTCCCAAGTGCTTTATCTCTGCCTGTGCTTTCATCAGACCGCCGATTTTGCGTGCTTTGCCAGCCATGCGCAACGATCTTTATTGACACAAAACATTTAGTTTATAAATATTTAGGCGTCCTAAATGGGAGGTTGACGTGTTTTTGGGATCGTTTCGACTCACGGGACTGCTGCTCGCAACTCTGGTAACCGCGTCGGCGGCCTCTTTGGGCGCCGCTTGGGCAGATGACTTCAAGGCGGCGATCGTGTTGCCCGGCGTCATCACGGACAAGTCGTTCAACCAAGCAGGGTACGAGGGCATGACACGTGCCGCGGACAAGCTTGGCATAGAATTCGCCTTTAGCGAAAAGACCGCCCAGCCGGATCAACCGCAGGCCCTCTCGGACTACGCACGGCGCGGATACGACGTTGTCATCGGCCACGGTGGTGAGTTCCAGGAATCTGTCGAACGCGTCGCGCGGCGTTTTCCTGACACGAGGTTCATCATCGTGAATGGCACGAAGCCCGGTGGCAATGTATCGACGATGAGTTTCGATTTTCCGGGTCTCGGTTATGTTATGGGTTATCTTTCCGGAAAGATGTCGAAGTCGGGCAAAGGCGGTTACATCGGCGCCCAAAAATTGAAGTTCTACGTGGAACTCGGCGAGGGCTTTGCCAAAGGTTTCAAGGATGCACGCCCTGACGGCGAGGTGTTCACCGCCTGGACCAATGATTGGGATGATGTCGCGAAGGGCAAGGAAGCGGCGCTTAACCAAATAAGCCAGGGTGCCGATGTCATTTTTCCATCAATGGATAATGCCGTCGTTGGCAGCCTGCAGGGAGCGAAGGAACAGAAAAAGAAGGCCATCGGCATTTACTATGACGCCATCGCCGACTGGCCCGATACGGTCCTTCAGTCCGCGATCTTCGACCTGCGCAACGCGCTTGTGACAATTCTGGCTACCGCCAAAGATGGCAAGCTCGAAGGCAAGGCGTATATCTACGGCCTCGAAACGCCGGAGGCCACGCGCATCGGCACCTATCATGCCTCGGTGCCTGAAGATTTGCAGAAGGAAGTCTCCGGACTGATTGACAGGATCAAAGCCGGCAAAATCAAAACGCGCTAAGCATCTGTCCGGACATTCGGATGGGGAGGGTTCGGCTCACGTCCCCTCTCCCCAATTCCAACAAACGCCGGTCGCCGTCGATGATGACGGCGGGCGGATCTGTGGCGAGCACGGATGGCGAGAGAATACGCGCTTGAATTCGATCAAATCACCAAACTGTTCGGGGATTTCAAAGCGCTGGACAAAGTGAGCCTCCACGTCCTTGAAGGGTCGATCCACGCGATATTGGGCGAGAACGGGGCCGGCAAAACCACGCTGATGAATGTGCTGTTCGGCCTTTACCAGCCTGACGGCGGACGCATACGTATCAATGGAATCGAGACGGTCGTCCGCTCGCCGCGCCAGGCCATGGATCTTGGCATGGGAATGATCCACCAGCACTTCATGCTGGTCGAAACGCTGAGCGTCATCGAGAACATCGTTCTCGGGCTGCCCGGACAAGGGATCCGCCTGTCGCTCAAGGAGCATATCGACAGGCTTTCGGTATTAAGCGATGCGTTTGGGTTCGAGATCGATCCCTATACGGAAATCTGGAAACTGCCGATTGGAATGCGGCAGCGCGTGGAAATCCTGAAGGTTCTTTACCGCGACGCCGATATTGTCATTCTCGACGAGCCGACCAGCGTTTTGGCACCAAATGAAATCGCCAACTTTCTCGATGGACTGAAACGCCTGCGCGACAACGGCAAAACCGTCATTTTCATCACCCACAAGCTCGAAGAAGTCACTGCGGTCGCGGATCGCATAACGATTATGCAACACGGCACGGTCACTGCCGAGAAAGCGGTTTCGGAGACGAACACCAAGGAAATGGCGCGCCTCATGATCGGCCGCGACATGGTGTTTGAAGACCTCGAGAAACCCAAAATGGAACCCGGACCTGTCGCCGTATCCGTACGCGATCTGCGGGCGCAAGACGACCGGGATATCGAAGCGTTGAAGGGTGTCTCTTTTGACCTGCAATCTGGCGAAATCCTCGGCGTCGCCGGCGTTGATGGCAATGGGCAGAGAGAGCTCGCCGAGGTTTTGACCGGATTGCGCCGACCCAGCTCCGGCAATGTGAGCGTCTTCGGCCAAGACGTTTCGACCCTGTCGGTCTATGACCGGCGTCACAAGACGCACATGTCGTTCGTTCCCGAAGACCGGCAGCAAACCGGGCTCGTATTGGATCTTCCCGTCGTCAAGAATGCCATGCTGCGGGATTTCCGGATTTGGCCATTTTCAAAACACGGCATCCTGCACATGCAAAATGCGCGGGATATGGCGACGGCTTGGGTGAAGCGTTACGACATTCGACTGCGATCAGTTGACCAGCATGCGCGCTTCCTGTCCGGCGGCAACCAACAGAAATTGATTTTCGCTCGTGAGATCGAATGCGCCCCCCGCATTCTGGTGGTGATGCAACCTTGCAAGGGTCTCGACGTGGGGGCGATCGACGCGGTGCAACGCACCGTTCTGCACGAACGCGCCCGCGGCACGGCCGTTTTGTATATTTCGACCGAGCTCGAGCATATCCTCAGTGTTTGTGACCGCATCGCTGTGATGTGCGCCGGGGAAATCACCGGCGTTATTTCACCGGCAGAGGCCACCAGTGAACGTGTGGGCGCGCTCATGGGCGGCATCAGCGATGCGGACGCGGCATGATGCTCGACGCCATCCAAACCCTTTACATTCTCCGACCGGTCTGGGCCGTTCTGCTCGCCCTGTTTGTAGGCGCGGGTCTCATCGCCGTGGCCGGGGTAAATCCGTTTGACGCCTATGCGGCGCTGTTCACCGGTGCCTTTATCGACTATTACGGCCTCGCCGGCACGCTGGTGAAAACATCGCCCATTCTTCTTGCCGGCCTTGCCGTGATCATCCCCCTGCGTGCCGGTCTGCTCAACATCGGTGCAGAAGGTCAGATCTACATGGGAGGGTTGTTTTCAGCCCTCGCAGCGCTCCTTCTGCCGACCATGCCCGGTTTTATCCATATACCTCTCTGCATTCTCGCAGGCGCTTTGGGTGGCGGACTTTGGGGCTTGATTCCGGGTTATCTGAAGGCATATCGCGGCATCAACGAAGTCATCATAACCATTCTGTTGAACTTCATTGCGATCAATATCGTCAGCTATGTCGCCGGTGGCCCGCTTATGCAGGAGGGCGCGCCATATCCCTATTCGAACGAGATTGGCGAGCACCTGTGGCTGCCCTGGATCATGCCCGGCACAGATGCACATGCGGGGGTGATTTTCGCTCTGGTGCTGGCTGTAGCGATATTTCTCGTCTTTCGTTTTACCACTGTGGGATTTGCGCTCGATACCATCGGACACAATCCGCAAGGCGCGCGCTATGCGGGCATCAAAGTGCGTCGCACCCTGGTCGTTACGATGTTCGTCGCCGGCGCCATTGGCGGATTGGCCGGAACCTTTGAGGTGCTCGGCCTGAAGTATCGCCTGTACCATCTGTTTTCGCCGGGATACGGATTTGATGGTATCATTGTTGCGTTTCTGGCGTCGTTGAACCCCATTCTCGCGCCCCTATCGGCTTTTTTCCTAAGCGGGCTCAAAGCCGGGGCGCTTGTGATGCAGCGCGCTGTCGGACTTGAAACCACCGTCATTGAAGCCATCCAGGGACTGGTCATCATATTCGTAGCCGCTAGCCTGGCCTTCACCTACAACCGGTCATACTGGACTGCATTCCTCAAGCGTCGGCGCATGCTGGAGGACACGCTCGACGAGCTTGAAGCAGATCGTGCAGGGAAGCAGCCCTGATGGACTTTCTGCTGGACACACAAGCGCTGACGGACTTCCTCTCCACGAGTCTTCGGCTTTCCATACCAATCATTTTCGCGGCAGTTGGTGGTGTTCTTTCGGAGCGCGCGGGTGTTTTCAACATCTCGCTCGAGGGCTGCATCCTCGCCGGCGCATTTGGCGCCGCGGTGGGGGCGTTCTTGTCGGGAACACCGATCGGCGGCCTCTTCCTGGGGATCGCGGTGGCCGCATGCGCGGGAATGATTCTCGCCGGATTAGCGGTCGGGCTTGGAATAAACCAACTTGTTGCTGGGATCGCCATCAACATTCTGATGCTTGGGATGACGTCATATCTGGCACGCCTCATTCTGGGCGCCGACGCGACCTCGACATTGCCCGGATTTCACGTCATCGCGATCCCAGGCTTATCGGCCATTCCTGTGCTCGGTCCGGTACTGTTCAAACAGGATTTCCTGACATACCTCATGTATGCGACCGTGGCCTTGGCGTGGTGGTTCCTTTACAAGACGCCATGGGGCCTTAACGTCCGAGCAATCGGTGACTTTCCTGTCGCGGCGGACAGTGCAGGCATTTCGGTTCCCGGTGTGCGCCTGGCCTGCGTGATGGCAAGCTGCATGCTGGCAGGTCTAGGCGGATGCTATCTGGTGCTCAGCCAGGTATTCGTATTCACCGAGCATATGAGCGCGGGCAAGGGTTTCATCGCGCTCGCCGCCCTTATTCTGGGTCGGTGGAATCCGTTCGGTGCGTTTCTGGCCTGCATTTTCTTCGGACTTTCCGACGCGTTGCAATTGCGACTTCAGTTCAACAGTCCGGAAGTACCGTATCAGCTCTTTTCGATGGTGCCATTTGTGGCATCGTTCCTCGCGCTGGTGCTCTTCGCCGGCAAGGTGCGTCCCCCGTCAGCAATCGGGAAGAAGTATGTCAGAGGCGGAAAATAGCGGGCAATCCTCGCAGCGCATGATTGCCAATCCGGTCCCGTGGCCGGATGGTGCGAAATGCGCCTGTTGCGTGACATTCGACATGGATGCCGACAGCTTGATCCATCTCGATCATCCTGAAGATGGGCACACGCGCGTATCGGCGATCTCGATGCTGCAATACGGGCCGGACGTGGCGGTCCCGCGAATTGTCGAAACCTATCGCCGGCTCGGCATTCGGCAGACATTCTTCGTGCCGGCATGGTGCATTGAACGATATCCGGGCGCTATCGAGCTGATGCTGAAAGGCGGGCATGAAGTCGCGCATCATGGCTACTTGCACGAAAACCCAAGGCGCCAGAGCCGCGAACAACAGGCATTCTGGCTCGATCGTGCGATCGACGTCATCAAGAGAACGACCGGCGCTGCACCGAGGGGCTGGCGGGCTCCGCTTTACAATTTCTCTGATCAATCGCTCGATTTGCTTATTGATCGCGGGTTCCTCTACGACGCCTCGCTTATGGGCGACGATGTACCGTATCTTATTACGTCCGAGGCCGGGCGACTTATCGAGTTGCCTTCCCATTGGGGCCTTGATGACTGGCCGCAATATGTCCACGCCATGGACTTGGACTACATGATGCCGGTCCGTGCCCCGAGCGTGGGACTTCAGATTTTCACTGAAGAGTTCGAGGCTGCCTACCGCTATGGCGGATTATGGGTGCCGGTCCTCCACCCGTTTGCCACCGGACGCCTGTCTCGATGGGCAATCATGTCGGAGTTTCTTGAGTCCGTACTGGGCCGGGGTGATGTCTGGTTCGCACCGATGGAAGAGATCGCCGCTCACATCAATTCAGTTATTGCGTCGGGGTCATACACACCCCGCACTGTCGCCACGCCTCAATATTCAGGACCCGTCCAAGTCAATTCACCTTTCAACTCTTAAGGAACCTAAAGATGTCCACGCATGGATATGTGTCAGGCCGTCTCAATCTTCCGTTTGTCGGCATCTGCACCTTCGGCAAGTACCCCTATGTCGAAAACTGGGACGCAATCGATGCCGATGTCGCAATCATTGGCGCACCGTTTGATTTTGGAACCCAATGGCGCCCCGGGGCGCGGTTTGGTCCGCGCGCAATCCGGGAAGCGTCCACATTGTTTTCATTCGGGCACGGTGGCGCCTATGACCATGAAGACGACGTGACCTATCTGCCGTCCGACGCGGTTCGCATCGTTGATATTGGCGATGCGGACATTGTGCATACCGATACACTCAAGAGTCACCGGAACATTGAACTAGCGGTGCGCGCTGCCCTCGCCGCTGGTGCGCTTCCCGTGGTCCTTGGTGGCGATCATTCGATAAACATCCCGTGTATCGAAGCTATCGACGACCAGGGCCCGATACATCTCGTTCAGGTGGATGCGCATCTCGATTTCGTTGATGAACGGCATGGTGTCACCCGCGGTCATGGCAACCCGATGCGCCGCGCGGCGGAGAAGACGTATGTTTCCGGTCTTACCCAAATCGGCATTCGCAATGTGTCATCGACCGCCCGCGAAGGGTACGAAGATGCACGCAGAATGGGGTCCGATATCATTTCGGTGCGGCGGTTCCGCGAGATCGGCGTCGCCTCTGTTCTCGACCGCATTCCGAAAGGCAAACGCTACTATCTCACCGTCGATATTGATGGTTTCGACCCCTCCATCGCTCCGGGCACCGGCACGCCAAGCCATGGCGGTTTCCTCTATTACGAGGTCCTTGAACTGATCGATGGCCTCGCCAAGCGCGGCGAAATCGTCGGTGTCGATCTTGTCGAAGTTGCGCCGGACTATGATCCGACCGGCACGACGGCAATCCTGGCGGCTCAGTTGCTGATGAACACGATCGGCCGCGTGCTGCACTGCAGGCAGACATCTGGGTGAGCGGACAAGCAACCTCGCCAGGCCATTGAGTCGCTATGCGATGCGGCGATACAACCTATTGGTGCCCAGGAGAGGACTCGAACCTCCACGACCTTGCGGCCACTGGCACCTGAAGCCAGCGCGTCTACCAATTCCGCCACCTGGGCTTGGCCACAGAGATAAGGGCCCGGTTTTGTCCTTGTCAACGCCGGGAGTGGCGCCGCACTTCGGGAAGCTCGATAAAAGGCAGCGGTGCCTGCCCAAGCCCTCGGAACGGCCATTGGGCGGCGGCGCCGCTCGCGGGAACTGGTTGGGAACCGGGAAGCGGTCATCTCAGATGACCGGTGCATGGTGACCCCTCTGCGGCGCGGCCCAACGCGGCAGCGAGAACCAAAGTGCGGTGACCGGAGACCATTAGCCGCGTGCGCCGAGCCTTGGGAGCGGCGATCTCGGCGCGCCGGTGCGTAGCAATCCCACAGCGAGAGCGGCCATTCGCCCCCTGTACAGCGTCGGGGTGATCTTGTATGTCGCCTGCACCGCGCCAATGCGGAACCGGTACCGAATGGACGCGGTTATCCCGGCGCCCCATAATTCAGAGTGGCGGCCATGACCGCGATCTCCAATTCCGACATGCTCATTACGATCTTCGGCGCGTCCGGCTTTCTCGGCCGGCATGTCGTGCGTGCGCTCGCTCCGCACGGCTATCGCATCCGCGCCGCGGTGCGCCGCCCCGATCTGGTCGGCCATCTGCAGCCGCTCGGCCGCGTCGGCCAGATCCATGCCGTGCAGGCGAATCTGCGCCATCCCGCCTCGATCGAGGCGGCGGTGCGCGACAGCGCCGTGGTGATCAATCTCGTCGGAATCCTGTTCGAGCGCGGCCGCCAGAGCTTCGATGCGATCCATCGAGAGGGCGCCGAAGCGGTGGCGCGGGCGGCGGCGGCCGAAGGCGCGCGCATGATCCATGTGTCGGCCATCGGCGCCGACGAAGCGGCCACGGCCCGCTATGCCCGCACCAAGGGCCTGGCCGAAAAGGCGGTGCTTGCCGCCATTCCGGAGGCCGTGATCATGCGGCCCTCGATCATTTTCGGGCCGGACGATGCCTTCTTCAACAAATTCGCGTCGATGGCGCGCCTCGCACCCGCCCTGCCGCTGGTCGGCGGCGGGAAGACCCGCTTCCAGCCGGTGTTCGGCGGCGATGTCGGCCAAGCGATCCGCAAGGCGGTCGCGGGCGAGACCAAAGGCGGTACGATTTACGAGCTCGGTGGCCCCGAGGTCTACACGTTCAAGGAGCTGATGCAGTTCGTGCTGCAGACCATCGACCGCCGCCGGTTGCTGCTGCCGATCCCGTTCTGGGGGGCAAAGCTGCTCGGCCAGGTCATGCAATTCCTCCCCGCGCCGCCGCTCACGCCCGACCAGGTGGAGCTTCTCAAGCAGGACAATGTCGTTTCCGCCGTCGCCGAGCGCGATGGGCGAACGCTCGCCGGCCTCGGAATCGCGCCGCACTCGGTGCCGGCAATCGTTCCGTCCTATCTGTGGCGCTTTCGCAAGAGCGGGCAGTTCCGCCGCAGCCTCGCCTGAGGTCTTGCGCGGTAACGAAACCGATTCGGCGGTCTTCTCCCCGCCCAGTTAAGCTCATCCTGCTTTGTCGTCCCAATCGAGCCGTCACCATGCTTTGCATGGGATTGATCGGCTCATCTCCTCCGACAGTTCAATCTCCGCCGGAAATGATCTAATCTTTCCGATGCCTGGAATTCGACTTTGACGCCGATCACCAATATCGCCGATCTGCGTGCGCTCGCCCAGCGACGGGTGCCGCGCATGCTGTTCGATTACATCGACAGCGGCTCCTATGACGAGATCACGCTGCAGGCCAACAGCCGCGAATTGCAGGCTCTGCGGTTCCGCCAGCGCGTTCTCGTCGACACCACCGGCCGTTCGCTGACGAGCGAGCTTGTTGGCGATGAAGTGGCGATGCCGCTTGCGATCGCGCCGACCGGCCTGACCGGTCTCGTGCGCGGCGATGGCGAGATCCTCGCCGCGCGCGCGGCGGAGGCTGCCGGCATTCCTTATTGCCTTTCGACCATGTCGATCGCCACCATCGAGGACATTCGCGCGGCGATCAGCCGCCCGTTCTGGTTCCAGCTCTATGTGCTGCGCGACCGCGGCTTCAGCCAGGCGATGATCGAGCGTGCGCAGGCCGCACGATGCCCCGTGCTGGTGGTCACCGTCGACCTGCCGATGCGCGGGCAACGCCACTCGGACATCAAGAACGGGCTCACCGTGCCGCCGCGGCTGACCCTGCGCAACTTGTGGGATATTGCGACCAAACCCGCCTGGAGCTTGGGCGTGCTGCGCGCCAAGCGCAGGACCTTCGGCAATATCGAAGATTATCTGAAAAAGGGCCGGGTCAGCCTGATGGGTGCCGGCGAGTGGTCGACGCAGCATTTCGACCAGACGCTCAACTGGCGCGACATGGAGTGGGTGCGCAGTGCGTGGCCGGGCAAGCTTGTCATCAAGGGCATCCTCGATGTCGAGGACGCCAAGACGGCGGCCTCGGTCGGCGCCGACGCCATCATCGTGTCCAATCACGGCGGCCGCCAGCTCGACGGGGCGCCGGCCTCGATCACGGTGCTGCCGCAGATCGCGCAGGCGGTCGGCGATCGCCTCGAGGTCCTGTTCGACGGCGGCATTCGCTCCGGCCAGGACGTGATGAAGGCGCTGGCCCTCGGCGCGCGCGGCTGCCTGATCGGCCGCGCCTATCTCTACGGCCTTGCGGCGATGGGCGAGAAGGGCTGCGCCATCGCGCTCGACCTCATCCGGCGTGAGATCGAGATCACCATGATGCTCACCGGCGTCACCGATCTTCGCAAAGTCGGCCCGGATGTTCTCCACCGGGAAGCGCAGGCACACTGACGGCGTCGAAGCGACGACACGCCGTCATGCGATTTGCGCTCATCAGCTCTGCGCACGCGAACAAACCGTCTTGATATTCGTCAACACGCATTCGCCGCTGTTCGGCGAATAGACCTGTTGTTGCTTCACCCTCGTGTCGAGGGACATTGATGACTGCCAGATTGCCCCTGCTGCTCGGCATCGCCTTGATGTCGGGCATTATTGCAACGACGACGACGACGGCGCAGGTCCCGCCCAAAGGTCCCTACCTTCCAGGACAGGTCGGCTCGAAGCCGTCGGGCGGCACCGCCGACCACAGCAAATTCGAAGAACTCCAGCGCGACTTCAAATCGGGGCCGGAGGTGACGAAGGCGTGCCTTGCCTGCCATACCGAGGCGGCCCACCAGGTCATGAAGTCGATTCACTGGACGTGGGAGTTCAAGAATCCGCGCACCGGCCAGCAGCTCGGCAAGAGACATGTCCTCAACAATTTCTGCGTCAACATCGTTTCGAACGAGCCGCGCTGCGCGGGCTGCCATGCCGGTTACGGCTGGAAGGATTCCTCCTTCGATTTCACCAAGCAGGACAATGTCGACTGCCTGATCTGTCACGACCGCTCGGCGACCTACTGGAAACACCCGACCATGGCGGGCCACCCGTTGCCGGCTCCGATCGTCAAGGACGGCAAGGTAGTGATGCCGGCGCCCGACCTTGCCAAAGCAGCACAGAGCGTCGGCCTACCGGGGCGCGAGAATTGCGGCGCCTGCCACTTTCATAGTGCCGGCGACGACGGGGCGAAATCGGGAGACCTCGACTCTTCGCTCGCGCGGCCGAGCAAAGCGCTCGATGTCCATATGGACGCGAACGGACTGAACTTCTCCTGCACGGCCTGCCACGTCACGCGCCAACATATCTCCGCCGGCAGCCGCTATGACGTGCGCGCGACGGATACCGAGGGCCAGCCCAAGCCGGGCATGCGGCGCGACGTGGCGACTTGCGAGTCGTGCCACGGCAGCAAGCCGCACCAGGGATGGACGGTGACCGCTCAGTGGCTCAACAACCATGTCGACAAGGTGGCCTGCCAGACCTGCCATATCCCGGCCTTCGCGCGCGGCGGTGTGCCGACCAAGATGCTGTGGGACTGGTCGGCCGCCGGCAAGCTCCGCGACGGCAAGCGCCATGTCGTCAAGGACGACGACGGCAAGGTGATCTATCACTCAAACAAGGGCGCGCTACGCTGGGATGCGAGTGTGGTGCCGGAGTATTTCTGGTTCGACGGGCAGGTCGTCTACACCAATGCCGACAGGACGTTCGATCCGGACAATCCGCCGGTGCCGATCAACCGGATTTCCGGCAGCGCCACCGACCCGCAATCGCGGATCTGGCCGTTCAAGGTGATGCGCGGCCGCCAGCCCTACGACGCCGGCACCAATAGACTGGCCCACTTGCACCTGTTCGGACAGACCGAGGACGCCTATTGGCGCGGCCTCGACTGGACGAAGGCGGTCGCTGCCGGCGCGAAGGCGGCGGGACAAAACTATTCCGGGCACCACGACTTCATCGACACGGTGATGTACTGGCCATTGGCCCACATGGTCGCCCCCGCCGAGAACGCAGTCAAATGCGGTCAGTGCCATCAGAAGGAAGGCCGCCTGGCGCAGGTCGCGGGCTTCTATCTACCGGGGCGCGACGCCAATCCGTGGGTCAATCGGGTCGGCTATGCGGCGGTTGCGCTGGCCTTTTTGGGGGTGTTCGTCAGCATGCTGCTGCATCTGATCTTCCACCGACCCAAAGGAGCGTAGTCATGCCGATGCTGCGCGCCAAGATCTTCAGCCGCTTCGAGCGCTTCTGGCACTGGTCGCAAGCGGCGCTGATGTTCGTCTTGATCTTCACCGGCTTCGGCTTGCACGGCGTCCATGGGCTGTTCCGCTTCGGCGACATGTTCACCGCGCATGTCATTGCCGCGATGGCCCTTCTATTGTTGTGGATCTTCGCCGTGTTCTGGCACCTCACGACCGGCCAATGGCGGCATTATCTGCCGGCCCGCCACGGCATCGGCGCGATGATCCGGTTCCACGCCTATGGGATCTTCAAGGGCGAACCGCATCCTTATCGCAAGACCTGGCGGCGCAAGCACAACCCGCTGCAGGCGCTGGCCTATCTGGCGTTCAAGGTGCTGCTCTCGCCGGTCTTGTGGATCACAGGCCTCGCACTGCTGTTCTACAATCTATGGAAAAACGAACCGTGGGCGGTCGAGGGCTACGGCCTCGTGGCGACGATCCACACCGCGGCAGCGTTCCTGCTCGTGGTGTTCCTGATCGGCCATGTCTACCTGACCACGACCGGAAAGACGGTGGGCGACCAGCTCAGGGCGATGATCACCGGCTATGACGAGGTCGAAGTCGATCCTGCCGAGATCGTCGCACTGGAACGCGACCGCAAGCTGAGATAGGCGCTTTCCCTCGCCGATCCCCGTTGCTTTCGCGGGAATGGGAGAGGAACGGGTCGGAGCCGATCAAGCCATGCGTCCTCTAGAGCGCGATTGCCAATCAATCGCGCTCTCTTTCTCGATGTCTTCTCGCATGATCTTGTCCGAAAAGTCTGCCAACTTTTCGGGATCATGCTCTCTTTGTTTGGTCGCATGATCTTGTCCGAAAAGTCTGCCAACTTTT
>JANQIP010000066.1 GCA_028282095.1 Xanthobacteraceae bacterium | reverse complement strand
AAGCGAAAAACATGATCGCGAAAAACCGCAGACTTTTCCGACAAGATCATGCGAGAAAGCGAAAAACATGATCGCGAAAAACCGCAGACTTTTCGGATGAAATCATGCGACCAGGCAAGGGTGCTACGTCGATCTCTCCGAGCAGATCGGGCTCGCAGCACGGGAGGGGAAGAGAATGAGCAAGGGCTACTGGGTCGTGCATGCCGATGTCACCGAGCCCGAAGGCTACAAGGCCTATATGGGCGCCGATATGGAGCCGCTGCGCAAATTTGGTGGCCGCTTTCTCGTGCGCGGCGGCCAGTTCGAATTGCTCGAAGGTGCGGCCCGTTCGCGAACGGTCGTGGTCGAATTCCCGGACTACCAGTCGGCGCTCGCCTGCTATCACTCGCCTGAGTACCAAGCGGCGGCGGCGCTGCGCAAAGGCCGCGCCGAATTCGACCTGATCATTGTCGAGGGCTATGACGGCCCGCAGCCTTAGAGCGTTTTCAGGCGCAGCGGAGTCCGGTTCGTCGCAGAAAACGCGATCACCGAAAATGCATGATCCCGAAAAACTGGCAGACTTTTCGGACAAGATCATGCGAGGAACCTCAAAGCGAGCCGTCTTTCCTTGTCCATGTACGCCCGCTATATCCGCGCGGGAAGAAGGGAGCCCCATGAGTGACATGCGGTTGATCGTTGCGGGCGCCGGTGGGCGGATGGGGCGTACGCTCGTGCAGGCGGTCGCGGCGACGGAGGGGGTGACGCTTGCGGGGGCATTCGAGACCGCGGACTCACCGGTGGTCGGCCGCGATGCCGGCGAGCTCGCCGGCCTCGGCGCCAACGGTATTGCTGTCGAGCCCGACATCGCGCCATTTCTGGACAGAGCCGACGGCGTCGTCGATTTCACCCTTCCGGCGGGCTCGGTCGCCATCGCCGAGCGCATCGCCGGCAAGGGGCTGTTCCACGTGATCGGCACCACCGGCTTCACGCCCGAGCAGGACCAGGCGATCGCGGCGACCGCTTTGCGGACGGTGATCGTCAAGTCGGGGAATATGAGCCTCGGGGTCAATCTGCTCGCTGCCTTGGTCAAACAGGTCGCGCGCACGCTGGACGATCAGTTCGATATCGAGATCGTCGAGATGCATCACAACAAGAAGGTCGACGCACCCTCCGGCACCGCGCTGATGTTCGGCCGGGCGGCGGCGGAAGGACGCAATATCGATCTTGCGGCTCGTTCCGCGCGCGCGCGCGACGGCCATACCGGGTCGCGGCGGCCGGGCGATATCGGCTTTGCCGCGCTGCGTGGCGGCACCGTGGTCGGGGAGCATTCGGTCGTCTTTGCCGGTCCCGCCGAGCGGATTGAGCTCGCACACAAGGCCGAGGACCGCATGATCTTTGCGCGCGGCGCGCTTCACGCGGCGCTGTGGGCGCGCTCCCGCGGGCCGGGGCTCTATTCCATGGCCGACGTGTTGGGATTGACGGATGCCTGATGCGAGGGCACAGAGATGGCGCAATCCGGCAATTCGTCCGGGGTCGACCCGGCCAGTCCATGAGCTTGCTTCGGCCCCTCAACGCGCGGGCGAGTGTTTCGACTCTGACGGTCCGACCCGGACGGTCAGACCGGAACACTCGCTAATCCGATGCATTGTGATGCGGCACCAACACAATGAGACGAGCCCAAGCGTTGGTGCCGCATCACTAAGCGCGTGCATGGCGAAATGAACCAACCTTTTCTCTTGAAGCAAGCAGAGGGCAGATCCCGATGAGCGACCGACTCCTGGTGCTGGTGCGTCACGGCGAAAGCGAGTGGAATCTAAAAAACCTGTTCACCGGCTGGCATGATTGCGACTTGTCCGAGCGCGGGGTTACCGAGGCGCGTGCGGCCGGCCGCAAGCTCAAGGCCCAAGGCTTCAAGTTCGACCTCGCTTTCACCTCGGGTTTGAAGCGTGCGCAGCGCACGCTCGACCTCATCCTCGAAGAGCTGGGCGAGCAGAGCCTGCCGATCATAAGGGACCAGGCCCTCAACGAGCGCGACTATGGCGATCTCGTCGGGCTCAACAAGGACGATGCGCGCAAGAAATGGGGTGAAGAGCAGGTGCACCAGTGGCGGCGCTCCTATGACATCTCTCCGCCCAATGGCGAGAGCCTGAAGGACACGGCGGCACGGGTTCTGCCCTATTACATCACCGAGATCCTGCCGCGGGTGATGCGCGGCGAGCGGGTCCTCTGCGCTGCCCATGGCAACAGCCTGCGGGCGCTGGTGATGGTGCTCGACCGGCACACCACGCAGTCGATCCTCGACGTCAATCTCGGGACCGGCGTGCCGATGGTGTACCGCTTCAACCCCGACACCACGGTGGCTTCGAAGCTCGACCTCGCGGCGTGAAATTAAAACAACAGGATGACGGCACATTGTAAGCGCCGTCATTTTCCTGAAATACCATTCTGGCTGACTATTCGCGTGCGGGTGACCGCTAACCCAAACCTAGGAGCGTGCTATGCTCAGGGACTTGGGGTTGGTGGTTGTCTTCGCGATCGCGACTGCAGTTGGGTTATGGCATGCATGGCATTCAGGCCATATGTGTTTCGCCCAAATTAAGAAGGTCGCCAAGCTGATTAAGCAAGGCGACCCTCCTAAACCAGGCATAGCGCGAGAATGAAGATAACCCGGGGAAGGTTAGTGGTAGCTAGCCTTCCCCACCCCGCACCAGCCAATTCATAGCCTCTCATTTCCAAAAAAGGACGTCAATCCGAATTTTTCGGATGACCATTTTGCTCAAATCTGAGCAAGCGGATTTCCTGAATTTCCAGATTTTCAAAATTGCAAAATTGGATTATAAATCGAGTCTGTTATAAATCTGTCGCAAACGCTCGACCAACCATGCCTCAAGTTAAAATGAAAAAACCGATCTCGGACCGGTTTCACAAATACATCGAAGAAAGTCGAGGTAATAACGATCCACATGAAGTGGCATGTCGTGTTTTGGTAGATGCAATAGCTCTCTTGCGAAAAGAACACCCATTTGTGCGTAAGATCCCGATTATGGAAGAGAGTTTTCGTAATGATGATGATGAGACAATATATTACTCAGATATAGTGGACATTGAGCCGATTGTTAATAGTGTGAAAATACACACTGCTTTGACAAGCAGGCGTCAAATAATTAGGGAAGCAATAATAGCCTTTTTGATTGATAAGAAGATAATCATTGTTGAAAATGAAAGATTGGTTTGTCTTTGACGCACTCGGCCCAGTTCGATCGATGCGGGCTCAACGCAATCTAATACGCTTGACCAAGATGTCTTGGGCAACAGGTTATTTCTGCTAAGAAATTCGCAAGATGAAACGGATTTTGTGCATCGTCGGGACGCGGCCGGAGGCGATAAAAATGGCCCCGGTGGTGCGGGCGCTGGGCGCGCCCGGCCAGCCATTCGTGGTCGAAGTCTGCGCCACGGCGCAGCACCGGGAGCTGCTGGACGAGGTCTTCGAGCGTTTCGGCATCACGGCACAGCACGATCTCAACGTCATGCAGCCGCGACAGTCGCTCTCCCAGGTCGCAAGCCGTGTGCTCCTCGGCATGGAAACGGTGATCGCGGCGAGCCGGCCGGACTGGGTCCTGGTCCAGGGCGACACGACAAGCGTTGCGGCAGCGGCACTGGCCGCCTTCCACCACCGTGTCAGGGTGGCGCATGTCGAAGCCGGACTGCGCACCCATGACAAATGGGCTCCGTTCCCGGAAGAGATGAACCGCCGCCTTGCCGGCGCGATCGCCGACCTGCATTTCGCGCCGACGGAAGGCGCCGGCCGCGCGCTCGCGGCGGAGGGCGTACCGTCCGACACGGTCCACATCACCGGAAACACGGCGATCGACGCACTGCTATGGATGCGCGATCTGGTTCGCGCGCAGCCTCCCGAACGACCCGCAGCCTGGGCGCCGCTGAATGGGGCGTCCCGTCTCCTGCTCGTCACGCTGCACCGGCGCGAGAACTGGCCACATCTCGGCGAAGTGGCCGAAGCAATCGCGTCCCTCGTCGATGGCGATCCCGCGCTCCATGTCGTCTTTCCCGTTCACCCCAATCCGGTCGTGCGAGAGGCGGTTACCGGCCCGCTCAAGGATCGCGACCGCGTGATCCTGACGGCGCCGCAGCCTTACGACCGTTTCGTCTGGCTGCTCGACCGCGCAAGCGTGATCCTTACCGATTCCGGCGGCATCCAGGAGGAGGCCCCATCGCTCGGCAAGCCGGTGCTGGTGGCGCGCGAGGTGACCGAGCGGCCGGAGGGGATTACTGTCGGTAATGCGCGGCTGGTCGGCACTTGTCCGACACAGATTGCCGCCAGCATTCGTGCGCTGTTCGACGATCCTGCGCTCTACCGGTCGATGACTGGCGTTGCCAACCCTTACGGCGATGGCCGCGCGGCCGAACGGATCGCGGACATTCTCGCGCGCACCTGAGTTCAGCCCGATTTGATTCACTTTTTCCCCGCCTCGGTCCGGACGACAGGCGGTTCGCGCATCGATCGAGTTTTGATGATTGCGCCGTGGTGACCGAGGCGGCAAGGTAACGGAATCGAAACAAATTCGCCCTCCTTGATGGACCACGCCATGTTGCAGGGAAAATCTGCCGTCGTCACCGGATCAACTTCGGGTATCGGTCTTGGAATTGCACGGGCGCTCGCCAAAGCGGGCGTCAATGTCATGCTCAACGGGTTCGGCGATCCCGCTGAGATCGAGGTCGAGCGCACGCGCATCGAGCGCGAGGACAAGGTCATGGCTCTCTATTCGCCGACCGATCTGCGCCGGCCCGCCGACATCGCCGACATGATGAAGGCCGCCGAGAACGCATTCGGCGCGGTCGATATCGTGGTCAACAATGCCGGCATCCAGCATGTTGCGCCGGTCGAGGAGTTTCCCGTCGAGAAATGGGAAGACATTATCGCCGTCAATCTATCGTCCACCTATCATACGGTACGCGCCGCGATACCGGGCATGAAAGCGCGCGGATGGGGCCGCGTCGTCAATATCGCCTCGGCCCACTCACTGGTCGCCTCGCCGTTCAAGACCGCCTACGTGTCGGCCAAGCACGGGCTCGCCGGCTTCACCAAGGTGGTCGCGCTGGAAGTCGCCGCCTTCGGCATCACGATCAATTGCATCAGCCCGGGCTATGTGTGGACGCCGCTCGTCGAAAAGCAAATCCCCGATCAGATGAAGACGCGCAACATGAACCGCGAGCAGGTGATCGAGGTGCTGCTGGCGGCGCAGCCGACCAAGAAATTCATCACGATCGAGCAGGTGGCGGCGCTCACCCTTTATCTGTGCTCCGACGATGCGGCACCGATCACGGGCGCGAATCTGTCGATCGACGGCGGTTTCACCGCGCAGTAGACGAGTACCCTGTCCTACTGCGACGTGCCTCGGCGCGACAATCGCGTCGCATCTCAATCTAGTGTTCCGACTCTGACGGTCCGATCCCCGGACCGTCAGCCCGAAACACTAGCTAAGTCGTTGCTTTGTGATGCGGCACCAACACGATGAGACGAGC
>JANQIP010000065.1 GCA_028282095.1 Xanthobacteraceae bacterium | reverse complement strand
CTAGTGTTTCCTTCTCTGACGGTCCGACCCCGGACCGTCAGGTAAGGAACACTAGCTAATCCGATGCTTTGTGATGCGGCACCAACACAATGAGACGAGCTCAAGCGTTGGTGCCGCACCACTAGCGGCATTCGTGCCCATGCTGCAAAGCCGTGGTGCGGGGGCCAAGGCACAGATTGCGGGACGCCGTTGCGGTCGGCCGGATGGCGAAAGGCCGGAGACATCCCGGAGCGCATCGGCTATCGCCGAACCGGTCGCGCACTTTCCCTTCATCTCGCCGCATGATCTCGCTGCATGATCTCGCTGCATGATTGTCCGAAAACTCTGCAACTTTTCGGGATCATGCTCCTAGAGCGCGATCATTGAATCGATCGCGCTCCGTTTCTCTTTGTTTTTCCGCATGATCTTGTCCGAAAAGTCTGCCAACTTTTCGGGATCATGCTCTAATGGCTCTGGTATCACTCCCTCCCCCGCGCCGAACGCGGGTGTTCCCGTGTTCGGCTCCGTTTCGAGTGGCCCAAGTCGAGAACACCCGACTTGGGGTTGGGGGAGGGTTGGGGAGGGGGCTACTTCATCGGCCTACAACTTCCGTTCATTCCCGCGAAAGCGGGAAACCAGTCGTGTCATGTAAATCCTGGGTCCCCGCTTTCGCGGGGACGAACGGATCACCCCCGTTCCAGATCGCACGCAGCCAAGCCTGCGCAGGCTGCGCAAGCTTGCCTGCGCCGCTCGCCGACCTCCCCCTTTCAGGGGGAGGTAACAGGACTCAAGCCCGAAGCAATCACTCGGAAAGCGTATGACAGGCGAGATCGCGGCGATCCGGCAGTCGATTGCTGCTCGTGGTCTCGTTTTGTCGCTGCGGTCTCGATGCCGAGGGGGCCAGCCGCCCCCGTCTTGACCGGCCGGAAAGGGCCTGCGAGTACGAACGCGTGATGAGAAAGCGCGTCGTATTCTCCGATGCTGCTCCCCAGCCCGCGACGTGCGCCAACCGTGCGGGCGTGCCCACCTGTGTCTTCCCGCCGCTCGTGCAACCCGACCCGAGCTTCTCCTCTAGTCCGTCTCCCGCCTCGGCGCCCGGCGCCAGAGCGCGATCGCTTCCGTTTGAATCGACCACGCTCTGGTTCTCTCGGACTTGTCGCATGATCTGGCCGGAAAAGTCGGCCAGCCTTTCGGGATCGTGCTTTCGCGATGTCGCCCATGCTTCCGCGCGTCCTGTTCTCGTCCTGCTTGTTACGCTGAGCCTTCTCACCGCCTTGAACGCGGTGTCAGCATCGCCGGCTGCAGCCGCAGACACGGATGCGATCCGCTCCGCCCATGGCCGGATGATTCTTGCGCAAGGGCGTGGCCGGCCCGGCCCCCCCGGCCGCCGCTGCCTATCGCGACAGGAGCAGCGGGCGCGGATCGCAACCAAGGCGGTCGTCCCTCTGTCAAAATTGGCCCGCGCCGTGAAGGCTCGCGGCGGCGAACTCCTGCGCGCGCGCCTGTGTCAGCGCAATGGCGGGCTCGTCTACCTGCTGACCGTCCTTGGTCCCGGCGGCAAAGTGCGACGTTCCGTAGTGAATGCCCGCACGGGTGCGGTCATCCGTGGACCACGCTGAGCATGTCCCGCCAAGCTGCAGGCAAGACAAACCCATACGAAAAACAGACACAAGACGGACGCAGTCGACTCAACCTGAAGTAACTCGGGTCCCGGGGCGAATCGCCGTTTTGGTGAAGCCAGAATTTGCCTTAGTTATCCCGTTACAAGTCACCCATTCGACTGTGAGCCGAATCACATTCCCGGAACATGCCCCGGGGTAGGCTTGTCGCAGAAAGATCTAGAGCGCGATTGCTTCGAGTTGAATCGATCACGCACGATTTGTCTGTGTTTTGTCGCATGGTCTTGTCCGGAAAGCCGGCCGCCTTTTCGGGATCATGCTCAAGGGGTAGGTCGATATGCGCCTTCTCGTCGTCGAAGACGATCCCGATCTCAATCGCCAGCTTGCCGCTGCCCTCGCCGGTGCCGGATATGTGGTCGACCGTGCCTATGACGGCGAAGAGGGCCATTATCTCGGCGAGACCGAGCCCTATGACGCGGTGCTCCTCGACATCGGCCTGCCGAAAATGGACGGGATTTCTATACTCGAAGCATGGCGCCGCGCCGGCCGGGCAATGCCGGTGATGCTGCTCACGGCACGCGATCGCTGGAGCGACAAGGTTCAGGGCTTCGACGCCGGTGCCGACGACTATGTCGCCAAGCCGTTTCACCTTGAAGAAGTGCTCGCCCGCATCCGGGCGCTGTTGCGCCGCTTCGTCGGCCACGCCCAGAGCGAATTCCTGTGCGGTCCGGTTCGCCTTGATCCGCGCGCGGGCCGCGTCACCGTCGACGAGGCGCCGATTCGGCTCACCTCGCACGAGTACCGCCTGCTGTGCTATCTGATGCACCATAGCGGGCGGGTCGTGTCCCGAACCGAGCTGGTCGAACACCTCTACGACCAGGACTTCGATCGCGATTCGAACACGATCGAAGTGTTCATCGGCCGCGTACGCAAGAAGCTTGGAGTCGAGGTGATTCAGACCATCCGCGGGCTCGGCTATTTGCTCGCGCCGCCGGATGCCCCACGCTGAACTTGATGCGCCAGAATTCGCTCGCCTTCCGCCTTTTTCTCTCCGCCACGACCTGGACCGTCATCATCCTGCTCGCCACCGGCATCGGCCTGTCCTCGCTCTATCGACAGGCGGTCGAGCGTTCTTTCGACCGCCGCCTCGGCGTTTATCTGCGCACGCTGGTTGCCGAAGTGGCGGGACCCGAGGACGCGACCGAGCGCGGACCCCTGTCGGTCGGCCAGCCGCTGTTCGAGCTTCCCCTTTCCGGCTGGTATTGGCAGGTCACGCGTCTCGATGGGACAAAGCCTGAGACGCGCGTCTCGCGCTCGCTGTGGGATGGCACCCTGCCCAATCTCGCCGACCGGAAGATAACTCCCGGCGGCGACGGGAGCCGCCGCAGCTACATTCAAGGTCCGCAGGACCAGCGCCTGCGATTGGTCGAGCGGCCCATCGATCTCGGCGCCGAGGGCAGATATCTGGTCGCGGTCGCCGGCGATCCGCGGGAAATCGAGGCGGAGACGCGCGCCTTCGATCAAGCGATCCTGATCACATTCGTCGTCCTCGCAGCCGTCCTCGTGCTGATCACCATGTTCCAGGTGCGGTTCGGGCTTGCGCCGCTCAAGCGCATCTCCGAGGGCCTCGCCGCCATCCGCGGCGGCCGCGCCGAGCGGCTGGAGGGCCGGTTCCCGGTGGAGATCGAGCCGCTCGCGCGCGAGACCAACGCACTGATCGACGCCAACCGGGAGATCGTCGAGCGCGCCCGCACCCATGTCGGCAATCTCGCTCATGCGCTGAAGACCCCGCTTTCGGTGATCGTCAACGAGGCCACCATCCGTCCCGACGAGCCGTTCGCCGGCAAGATGCGCGAACAGGCCGATATCATGCGCGACCAGATCGCGCGGCACCTCGAACGCGCACGGCTTGCCGCCCGACTCAACGTGATTGGCGATGCGACCGATGTGGGTCCGGTCGTCACGGCGCTCGCACGCACGATGGAGAAGCTGCACCACGATCGCGGCATTCTGATCGAGATCGATGCGCCGAACCCGGTGCGCTTTCGCGGCGAGCGCCAGGATCTCGAGGAGATGGTCGGCAACCTCGTCGACAATGCCTGCAAATGGGCGAGATCGCGCGTATCGATCGCGATAGCGCCGCAAGCGCAGGCCGGGAATGGGTTGGCGTTCCGCATCATCGTCGACGATGACGGCCCCGGCCTGTCGGCCACCGAGCGTGCGCAGGTTGCACAACGCGGCCGCCGGCTCGACGAGACCAAGCCGGGCTCGGGGCTCGGCCTTTCGATCGTCAGCGAGCTGGCCGCCCTTTATGGCGGCACTTTAGGCCTCGCGGCTGCTCCGATCGGCGGGCTGCGTGCCGAACTGGTCCTTCCGGCGGCCTGATCTCAATGCTCACGCGACAAGACAAAGAGAAACGGAGCGCGATCGATCCGCGCTGAATGGATCGCGCTTCTGAGCATGATCCCGAAAAGTTGCAGACTTTTCGGATAAGATCATGCGGCAAACGAAGATAAATAGAGTGCGATCGATTCAATCTGAATGGATCGCGCTTCTGAGCATGATCCCGAAAAGTTGCAGACTTTCCGGATAAGATCATGCGGCAAAACAAAGAGAAATAGGGTGCGATCGATTCAACCCGAATGGACCGCGCTCTAGCGGAAAAACGCAAGCCGCGGCCTAGTTTTGCCCCATTCTTCGCCAATTTGTCAGAAGCGTACGCTAGGATCGGCGGGGTTGTGCCCGGTCCGGTGCGATATTGGGGGAAGGGGCAACCATGCGATCAAAAATCACCATAGCGGCCGCCGGTCTGGCGGCGCTGTCATTGGCCGGCTGCGCCGGCAATCCGGCAACGGGGGTCGGGCCGCGCCAGAATACTGGCACGCTGCTCGGCGCGGTCACCGGGGCGGTGATTGGCTCGCAATTCGGCGGCGATCGAGGCTCGCGGGTCGCTGCGGGCGTTGCCGGGGCGGCGCTCGGCGGGTTGATCGGGAACCGCATCGGGGCGGCGCTCGACGATGAGGACCGCAGGCTGGCCTATGAGGCGCAACTGGCGGCTCTTGAATCGGGCCGGTCCGGGGCGCCGCGGAGCTGGCGCAACCCGGATTCGGGGCGTTACGGCACCGTTGTGCCGGGGCCGGCCTATGACCAGGGTGGTGTCCCCTGCCGTCAGTTCACCCACACCATCTATATCGATGGCCGGCCGCAGACGGCGCGCGGCACCGCCTGCCGCAATCAGGACGGAAGCTGGACGCCGGTCGGCTGACCGTTCGCCGTGATCGGGTCGTGACCGCATGTCCGCCTGTGCAGAGGGGCGGGAAAGGCAAATCCTCAGGTTTTATTCAACCAGTTCTTAAGGCCGGGGCCCCTATAAAACGTAGGACGAAATCCGTTCAAATGGTGGCCGAATGGCGGGCGCCGGGCGAGCCTCCGAGAAGCTGCGGCATTACTTGAGTGAGTTGACGCCCGAGGCGCGCGGCCTGTTGATGGCCGAGCTCGAACGCGGCCTCTTGCGCGGCGATGGCATGCCGCAAGCCCAGCTTCTGCTCCAACATCTACGCGAAATCCTGGCCGAGCATGAACCCCCGCCTGAGCGGGTCGGCAATCCGGTCCGGCTGTTCTTCATGCCGATCGAGCCCTACATCGTCGATGATGGGCCCGAACATGTTCACGATGGCCGGCTCGCGCGCGCCTGCATCCAGCCGATCTGGGATTGGATTTCCGCCGACCTCGCGCCCGACGAAAGCAAAGCCTACGCTGACGACGTCACGCGGTTCATGCTCAACAGCGAGCCCGCCAAGGCCGAGCAGGCTGCCCAAGCCTTGCAGGATCTCGTAGCGAGCCGGTTCGAGGAAGCACTCGCCAATATCGGCCGAGACGACAAAGTGCGACGGCAGCTCGCCTTCCGCGTGGGAACGCCGCGCGCCCAGGCGGATGTGCTCGCCTTTCTCCATCTGCTCAGGGCGCGCGATGCGCTCGCCGCGCTGGCCGCGCGCATGCCGGTGCGTTTCCGCAATTTCACGGGCGATCAGCTCGATTTCGTCGTGGGATTGCTCGACGGCGTGCTGGCGCGACAGAAGGAGCTGTTTCCTTATGCGCTGATCCTCGTGATGGGGCGACTGCCGGCCGCCTGGCAGCTCGTTCGCGTGGCGGTCAAGGCGGCCGAGAGCGACGCCGCCGACCGCGTCGCGGAGACGTCATACGCCTTGGTGGTCAAGATCGTGTTTGCCGAGATGGAGCGCTCCATGCGCCAGCTCGACCACGATTTCAAGCGCGGCAACATGCCGGCCGCGACCGACCACCTCAAAGACCTGCATGATTCGGTGCGCGGCGTGCGTAGCGAGATCGCGCTCGGGAGCGGCACGCTATGGGCGCGACAACTCGCGGCCATCCGCGCCGGCGTTGCCAATGTGGTGCGGCCGGAACTTGAATCGATTGCAGGACGCGTGCGCCGCGTGATCCGCATCACGCCGGGCCGCCAGCTCCCGCATGGCGCCGTCGTCGACCGCGACGAGGTCGCGGAGGTCGAGCGCATGCTCGCATTCCTTTCCGCATGCAAGACCTGTGCGAGCGAGCTCGCGCTCAACGAGATCACCATGCGGGTGGTTACTGATCTGCAGAATTATCTCGAGAATGGATCGCGCGCGCTGCTCGACGTTCTGCGCACCGCCGAGGGGCCGGAACTCGCCTATCGTCAAGCCCAGATGGACGCCGCCATCCGCTTCTGCGGCAAGCTATTCGGCACTGAATATGCCAATCTCTTGGCCCGCGCGGCCGATGTTGCGGCGACGAGCGAACGCGCGGCTGCCAGGAGTTAGAGCATGATCCCGAAAAGTTGCAGACTTTTCGGACAAGATCATGCGGCAAAAAAAAGAGAGACAGAGTGCGATCGATTCAACCCGATCGCACTCTAGGTGATGAGCAGGCTTTCAGGGTGACGTAGAGCGATCGTGGCGCCCCATCGCGACATTCGCATTCGCACGGGAGGGACGCGAGCGCGCCAAACGGGCGCAACCGCGTGCTCACTTGGCGTCCTTTGATTGCCGCTCGGATTCCCGATCCCGGTCGGAGTCGCGGGCGCTGGAAAGCCCAGCACACGGGGACACGAATTCGAAAAACCTCTGGCCGGTTGAAGCCGGCTGGAGGGCGATGGCTTCCGGCGATCGCGCTCTCTTGTTCTTCGTTTTGGCGCATCAT
>JANQIP010000013.1 GCA_028282095.1 Xanthobacteraceae bacterium | reverse complement strand
CAGGTCGACGCGGCGCACGGCCGGCTCTTCGTCCTTCCAGCAAGCCAGAACGCGATCGGAATAATGTGACGCAATCCAACTCTTGAGGAAGCGCGTGGGCACCGACAGGCGTACGGTTTCTCCGTCCACCCCCTCGAAGTCCATCCTTGCGAACCAGCTGGAATAAACGTCGTCGCCGACCTCGGCGCGCAGCCGCCCTTTGACCCGCGACCATCGGTCCTGATCGGTGCTCGTCATAGCTTCGCCTTTCGCGCTCCACTCGGGGCGCGCTTGATAGAAATCCCGTACGCGGAGGAACACGCCTGCGCTCACATCCGTCGCACTCAAACTCAGCGGTGATCAGATGGTGCGGATGCCTGACCGGCTCGCGGCGGACGCCGCATTCCGCACAAACAGGCCTAGCTGCCGAGAGGCCAAATCGTGGTTATTCTTGCCCGATGGGGTGGCGCTTCAGCTCGGAGACCCGGCCGGACCGTCTGGGAAGAGAAACAAGCTTCAGAGCGGGACCAGCGCTCGATCAGCATGGGTCGGGTAGAGCCTAAAGCGATGCGACGACAATCTTGCCACATTTTTGTCATTTTGGCCTCAAGTTTTCGTTATGCTCGGACAAGCTTTGGAAGCGTAGTCAAACAACGCTTGCCGAGATTATCCTCCCGGCTTACGTGGCGAGATCTTTATACGCAAGTACTCAATGGAAGGATGATACGCTTGCAAGGCAGCTAAGCTAACAGCATAGCTGATTTTTCTGCCTGGTATTCTTGCCGCTGGATCCAGGCGCTTGCATATTCGACCCTTCGTCTCTCCGGCTGCAGCACCAGTAGAGCCCGAGGTCCACAATTACACATGGCCTACAGGGCTGCAATGGCCTTGGCGGGGGTCTGGCCGATCTCTCGACAGGAAAGCTGCGCGGCCGCTCGGGTTTGCTCTGAGGGTTTGGCATCAAACGACTAGCGCGGCTTCGTTTTTCTTCTGCGTGTCGTGTGGTTTTCTTTTGTGGTATTCCGGTCACAATAAGGTCACATCGGCCGGCTGCCGAATCGTGTATTCGTCAAAATACCAAGTCCGCGTCCGGCCATTCCCATTAACCGCTTGCGGTCACTTCAATTTTCATGCGCGAAAAGGCAAGGTAACCCCTGGAAAATGTTGAAGCTTTTTCGTGTGCCCTGATAGCCGGAAAAGAATACGTCTAAACACATATAGAGCGAAACGAGCGGTTAGTTCCAATTTCTTGCTTTGCGTCCAGAACGGTTGACTGTCAGGCGAAATCTGACGTGCTGCAACAAACCCGTCCACCGGTTTTGGCTAGCCTGACTAGTCCGACCTCACTGGCCGAGCTTTGCCACACGCAGCGCCAGGCGCGAGACCTTTCGGCTGGCCGTTCGGTCGTGGATCACACCCTTTTGCGCCGCGCGCATCAGTTCGGGCTCGGCGGCCTTGAGGGCGGCGGCGGCGGTGGCCTTGTCGCCGCCGGCAATCGCATCCTCGACCGAGCGCACATAGGTGCGCATGCGGGAGCGGCGTGCCTTGTTGACCTCGGTGCGACGGATGATCTTGCGCGTCGCCTTCTTGGCGGATTTGGTGTTGGCCATTTTGGATTCCGTTGGGTTGCGCCTGCGGTCGCGACAAGGGGCGACAAGCCTATCCCGGCGCGAAAACGCTGCTTATAGGAGCGTGTCTCATGACCGTCAACGCCCGGTCAAACCCCTAAGGCGAACACCGTCTCCCAACAACGTTTTTCTCGGGCTTGCGCTGGCCTTCTCTTCCCCACCGGCCCCCGGTTCGAGACCGCCGCGGCGTGCGCCAACCGATTCGCCCTGGAGCATCTTTCTTTAAACGAAGCAGGAAACGCGCGACGCAGAGCGTGCGACCGCCTGATCATGGGGGGGCATGGTCACGGCAAGTCGCAGACTTCTCGGATAAGATCGTGGGCAAAGAAAGCGTGCTTCATTCGACCTGAAACAATCATGCTCAACAGCGCGATCCAATCGGCGTGAATCGATCGCGTTCCCCTTCTCTTTGTTTTGTCGCATGATCTTGTCCGAAAAGTCTGCAACTTTTCGGGATCATGCTCACGCGCGTCAGGCCACCGCGCTCGCGCGGGCTCGATCGTAACCGGCGATCACGGTCGCCCGGTCGGCCGCGGACAGCGCAGTCAAAGGAGGCGCCGGGCGCGCCCACTCCGGATCGGCATGGACATGGGCGAGCAGGGCCTTGACGCCTGCGACCAGCGGCTTGCCCTCGAGCAGGCGGCGGATCGCCACCGCCTGCGCCAAGGCCTGCGCATCGCCATGGTGGCAAGCGCGCGCACACAAATCCGCATTGAGGTTGACCGTTGCCGAAATGCATCCGGCGAACCGTCCGGCATGCGTCTCAAGCAGTGTTCCCTCGTCGGCCGGAAATACGTCGAATGCTGGCGAGAGCTCGGCGGCGGCGCGCGCATAATCCATGTCGCCGGACGAATCCTTGAGCCCGCGGATGCGTTCGCCGAACGCGGTGATCAGGCGAGCGACCAGCGCGAGCGGCCAGGGGACCGTCGATAGCGCCGGAAAGTGGTAGAGATAGATCGGGATCGGCGTTGCGGCGGTGGCCGCCACGATCCGCTGCGCATAATCGAACAGGCCGTCCGCGGCGATGTCCTTGTAATAGAAGGGCGGCAGCAGCAGCGCGCCGCCGAAGCCGAGCCGGGCGGCATGAGCGGTCAGCGCGACGGCGTCGGCGAGCGCCGCCGCACCGGTGCCGACCATGCAACGCTCGAGCGGCAGGCCGGCGGCACGATAGGCGCTCATCACCGTCATGCGCTGCGCCAGGGAGAACGACGTGGCCTCTCCCGTGGTCCCGAGCACGTTCAGGCCGTCGCAGCCCTGCGCGAGGAGATAGCGCGCGAGCGCGATCGTGCGCGTGCAGTCCGGATCACCGTCGCTATCGACGGCGGTGGCGATGGCGGCGATGACGCCGCGCGGCGTGGTTGGCGTCATGACGCGCTTGTCCGATCGAATGACGTCTAGTGTTCCGACTCTGACGGTCCAACCTCGGACCGTCAGCCCGGAACACTAGCTAATCCGATGCGTTGTGATGCGGCACCAACACAATGAGACGGGCTCAAGCTTTGGTGCCACATCACTAGCGGGTTGCCATGATCCCGAAAAGTTGCAGTTTTTTCGGGGGAGATCATGTGGGACAGCAAAGTGAAGCGAGCGACCGATTCAGCCTCTTCAGCCTCAAGCCACCGCAGTGGTAGGCCTAACGGTTTGGACTTGTTCATCGTGTCGGAGCCGCACGACAAGAACCATATTGGCGTTATTCCGTCTCTGGCGATCCGGGATCGGACCGTCAGAGTGGGAAACGCCAGGGTCGGCAAAGCGACCCTGGCGGCCCGACGCCGCAAGTCCTGCCGTTATTACGACAAACGCGCCGGATAGGTCACGGTTCGACGTGCCTTTTTCAGCTTGATCGGCAAATCGAGACCGGTTCGGGCAACAACAGGCAAGGACCTCAGGACAAACAGCCACGAATTCCGATTCCACCAGGATCGAATTGCCTCTATGCTGAAGCGTGCCGGCCGCTCCGCCGACCTCTCGCCGCTGCGAATTCAATCCAACCCGTTGCCGCGCCTCCCATGATCCGTTTTCTTCTTCGATTTTTCGGCCTATGGATTCTCGCGGCCGCCTTCATCTTCCTAGTCTATGACGGCACCAAGTCGATTGCCGCCGACGCGGTCTATTTCACCAAGGCCAAGGATATGTGGTCCAATTTCCATCAGGAAAGTCTCGAGGCCTTCGAGACCTGGGTCATGCAGACCTTCCCGGGCTGGGTGTTCGACCCGGTCGTGCGAACGGTGCTCGACCAGCCAACGTTTCTGCTGCTCGGTATTCTCGGGGCAATCATGATCATCGCGGGACGCAAGAAGAAACCGCTCATTGGGTACGCGCGGCGCTGAGCCCCGCAATTTGCCGCGACGTTCTATCCTCTGGTTCGACCACGAACCTCCAGCTCTACCGCAAACCTCTGTCTCTTCCGCAAGGTTCTATCCTCAAGCCTTAACAAGGCAGATCGAAAAATGGTCCGATTTCTCATCCGCGCATTGGGTCTGCTCGTTCTCGCCGCGGCCGTCGTTTCGGCCGGCTATGACGGGTTCAAGTCGTACGGTGAAGGAACCATCCTCATCACCAAAGTCGGCGACGCCTGGTCCAGCATTGATCGGGACAGCTTGCTGCTGCTGCAGCCTGCGATCGAGCGACATATCGAGCCCTATATCGGCGCCTGGCTGTGGGACCCGGTCATCTTGACCGTCCTCACATCGCCGCTTTGGTTGGTGCTCGGCGTGATCGGGGTCGTTCTCCTCCTGCTTGGCCGCGAGCCGCCGCCGCCGGAGGATGATCTCGACTGGTGACGCCGATCGCGGCCGCCGCTTGAAGCAGGGCCGCCAAAGTGGGCGCATGATCTGATCCCGAAAAGTCCGCCGACTTTTCGGGACCCTGGTCCGGATTCCGTTCATTCCCGCGGAAGGGAATGCCCCTTTTGCGGTGCATCTGGTTCCCCGCTTTCGCGGGGACGAACGGATTAGAGCGCGATCCCTTGAGATCGAATCAACCGCTCGCTCTCTTCGGAGTGGGCGCATGATCTTGTCCGAAAAAAATCCGCCAATTTTTTTGGGATCACGCTTGAGCGGGACGAAGGCGCAACCGGCGCGGGCCGAAAGCCGTCTGCAGGGCGGCGTGCGGAGCGCGCGCAAGCTCCCCATATACGGCTTGATGCGGGGCGGTGGGAAAGCCGACGCGATCGAGGAGGTGACCATGTTCTTTTCGCGAAAGCCGGTGGACGTGCCGACGCCGGAACAGGCGCTGCCCGGACGTGCCGATCCGATCCCGACGGCGAGCCGGCACTTCATCAATGGCCGTCCGCTTGCCGGTCCCTATCCCGAAGGCCTCGAAACGGCGATGTTCGGCATGGGGTGTTTCTGGGGCGCCGAGCGCAAATTCTGGGATCTGGGCGAGGGCATCTACATCACGGCGGTCGGCTATGCGGCGGGGTCGACCCCCAATCCCACCTATGAGGAAGTCTGCTCCGGCCGCACCGGACATAACGAGGTCGTGCTGGTCGTCTACGACCCCGGAAAGATAACCTATGAGCGGCTGCTGAAGACGTTTTGGGAGAGCCACGATCCGACCCAAGGCATGCGCCAGGGCAACGATGTCGGCACGCAATACCGCTCCGGCATCTATGTGTTCTCGCCGGCGCAGCGGAAGGCGGCGGAGGCGTCACGTGCGGCCTTTGAAAAGGCGCTTGCGGCCAAGGGTTATGGGCCGATCACCACAGAAATCCGCGACGCACCGCCCTTCTATTTCGCCGAGGCCTATCATCAGCAATATCTCGCCAAGAACCCGGCGGGCTATTGCGGACTCGGCGGGACCGGCGTGAGCTGTCCGGTCGGAGCCGACGCACCGGCGGCGTAGTGGTGCGATACAAACGCTTGCGTTCGGCCAATTGTGTTGGCGCCGGACCATGAGCGCATGATCCCGAAAAGTCTGCGACGTTTCGGGATCACGCTTTGACGGCCGATGATCGTCGCATCCGCGCGTCATCGAAGCGCAAGGCATGCGGAGGGCAGGGGGCGATAACGGCTCGCTGTAGAGCGTTGCGACGGGTGATCATCCTGCGGATGTCGGCAGCGATGCCGTTTCGGCACGGTCCAAAAATGTCGCCCGCAATCGGCGCTGCGCTTAGGGTTTCTTAACCATAACGAGGCGTTAATCCGGCTGCGCGTTCTCGCCAAGATCCGGATTCGTCGTATGTTGTATGTCCGTAGCCTAACAGTGATCGTCGCGATGCTGGCCGCGGGCGGATGCATGCAAACGACGTTGCCCGCCGATCCACCGATCGATGCGGTGGTCTATAGCCAGCCGCTGCCCGCGGGGGGGCCGGTGCTGCCGACCGGTGCCGTGCCACCACCGTCCCCGGGCGTGGGCCCGCCGCCGCCTCCGCCGCCCGGCGCCCCGCTTGTTCCGATCATCGGGCCGCCGGAGGAGCTCGATCCGCCCTATACGCTCGATTCCGGCGACAGGCTGCGGGTGACGGTCTTCGGTCAACAGGGACTCACCAATACCTACAGGGTCGACGCCTCGGGTCGGATCAGCATGCCCCTGATCGGCACCGTGCGTGCGCGGCACTGCACGACGACCGAACTCGCGGCACGCATCGCTGCGCGCCTGCGCCGGGGTTTCATCCGCGAGCCCCATGTCGCCGTCGAGGTCGAGACCTATCGTCCGTTCTTCATCCTCGGTGAGGTCACCTATCCCGGGCAGTATCCCTTTGTGACCCATATGACGGTGGAGACGGCAGTGGCGATCGCCGGCGGCTTCACGCCACGCGCCTATCGGTATGAGTTCGAGGTCACGCGGAGTTTGCCCGAGGGGCTCGTGCGCATCAAATTGCCGCCGATTGCCAAGCTGCGTCCGGGCGATACCATCGCGGTCGACGAGCGCTGGTTCTGAGTCGAGCGCCGGCTGCAGCATGGTCCTATCCGAAAAGTTGCACACGCTTCGGACCCGCTCCTGAGCACGACATCCGGCGCGCATCGCATCGCCATACACGTGAAGCGCGCGGCGCGGATCGGTCGCACCTGACGCGACCCGCAAAGCTCATTCGCATGCGCAATCTCGTCACTTGATCGAACCGTCGGTTTCAGCCCGAACCGGATTCGGCGCCGACGGTATACGGTATTGTGACGCTGCCTTAACTTGACAAACAGCAGCCAAAGCAACCAACATCGCGACCAACGATAAGGACCCGCCTGCGTTCGCAGGAATTCTCAGGGCGCGTTGCGCACCGAGCGTTTATTCCAGGGAGGAACAGGAATGCCGAAAACCGGATCCGGACTGTCTCGTCGTAACCTCTTGATGCTTGCAGGGGCAGGCGCGACGAGCCTTGCTCTGCCATTTCCGCGTCCCGCGATCGCCCAATCCAAGCCGGTCAAGGTCGGCCTGCTGCTGCCCTATAGCGGCACGTATGCGCAGCTCGGCGAGGCGATCACCCGCGCCATGGAGCTCTACGTCAAGCAGCAAGGCGGCAAGCTTGCCGGACGCGAAATCGATTTCGTCAAAGTCGACTCCGAGGCAAGCCCGCCTAAGGCGCCCAAGCTGACGACCAAGCTGGTCGAAGGCGAGAAGGTCGACGTCCTGACCGGCCCGGTGCATTCGGGCGTCGCCATGGCGATGAGCAAGATCGCCCGTGAGACCGGCGTTCCCACCATCATTTCCAATGCCGGCGCGAACGATCTGACCCGCCGTCTGTGCGCGAAGAACATCTTCCGTACCTCGTTCGGCAACAGTCAGGTCGGGGCTGCGACCGGCATGGCCATGCTCGAGGCCGGCATCAAGAATGCGGTGACCTTCACCTGGAAATATGCGGCCGGCGCGCAGTCGGTTGCAGGTTTCAGCAGAGCCTTCACGCAAGGCGGCGGCAAGATCGTCAAGGACATCACGGTGCCGTTCCCGACCGTCGAATTCCAGGCGGCGCTGGCCGAGATTGCCTCGCTTAAGCCCGATGCGGTCTATTCGTTCTACGCCGGCGGTGGCGCCTTGAAGTACATCAAGGACTATGCCGCGGCGAACCTCAAAGCCTCGATCCCGCTGTGGGGGCCGGGCTTCCTGACCGATGGCATCGAAGCAAAGGCCGGCAAGGCCGGCGACGGCGTCAAGACCGTCCTGCATTATGTCGACGATCTCGACAATCCGGAGAACAAGGCGTTCCGCGCCGCGTTCAAGGAGGCCTATGAGATCTGGCCCGACGTCTATGCGGTGCAGGGCTGGGATACGATGCACCTGCTCGACGTCGGCCTGCAGGGCGTGGGCGGCGATGCCGGCAAGCGCGACGAATTGAACGCGGCGATGGCCAAGGCGGAGTTCAAGAGCCCGCGCGGTCCGTTCCGCCTGTCGCCCGCGCATCAGCCGATCCAGAATTTCTATCTGCGCGAGCTCAAGGACGGCAGCAACGTCTACATCAAGACGGTCGTCGAGGGGCTTGAGGATTCAATGACCGGCTGTCGGCTCGCATCCTGAGCGTGGCGAAGGACGGCGCCGTTCCGGTGCCGTTCGCCAAATCCAATGTTGATTGGACAGAGCATCCCGCATTGACTCGCTCCCTGCTGGCACCTGCAGGGAGCGAGCGATGCATGCAAGCTTGCCGGGACAGGTCGCGATCGGCGCGCCCTTCTTCCCGGAGCCGACAGCCCAACGCTTCCCGTTCACGGGGAGCGTGATCGATCCCGATCCTAGAGCATGGTCCCGGAAAGTCTGCCGACTTTTCGGATAAGATCATGCGGCAGAACAAAGGGAATTAGAGCGCGACTCATTCTACCTGAAGGAATCGCGTTCTAAGGGTCCGCTGCGCTCCTCATGGAATTGATCCTCATTCAGATTCTCAACGGCCTGCAATATGGGCTGTTGATCTTCCTCGCCGCGAGCGGGCTTACGCTCGTGTTCGGGATTCTCGGCATCATCAATCTCTCGCACGGCTCCTTCTACATGCTCGGGGCCTATCTCGCCCTCACGCTCACGAGCTATACCGGCGACATCTTCCTCGCCCTTCTGATCGGCATTCCATTGGCCTTTGCATTCGGCGCGCTGGTGGAATGGCTGTTTATCCGTCATCTCTATGACCGCGATCACCTGCAGCAGGTGCTGCTGACCTTCGCGCTGATTCTGATCTTCAACGACCTGCAGCGCATCATCTGGGGCACCTATCCGCACAGCGTCCCGGTCCCGAGCTATCTCGACGCGAGCGTGCAGCTTTCCGATGTGCTGAGCTATCCGGTCTATCGGCTCGCGGTTGCGGGTTTCTGCATCTTTCTCGCCCTTTGCATGGTCTATATTATTCAGTACACGCGCATCGGCCAGATGATCCGCGCCGGAGAATCGAACCGCGAAATGGTCGAGGTTCTCGGGATCGATTCGCGGTGGCTGTTCCGGTTCGTTTTCGCCGCCGGCGTTTCGCTTGCCGCCGCCGCCGGCGCGATCGCGGCGCCGATCGAAAGCGTCTATCCCGGCATCGGCGAGCCCATTCTCATCATCTCCTTCGTCGTCGTGGTGATCGGCGGGATCGGCAGCGTGAAGGGCGCGTTCTTCGGTTCGCTGCTGATCGGCCTCGCCGATGCCTTCGGCAAAGTGTTTCTCCCGGAATTTGCGAGCGTCGTCGTCTATGCGCTGATGGCGGCGGTGCTGATCGTCAGTCCGGGCGGACTGTTCGGGCGGGCTTGACATGCTGAACCGGCCCCGCCCGCTCGTTCTCGTGGTCCTCGCCTTGCTGCTTGTCGCCGGGCTGCTGGTGCCGGTGTTCGGCGGCACCTATGCGGTGAAGCTCACCACGCGGATCATCATCTTTGCGATTTTCGTGCTCAGCCTCGATCTCTTGATCGGGATCACCGGCCTTGTGAGTTTCGGACATGCGGCGTTCTTCGGCCTCGGCGCTTATGCGCTGTACTTCGTCTCCTCGGACGCGGAGCCGTCGAACGCGCTGATCGCCTTTCCGGCGGGGATGCTGCTCGCCGGTTTTGCCGCGCTGGCGATCGGCGCGGTCTCCGTGCTCACCCGCGGCTTCTACTTCATCATGGTGACGCTCGCCTTCGCCCAGATGATGTTCTCGCTGTTCTTCGATACCGATATCGCCGGCGGCTCGGACGGGGCCTATATCTACATCAAGCCGGTCGTGTCGCTGGCGGGCTTCACGCTGCTCGATCTCGAGGATCGCAACGTCTTCTTCTATCTCTGCCTCGCGCTTCTGGTCGCCGTCTATGTGGTGCTGCTCGCACTGACCCGCTCGCCCTTCGGCCGGGTGCTGCAAGGTATCCGCTGGAACGAGGGTCGCCTGTCCGCACTCGGCTTCAATACCTATGTCTACAAGCTTATGAGCTTCGTGATCGCGGGCGCGTTCGGCGGCCTTGCCGGCGTGCTCTACGCGACCATAGACGGCTTCGTGGCGCCCGAACTGTTCAACTGGCACCAATCGGGCATTGCCATCATGATGGTGGTGCTCGGCGGGGTCGGCACGCTGTTCGGGCCGATCCTCGGCACGCTCTCCTTCTCGCTGGTGGAGGAGATACTCAAGACCGAGAGCTATGTCGGCCCGATCGCGGCGAACTGGTCGCTTGCGCTCGGTGTGCTGCTGATCGCCGCGGTGCTGGGCGCACCGCGCGGCATCGCCGGTTGGCTGGAAGGCAAGCGTGCCGCTGCCCCGGCGGAGACGGCGCCGCCGCTCCCGGTCGCGCGACGCACGCGCGAGCGCCACACGGGAACGGGCAAGACGATCGAGACCGAGGGCCTGTCGCGCGCCTTCGGCGGGCTGATCGCGGTGGATGACGTGACGCTGCAGCTCGCACCCAACAAGGTGCACGGAATCATCGGGCCGAACGGCGCCGGCAAGACAACGCTGATCAACCTGTTGTCCGGGGCGTTGCGCGCGACCAGCGGAACCATCAAGCTCGACGGCGATGACATCACCGGCTTGCCTCAGCACGCGGTCGCCCGGCGTGGGCTCGGCCGCAGCTATCAGCGCACCAACATCATCCTTCCCTTCACCACGCGCGAGAACTGCCTGATCGCCGCGCAAGCGCGCCACCCGGAGGCGCTACGTTTCAGCACGCGGCGCTATGCCAAGGAGGAAGAGGCACAAGCCGCCTATGCGCTCGACGCGGTCGGGTTGTCGGCGCGGGCCGACACCATGGCTTCGCATCTGAGCCACGGCGAGCAACGTCAGCTCGAGATCGCCATGCTGATGGCGTCCGGTGCGAAACTGCTCATCCTCGACGAGCCGCTCGGCGGCATGGGGCCGGAGGAGACCGGGCGGGTCACCGCCTTGCTGCGCGACCTCTCCGCCGATCACACGGTGATCCTGGTTGAGCATGACATGGACGCGATCTTCGCCGTCGCCGACACGCTGACCGTGCTGGTGGAAGGCCGCTTGCTCGCTCATGGTTCGCCGCAGGACATCCGCCGCGATCCGGCGGTGCGCCAGGCCTATCTCGGGCGCTTCGGCGAGAGCGAGGTGGTGGCATCATGAACGCGCCCGCCGCGCCGCTCGATGTGCTGATGTCCACGCCGGCTTTGGTCGCCCGGCAGATCAACACCTATTATGGGCTGAGCCATATCCTGCGGAACGTCGATTTCTACGTGATGCCGCAGGAGACCGTGGGCCTTCTCGGCCGCAACGGAATGGGCAAGACGACGCTGCTGCGCACGCTGATGGGCCTTGTGCGGCCGAAGAACGGCCGCATCACGCTCAATGGCATCGATATCACCGGACGGCGTCCCTCCGCCGTCGCGCGCGCCGGCCTCGCGCTGGTCCCGGAGGATCGCGGCGTCTTTCCGAATCTGACCGTCAAGGAGAACCTGACCTTCGCCGCGCGACCTTGCCGCGACGGGGCCGCCGGCTGGACGCTGGATCGTATCTTCGAGTTGTTCCCGCGGCTCGCCGAGCGTCGGAGCCATTGGGGCAATCAGCTCTCGGGCGGCGAGCAGAAAATGCTGGCGATCGGCCGCGCGCTGATGACCAATCCCGATATCATGCTGCTTGACGAGGCGACCGAGGGGCTTGCGCCTAAAATCCGCGACGAAATCTGGGAGACGGTCCGCCAGATCCGCGCTGCCGGCATCGCTGCGGTCGTGGTCGACAAGAATCTCGACGATCTCCTCGCGCTCACCGACCGCAATGTCGTGCTGACCAAGGGCGAGGTGGTGTTCGACGGCTCGACCGCCGACCTCAAGGCCGATCCCGCCTTCATCCAACATCATCTCGGCGTGTGATCAGCTTTCGACCGGTTCGTTCGTTTACCAACTATGCCACGACTCGAGGCTCGGATGATACTTCCTCCCCCGCTTGCGGGCGAGGGCTGGGGAGGGGGCGATTTCGTCTGCCTACGAATTCCGTTCATTCCCGCGAAAGCGGGAAACCAGTCGAGTTGGGTCCCCGCTTGCGCGGGGACGAACGGATCAACGCCTTTTACCGGATCGCACGCAGCCAAGCCTGCGAAGGCTTGCCTGCGTCGCGATCCGATCTCCCCCTTTCAGGGGGAGGTAACCGGATTCAAGCCTGAGGCAGACCACTCGGACAGCGCAATCTGCCAGTTTTTCGGGATCAGGCTCTTGCCCACGCGGCGATCGCGTCGCCCTGTGCGTCGAGATAATGATGGAACCAGACCGCATAGGCGTCGGGACGCGCGCGCCGGTCTTGTTCGAGCGCATCGAAGCTAATCCAGCGCCATTCGCTGACCTCGGCCGGATCGGGCGCAATCGGCCCGTCATAGATGCCGCCGAAGGCATGAACGAACTCATCCTCGATATAGCCATTGCCGAGCAGCGCCCGGTAATGGGTCTTGAACAGCGGCGCGAGCGGGCAGCGAAAACCCATCTCCTCGGCAAGGCGCCGCTGCGCGGCATCGAGCGCCGCCTCGTCCGGGCGGGGATGGCTGCAGCAGGCATTGGCCCATAGGCCGCCCGAGTGATACTTGTCGAACTGCCGCCGCTGGATCAGCAGTTCGCCGGCGGCATTGCGCACCAGCACCGAGACCGCGCGATGCCGCAAGCCACGCCGATGCACGTCGGACTTGGTTCCGATACCCGTCGGAACGTCGTCCGCATCGACCAGGATCATGCGCTCTTCATTCGCGCTGTCGGCCGTCACGTCCACCGGCGAACCTTTTCGTGCAACGCCAACGTTCTTCTAGTCTGTTCTAGAGCACGATCCACTCAGATCGAATCGATCGCACTCGACTTCTCTTTGTTTTGTCGCATGATCTTATCCGAAAAGCCTGCCAACTTTTCGGGATCATGCTTTAGACCGTGGCGGTGATCCACTGCTCCAGCTTCTGCTTGGGCGCGGCCCCGACCTGGCGCGAGGCGAGTTCCCCATTCTTGAACAGCATCAAGGTCGGGATCGACATCACGCCGTATTTGGCGGCCGTCGCCGGGTTCTCATCGACATTGAGCTTGACGATCTTGACCTTGTCCGCGAGCGAGCCCGAGATTTCCTCGAGGGCGGGCGCGATCATGCGGCAGGGACCGCACCACTCTGCCCAGAAATCGACGACGACAGGCTTGTCCGACTTCAACACTTCCGCGTCGAATTCGGCGTCCGAGACCTTTGCAACGCCCATGGGATACCTCTTGGGTTTGTTGTGCGGTGAGCGGGGGGTCGCATCCGCGGGCGAAAAGGAACGTACGAACGGGACTGCGGACCGTCAAGCTTGACTCACGGCGAGGTGAGTTCGGAGCGCCGCAGTGAGCGCCTCGGCGGGCAGTTCGATGAGAACCGGCGCGTCGGTGAAAACGAGTGCCGCGCGCACCGGCCGGTCCGGATAGAGCTTCGCCAGGACGGCGCGGTAGAGCGCGAGCTGGGTGACATGGGTGGGCGCGATCTCGGCGAGTTTTTTCGGCGCGGGCCGAGTCGTCTTGTAGTCGGCGATCAGCACGCTCTCGGCGGTCACCGCCAGGCGATCGATCTGGCCGGAGACGATGAGCGGCGCCGCGCCGTTGCGGGCAATCCGACCGACGATCGGCGCTTCGGCCCGGCTGCCGTCAGCGAACAGCGCGGCAAAGCGCGGGTCATCGAGCACGGTCAGTGTCTCGGCGAGGATTTGCTCGCGCGCGTCCGGCGCGAGCGCCTTCGCACGTGTTTCAAGGAAGACTCGCGCCGCGGCGGATCGCCGCTCGGGTGCGAGGTCGGGCAGCGATTGCAGCAGGCGATGGATGACGAGACCCCGCGCGATTGCGGCTGAGCGTTGTTTGCCAGGCGGCTCCCGGACGCGCCGTGCCTCCTCGTCGAGCACGCGCGAGGGCGAGATCGCGGCAACACGCGCCGGCGTGACGGGGGCCGGACGGCGCAGCCAGGCGGGTTCCTCCGCGGGGGGCTCGGCTTCGATCGCCGGCGTGACGACAGGCGAGGGCGGAGCCTCGACCTTGCGATAGAGATGGATCGGACCATCCTGGTCGGCGCTGACCTGTTCGCTAACGCCCGGCTTTCCGGCAAGGCCGCGCATGACGAGGTCGTGCCAGCAGCCTTCCGGCGGCTTGGTCTTGCCGCGGCTGCCGCACACGACGAGACGGTCGGCGGCGCGCGTCATCGCGACATAGAGAAGACGGCGGTACTCTTTGATCGCTTCCAAGCGCGCGTCCTCGCGCGCTGCGGCGAGCGCTATGCCGTCCGCCTCTTTCCGCCCCGGCCACACGATTGCGCGGGGCGCGTCTTCGGCGGCGCCTGCGATGGGAAGCGCGAGCAGCGCCGGCGGCCGTGGTCCGGCGGGCGGCTGGACCGTGTCGGCAAGGATGACCAGCGGCGCTTCGAGGCCCTTCGCCCCATGCACGGTCATCACCCGCACCTCGTTGCGGGCGATCTCCATGTCACGCTTGATCTCAGTTGTGGCTGCCCGGATGAAGCCGAGAAAGCCCTGCAATGACGGCGTCTCGCGCCGCTCGAAATCGAGCGCGAGTTCGAGGAACTCATCGAGCGCGTCGTTCGCTTCCATGCCGAGCCGCGCCAATATGCTGGTGCGGACGCCCTCGGCGCCGAGCAGCAGTGAGAAGAACACGAACGGGCTCTCGCTGCGTGCGAGCGCGGCCCAATGATCGAGCCGCGCCGCGGCCGCTGCGAATTCGGCTCGCTCGGCGGCGCGCGCAGCAAGGCTCGCGCGCAACGACCGCTGCCGGTCATAGGCAAGCTCGAACAGGAGCGCGTCGTCCCAGCCGAATAGCGGGCTTTTCAGCGCGACCGCCAAGGCAAGATCATCGTCCGGCAATAGCAGCGCATCGGCCAGCGCCATCAGATCGACGATCGCGATATGCTCGGTGAGCGTGAGCCGGTCGGCACCGGCGACGGCAAGCCCAATCTCCTTCAGCGCGCGGATGATCGCTTCGAACAGGGGCTCGCGCTGGCGCACCAGCACAAGCACGTCGCCGGCGCGGAGCGGCCGGCCTTCGCTGCCGACCCATTCGCACCGGTCGATCGCGGTGCGAACTGTTTTCGCGATTCTCTGCGCAAGCTTGATCCGCGGGCTCGTCTCGGGAACATCGTCGAAGGGCGCGTCCCAGCCCTCGATCTCGTCTGCCGGATCGGGCTCGATCAGCGGCCATAGCTCGACCAGGCCGGGTGCGGCGTCGGGCAGCGCCTCATGCGGCGGGATGCCGTCCGCATCCGAGGTCACGCTCTCGAACATGTCCCGCGCTTCGAACACGGCATCGACCGCGCCGAGCACATTGGCGCCGGAGCGGAACGAGAACTTGAACTCGCGGGCAAGGAAGGCAAGCCCGCCCGCGCGATGCGTGCAATCGAAATGCCGGCGCATGCGCGCGAATTCCTTGGGCGCGGCGCCCTGGAAGGAGAAGATCGATTGCTTCTCGTCGCCGACGGCGAAGACGGTGTGCCGCGTGCGGCGCGCGCCTTCGCCCGCGGTGAACTCGGCGACCAGCCGGCGGATGATCTCCCACTGCTGCGGGCTCGTATCCTGCGCCTCGTCGATGAGCACATGGTCGATGCTGCGGTCGAGCTTGTAATGCACCCAGGCGGCATCGACCGCCCCCAGCAGCGCCAGTGTCTTCTCGATCAGGTCGTCGTAGTCGAGCAGGCCGCGGCGGTTCTTCTCGGCGGCGTACCGACCGACCACCTCGGCGGCGATGGTGACGAGCGCGGCGGTGCGGTCGCGGCAGATGATGGCGTTGCGGCGCGCATGCAGGGGGACGAGGCGATCGCGTTCGCGCTCAAGGGTTTCTGCGAGGACGGGGTGTTTTTTCGCCAGGCCTTTGGTGAGAATTCTCTCGCGCGGATCAAATTTGCTGGTGAGAAATACCTGCAGATAGGTCTCGATCCGTTCGGTGCCTGTTGCGGCCAGAGCGTCGTTCAAGCGCCTTGCCTGGTCCTGGTCGGAAGACGAGCCCGTCTTGCACGTTTCGGCGATGGCAGCCCATTCCGAACATGGGACGAGGGGGCCATCGGTGATGTTCTTCTCGATGCCGGCGCGCGTGTCGCCCTCGGCAATGCCGAGCGTTTGCGAAAGCTGCGTGAGGGCCGCATCAAGTCCGCCCGCTTGCTCGATCCAGGCGGTCAGCGCGTCGCGCCGCCCCACGGCTTCGCGCACGAGATCGCGTAGCCTCGAATCGGCGGCACCCGCGAGCGCCGCGGTGAGCGCGCGGCCGAGCGGACTGTCGGGCATGGCCGCGGCCTCGAGCATCACGGCGAGCATTGCCCGGTCGAGCAGGTCGGCGCTGCCGCGCTCGTCAAGCACGGCGAAATGCGCCGGCGTCCGGGCTTCGAATGGAAAGCGCTGCAGCAGCCGCGTGCAGAAGGCGTGGATGGTCTCGACCTTAAGCCCGCCCGGCACGTCGAGGGCGGCAGCGAACAGGCGGCGGGCACGCGCTCGCTTCGCGGCATCGATGTGCTTGGCCCCGATGCGGTGCAGGCGCTGGTCGAGCGCATCGTCGTCGAGCGCGATCCAGGCGCCGAGTTGGTCGAATACGCGGCTCGCCATGTTGGCGGCGGCGGCCTTGGTGAAGGTGAGGCATAAGATCTTGGCGGGATCGACGCCGTCGAGCAGGAGCCGGATCACCCGCTGCGCCAGCACATGGGTCTTGCCCGAGCCGGCATTGGCGGAGACGAAGGCGGACAGCGCGGGGTCGGCGACCTGCGACTGCACCGCCGTCACCCCTTCCGGAATGTTTTGGCGCGCGCGGCTCATGATGAGGTCATCATACTGTTTCCGGCGAATTAGTTCGGTGACGAACTATGCCGTGGCTCGAAGCTCTTGCTCCCTCCCCCGCGCCCCGGTCGAACACGCCGCAAACCCAGACCTGTCGACCATCCTCCCGGTCCAAAATGTCGATAATCATCCCGGTTGAACAATCGATACGAGTTCCGTTCATTCCCGCGAAAGCGGGAAACCAGCATTTTGGGAGCAGCCTGGGTCCCCGCTTGCGCGGGAACGAACGGATCAACACCCCGCCTCCCGGCGAGCACGCAGCCAAGCCTGCGCAAGCTGCGCGAGTTTGCCTGCGCCACGTTACCTTCTCCCCGCGTGCGGGGAGAAGGTGGCGAGCGGCAATGCCGCGAGCCGGATGAGGGGCTCTTGCTTCTCCGCAACGCCGATACTGGCCCCTCACCCGCCGTGCTTCGCGC
>JANQIP010000284.1 GCA_028282095.1 Xanthobacteraceae bacterium | reverse complement strand
ACCGTCAGGTAAGGAACACTAGCTAATCCGGTGCTTTGTGATGCGGCACCAACACAATGAGACGAGCCCAAGTGTTGGTGCCGCATCACTAGGGCATGATCCCGAAAAGCTGAAGACTCTTCGGACAAGATCATGCGACCAATTAAGAAGAAAACGAGCGTGATTGGTTCAAGGCGAACCAACCACGTTTCTGTCCGCAAGCCCAGACGGACGTTCTAACCGGGAGCGTTTTAAGGGCGCGTTAAGAAAGGCAGTTCGGCGGCGTCAGGACGCCAGAGTGCGATCCATTCAGGTTGAATCGATGGCACTCTAATTTCTCTTTGTTTTGCCGCATGATCTTGTCCTAAAAGTCTGCAACTTTTCGGGATCATGCTCTAGCGCCTTGCCTGGAGCGCCCTCTTCCACTCAGAGTGTAGGGTGGGTTAGCGCCGGAAGGCGCGTAACCCACCGCCAAATACTGGCTCCTATCGCTGGCCATTCCCACGGTGGGTTACGGCGCTGCGCGCCTAACCCACCCTACAAGCCGATCGTTCAAGAGAATCAACCGCTTGCCGCTGCGCTGCTTTCCGCCGGCGGGGAGTCCGGGCGCACGAAGGCCTGCAAAAGAGCGCGCTTGATCGTGGCGATGCGGGTCGGCGAGGTAATGCGCGCGCCGATCAGGTCGGTTACGTAGAACACGTCGACCACCCGTTCGCCGAAGGTCGCGACATGCGCCGAGGTGATGTTGAGGTTGAGCTTGGAGAGCGTCGTCGTAAGGTCGTAAAGCAGGCCCGGCCGGTCGAGCCCGGTCACCTCGACCACTGTGTAGCGGTGTGACCACTGATTGTTGACCGAAACTTCCGGTTCAACAATGAACGCCCTGGCGCGGCCCTTCGGTGCGGCGCGCTGCATCCCCGTTTCAGGCAGCTTCAGGTCGCCGCGCAGCGCTGCTTCGATCGCCTCGGTCACGCGCCCGGCACGCCGGGTCTCGTCGTCGTCGCGCTCGAACTCGCGCGAGATCGAGATGGTATCGAGGGCGAGCCCGTCGGTCGTCGTGTAGATCTGGGCATCGACGATATTGGCGCCGGCCTTGGCGCAGGCGCCGGCGATCAGGCAGAGCAGCCAGGGATGATCGGGCGTGAGCACGGTGAGAACCGTGACGCCGCGATGGGTATCGAAATCGAACTTGGTCGCCAGACTCTTCTTATCGAGCTCGGTCTCGCGGACAAAGCGGGCGTGGTCGATTTGCGACTTGAGATCGACCTTGAGCCAATAGGCCGGGTAATGCCGGGCGATATAGCGATCGAGCTCGTCGCCCGGCCAATCGACAAGCTCGGCACGGAACTGGGCCTGCGCGGCGGCAACGCGCTGCGCCCGATTGACCTCGGAGAAGCCGCCGGTAAGCGCCGGCTCGGTCTCGTAATAGAGCGCGCGCAGGAGCTGCGCCTTCCAGCTATTCCACACGCCCGGCCCCACCGCGCGGATGTCGGCGGTGGTCAGGACGGTCAGGAGCTTCATGCGTTCGAGCGACTGCACGATGGCGCAGAAATTCTCGATGGTCCTGCGGTCGGACAAATCGCGCGACTGGGCGATCGTCGACATCACGAGGTGGTTCTCGACCAGCCAGGCGACGGTCTCGGTATCGGCCGGAGAAAAGCCCATGCGCGGGCAGAGATGCCGTGCAATACGCGCCCCGGCGATCGAATGGTCCTCGGTGCGGCCCTTGGCGATGTCATGCAGGAAGAGCGCGACATAGAGCAGGTTGCGGTGCCCCGGCAGGATCGTGCGCATGAGCTCGTTGGCGAGCCCATATTCCGCGTTCTTTCCCCCTTCGATTTCCGCCAGCACGCCGATGCAGCGCAACAGGTGCTCGTCCACGGTGTAGTGGTGGTACATGTTGAACTGCATCATCGACACGACGCGCCCGAAATCGGGAATGAAGCGGCCGAGCACGCCGACCTCGTTCATGCGGCGGAGCACGATCTCGACGTCGTTCTTGGCGGTCAGGATTTCGTAGAACAGGCGATAGGCTTCGGGGTTGGCGCGCAACTGCTTGTCGACCAGCCGCAGCGAGCGGGTCGCCGCCCGCATCGCGTCGGGATGGAAGGGCAGGCCGTGGACCTGCGCCAGGCGAAAGATGCGCAGCAGGTTCGTCGGATCGCGCCGGAAGGCGTCGGGGTCGGCAATATTGATGCGCTTGTTGTCGACGATGAAATCATCGCTCTCGCGCAGCACCCGTGGCGAGCGCTGGCGCAGCCTCGCCACGAAGCGGTTGAGCATCGGCACCTCTTTCTGGTGCTGGCTCTCGAGCCCGGCGCACAGAATGGCGGTGAGGTCGCCGACATCCTTGGCCACCAGGAAGTACCGCTTCATGAAGCGTTCGACCTCGCGCAGGCCCGGCTGCGCCCGGTAACCGAGCCGCGCCGCCATCTCGGGCTGAATGTCGAAGGACAGACGCTCCTCCGCCCGGCCGGTGGCGAAGTGCATTTGGCAGCGGACCGCCCAGAGGAAGTTCTCGCAGCGTTGGAAAAGCCGGTATTCCTGCCGGTCGAACACGCCGCAATCGATCAGTTCCTCGGGCTTGCGGACGCGATAGACGTATTTGGCGATCCAGAACAGCGTGTTCAGGTCGCGGAGCCCCCCTTTGCCGTCCTTGATATTGGGCTCGACCAGATAGCGCGAGCTCCCGACCCGGCGCAGGCGCTCCTCGCGCTCGGCAAGCTTGGCGGCGACGAATTCCGGCCCGGTGGTCCGCGCAATGTCCATGTCGAAGCGCGTCACCAGTTCGTCGAACAGGCTCCGCTCGCCGAGCAGGAACCGGGCTTCGAGGATGGCGGTGCGGATGGTCATGTCCGCCTTGGCCTGGCGGATGCACTCGTCGACCGAGCGCGTCGCATGCCCGACCTTCAGCCCCATGTCCCACAGGCAATAGAGAATCGTCTCGGCGATCGATTCGCCCCAGGCGGTCTGCTTGTAGGGGAGCAGGAACAGAAGATCGATGTCCGAGCCCGGGGCCAGCGTCCCGCGGCCGTAGCCGCCGGTCGCGACCACGGCCATATGCTCGCCTTCCGAGGGGTTCTGCGCGGTGTAAAGATGGGTGGTGGCGAACTCATAAAGAACACGGATGAGCTCGTCCTGCATCTGCGAGAGCCGCTCGGCGCAGAGCCGGCCCTGGCGGTCCCGCTGCAGCAATTGCTCGGCCATCGCCCGCCCCTCGGCGACGGCCGCCTTCAGACGCTGCGCCACCGCGATCCGCAGCTCCGGCTCGCAGCCGCCATAGTCGAGGGCGATATGGTTAAGATCGGCGGTCGCCGCCGCAATGTCGAACAACTCGGCCGACGCGGGCGGTGGATGGTCGAGGACGGTATCCATGGCGAGTAAAATAGCGACCGGTGCGAGAACTGTCACGGGCGGTCCTGCCGCGGCTCGCCATCCTTCTCTTTGTTCTGTCGGATGATCTTGTCCGAAAAGTCTGCCAACTTTTCGGGATCATGCTTTGTTTCTCTCTGTTTTGTCGCATGATCTTGTCCGAAAAGTCTGCCAACTTTTCGGGATCATGCTCTGTTTCTCTTTGTTTGTCGCATGATCTTGTCCGAAAAGTCTG
>JANQIP010000037.1 GCA_028282095.1 Xanthobacteraceae bacterium | reverse complement strand
TTCCGGTGATCGCCGCGGCATCATCGGTGCCGGCAATGGTGACGGTGATGTCCTTTGTGTTGCCTTCGCTGTCGGTCAGGGTCAGCGTGTCGGTGACGGTGTCGCCATTATCGAGATGCTGCACCGAGGCCTGGTCGAGCGTGTAGGTCCAGGTGTCGCCGGCGGCGTTGACAAGGATCGAACCGTAAGTGCCGTCGGCGGTTCTGTCGGCGAAGCTCGGATTGTCGTCTTCGTCGACATCGGAAACGGCGATGGCGCCCGTGGCCGTGACGGGAGGATCTTCCTCATCGCCTTCGGCGACGGCGCCGGTAAAGGTTCCGGTGATCGCCGCGGCATCATCGGTGCCGGCAATGGTGACGGTGATGTCCTTTGTGTTGCCTTCGCTGTCGGTCAGCGTCAGCGCGTCGGTGACGTTGTCGCCATTATCGAGATGCTGCACCGAGGCCTGGTCGAGCGTGTAGGTCCAGGTGTCGCCGGCGGCATTGACAAGGATCGAACCGTAAGTGCCGTCAGCCGTTCTGTCGGCAAAGCTCGGATTGTCGTCTTCGTCGACATCGGAAACGGCGATGTCACCTGTCGCCGTGACGGGAGCGTCTTCCACGTCGCCTTCGGTGACGGTACCGGTAAAGGTTCCGGTGATCACCGCGGCATCATCGGTGCCGGCAATGGTGACGGCGATGTCCTTTGTGTTGCCCGCGCTGTCGGTCAGCGTCAGCGTGTCGGTGACGGTATCGCCATCATCGAGATGCTGCACCGAGGCCTGGTCGAGCGTATAGGTCCAGGTGTCGCCGGCGGCGTTGACAAGGATCGAACCGTAAGTGCCGTCGGCCGTTCTGTCGGCGAAGCTCGGATTGTCGTCTTCGTCGACATCACTGACGGCGATGGCGCCCGTGGCCGTGACGGGGGCGTCTTCCACGTCACCCTCGGTGACGGCGCCGGTTGTGTCACCGGACACAATGGCGGCATCATCGGTGCCGGTTATGGTGACGGCGATCGTCTGCACCAAGGTGTCCGGCCCCGAGGATGCATCAAAGCTGAAGGTCGCCGTGACGGTTTCGCCATCGCCCAAATAGTCAAAATCGGCGCGGTCGTAGCTGATCGTCCCGGCGAGAGTATCGAGCGTAAACAGCGCAGCGAGGCCCGTTGCCGGCGATGGACCGGTGGTCGTCTGCAGCGCCAAACTGCCCGCATAGGGGACAGGCGTATCGCCGCCGTCGGGATCGCTGATCGTGACGTGATCGGAAACGGTCACGATCACCAAGTCGGTCGTCCCGGTATCGCCCTCGCTAACGGCTGCGGGGTCTGTGACCGTGATGCTCGGGGGCTGATTGCTGCCACCGTCGATGACAACCTCGATCGCTTCGAGGGAGTGGAATTCGATGCCGAGGCTCTCGAAAGTCCCCGAGGCCGACCCGTTTTGGTCGATCATTGCCTGGAAGGAGGCGAGCTCGGCCTGAAACGCCTCCGAATCGAAGATCACCTGACTGACGACCAGACGCAGCGTATCGTAGCCCTGCCCGCCGGCGTAGGTTTCCCAAGTGGCGAGGTTCTCGGCTTCAACATGAATGATTGTGTCGTCGCCCCGACCGCCGAAAACGGTATCGTCGCCTGATCCAGGCTCGATTACATCGTCGCCCTTGTCACCAGAAATGAAGTCGTCGCCGCCACCCCCCTCGATAGTATCATCGCCTTTTCCGGCGAGCACGACGTCGTCGCCGTCGCCGGCATAGACGGTATCATCGCCCGTTCCAGCCAGCACGAAATCATCGCCATCGCCGGCGTAGACGGTGTCCTTGCCCTTTCCGGCGAGCACGACATCATCGCCATCGCCGGCATCGACGGTATCATCGCCCCTTCCAGCGAGCACAATGTCATCACCTGCACCGGCGTCGACGGTATCATCGCCCGTTCCCGCAAGCACGAGATCATCGCCATCGCCGGCATAAACGGTATCATCGCCCCTTCCAGCGAGCACGATGTCATCGCCTGCACCGGCGTCGACGGTATCATCACCCCTTCCCGCAAGCACGATGTCATCACCTGCACCGGAATTGACCGTGTCATCGCCTTTTCTTGCGATGATGAGATCGCCCCTTTCAGTGCCGTGCAGGGTATTGTCGTGGTTATTGCCGACTAGGATTGGCATGGCTTGGCGGCTCCATATCGACGTTTTGGCCGAGACCGAGCGGCCTCGTCCTTGTTACCAGTTCTTTCTCGTTCTTATCGTCCGGGTACATCAGCGAGCGAGGCGAGCAACCTCTTTCGGCGGAACTGACCCTCAAGGAGAACCCTATGCCCGTGGTACTTACTCGGAATTAAGCAAATCACTCGAACACGATTTGCATTCTTGGATTGCCAGCGGATCGGCTTCTCAAGTTGCCTCCCGGCAATAATGCGCATTTCCGGCGTCTATTCGGGTGTAAGCCGGCAAACGATGCGCCAAATCAGTTCGGTTGCCGCCAGTGATGGCGGACCGAAGCAGCCCCTCTGCCGCATTATAGACTTTCGTCGGATCTCAAACCGTCGCGGATCGGCCGGCGGCGAACTTCCTGTCAGCCGGCGCCCTGGCAATCTCAATCGCTTTCTGGGTCTGACTGAGTTCGGACCCTGGTAGGATCCGGAAGCGCGATGGCTTCAGCTTGAATCAAATGCGCCGTCACTCTCTTTGTTTTCTCGCATGATCTTGTCCGAGCGAGAAGGGCTGGCAACTTTTCAGGGTCTAGCGCGGATTTCTCACGCTACTAGAGCGTGATGGTTTCAGGTCGAACCAATCGTGCTCCGTTTCCCTTTGTTTCGTCGCACGATCTTGTCCGAAAAGTCTGCAACTTTTCGGGATCATGCGCCAGCGCACTCAGGCTGGCTTGCGCCGAAGGTAGATATCGACAAGCGCTTTGGGGAGTTTGGCGCTTTCGCGCTCGACGATCTGCGAGCAGGCCGCCCGGAAGGCATCACGGTCCGGTTCACTGATCTCAACGCCCGCCTCTTTGAGAAGCACCAACGCCTGTGTGTCCTCAGCTTCCGCCAGTGTCCGCTGATGGGCTGTTGCCGCAAGGCTAGCGCTCCGAATGGCTGATTGCGTTTCCCGCGACCGAGAGGCGAGCCAGTCCGCATTGCAGACGAACAGCATGACGCCGAAGAAATGACCCGTCAGGCTGATGTGCCGGTGATGGTGGTGCAGGTCGAACAGGACCGTATTTGTCATCGGATTTTCCTGCGCATCCACCCTCCCGGAGGTCACCGCGTCCTTCAGGTCCCGCACATCTGTCACCAGCGGTTCAAAACCCATGGCGGCCATGGTTTCCACATAGATGGCGTTGTCGAGCGTGCGAATAATCATGCCGGCGCAGTCGGACGGGCTCACGATGGGGCGGTGTTTGTTGGTCAATTGCCGGAACCCATTGTCCCAGAAGCCCAGGATCTGATAGCCGCTTTGATCACGCACCGCCCGATCGAGCATCGTACCGAGATCGCCATCCAGTACTCTGTATGCGGTATGCCGGTCATCCACCGAGAAAGGCAGGTCAAGGACAGCCAGCTCCGGAACTTTGGCGGTCAGGTAGCCAGAGGCCATATAGCCAATGTGGAAGCGACCGCTTTCAACGCCATCGAACAGGCTGCGTGCGGTTACACCCGTCTCAGTGACATTGTTGGTTCGTTCGACTGCGAGCGCTCCGGTTTCCTCCGCGAGCGCCTCTTCAAAACGGATCAGACCGGCGGTTAGAATCGACTTCTCACCTTGATAGCCGCCGATGCGCACCAGATCGCTGTTCAACTTTTTGGTCCTCCCCATGAAGCCGGTCGCCGATTAGGTATGCGCCAAACAGGCGCACATTTTAAAGGGCTGGTATCGGTGGCGAAGGTTGGTTGCGGATCGTTTTCCAATTACGAGCAATGTGCCAAGCCTCGCGCGTAGAACATTCAGGCAATTTCTATAGAAGTTTGTTGCGGCAGGTATTGGCATGGCCGTGCCATGTTCGCGAACGAATTTCTGGACGTTGAGCGCGCGCTCGAGATCGCGCATATGTTGAGAGGCGTGAGATTGCGTCGCGTTTTCGCGCTGGGTGCCCTTATCGAAGATTTCTCTTCGTCGTAGACTGCCACGAAGATGTAGATATCCCTTAGATTGCACAGGGCTCTTGCCAAACCTGGCGCACGATGGCTTCTCCTTGAATCCATCGTGCCCTGTTTCTCTTTGCTTTGTCGCATGATCTTGTCCGAAAAGTCTGCCAACTTTTCGGGATCACTCTGTCGCGCGCTGCGCGATTTGTCGTTCCTAAAACTGAGCGCCCGGCGCGCCATCACGCAGGCCAAGACATCGACATGCAACTGCTCGTCAATATCGCTCGCGCTCGGCTGGGAAGTCTCACCGGATCGGAGCGTTTGTGACACTTTCCGCATAGCGAATTTTCCGCCTGAGATATTGCAGCACATTATTTTTTGCGAGAACGTGCATGATTTTCTCTAATGGCGGATTTTTATTAATAAGAATCAATACGGTAAAGCAGCTCTCCGGCGAGGTCCCGAAAAGCTGTCTTGTGAAGATATCTTGACAGCGTTGTTTTTCAAAAAGGAATATCGGAAAGCCGCATCGCGTGGCTCAACAATCGAGCGGGACACAAAGAACGCTGGTCACCGGGAGGGGCGGGATGGCGCAAGTGGGCTTCATCGGCCTCGGTGTGCTGGGGTCGGCTATCGCCGCCAACCTCGTCAGCGCCAGTCGCAATGTCTTGGGATTTGACGTGAGCGATAAAGCGCGCGCGGCCAGCGTGCGGGCGGGTGTCGTTCTGGCCGCCTCTGTTCAGGAGGTAGCGTCCTCATGCCCGGTGATCTTCACCTGTCTGCCCAATGCTGCGGCCCTTCTTGATGTCGTCGCGGGTAGCGACGGTATCGCCTCGGTTGAGCACACCGATCAGATCGTGGTCGAGCTGAGCACTTTGGCGCTGACAGACAAGGAAGCAGCCCGCGCGAGACTGGAAGAAGCCGGACGCAAAGTCCTCGATTGCCCCGTCAGCGGCAATCGGATTATGGCGCTGAAGAAGGGCCTGACGGCTTTTTGCAGTGGGAACCATGAGGATTATCTGGCGGTCCGCGACATACTGCAGTCCTTTTGCAAGAAAGAGCATTACGTCGGCGCGTTCGGCAACGGAACCAAGACCAAGCTATGTGGCAACATTCTCAATCTGGTTCATAACACCGTCGCGGCCGAGGCCATGGTTTTGGCAATCAAATCAGGGCTCGATCCGAAGGTTTTCCATGAGGTGATTTCCGGCAGTGGCTCCAGTTCGGCGATGTTCGAGGTGCGCGGTGCGCTGATGGCAGAGAATGATTATGACAAAGAAGGGATGAACTTCTCAGTTCCGCTTAAAGACTCCCAGATCATCGCCCAACATGCCGCAAGTGTCGGTTCGCCCATTGCGCTCTATCAGGCTGCCGTTCAGTACTATCAAGCGGCGAACGCGCAAGGGCTTGGCCATCTCGATGCGGCAGCGGTCTGCAAGGTTATTGAGCGCATGGCCAATTGCGAGCGCACGCCATGATCGCCAGCCCGAAGGAGACCGTTTTCATTGTTCCTCGAGATTATCGCGGTCGTCGCGCCGGTTATCCTTATCATCGCACTCGGTTATCTGTGGGCCCGGCTGAAATTTCCTTTCGACAACGACACAATAGGCTCGCTGGTGCTGCGCGTGGGCGTGCCCTGCCTGATCTTCTCCAACCTGACAGGCGCGGATGTCGATATCGCCGAGGTCGGGCTGGTCGCCATGGCGGCGGTCTGTGTGATCGCCGTTTCGACGCTGGTGGGCATCGTCATTCTGAAAGTAGCGCGGCAGCCGTTGCATACCTATCTAATGTCCGCCATGAATGGCAACTCGGGCAATATGGGATTGCCTTTGGCGCTCATGGTGTTCGGCCCGGCCGGGTTACCACCGGCCATCGCCTATTTCCTGGTTGTCTCGATATCGCAGAACACGCTTGGGCTCGTGGTGACGGCAGGTCAGTTCGATCCGCGCAAGCTGCTGCGCGAGCCGATTATTCTCTCCAGTGTCGTGACCGTTCTTGTCGTCGTTTTCGATCTTGGCGTCCCGCAGTGGATCGGGCGAACCACCGAGCTGCTCGGTGGGTTGGTCGTGCCCCTCATGCTCATGCTTCTGGGTGCCTCGCTCTCGCAGTTCAAGGTCCACTATTTTGGCCTGTCACTTGGCATGTCGTTGATGCGATTCGTTGCAGGTGCGACCGGTGCGTTGGTGGTGATCTGGTCCTTCGGGCTGACCGGTATCGAAGCGGGCGTAGTTTGGATCATTGCAACGATGCCCTCGGCCGTCGTGCATTTCCTGATGGCCGAGCGGTTCGCGCGGTCGCCCGAAAAGGTGGCTGGTGTGATCGTGGTTTCAACCCTTCTCACGCTTGCCGGATTGCCGGTTATCGTTTGGGTCGCATTGCAGATTTCGGGCGTAGGCTGACGGGCTTTGGTCCGAATGGGCTGGACATGAAGCATCGATGCCAGTCTTGCCGAAAAGAGGGCAAAGATGGCGCCGAACCGGCAGGTTAAACGGGCAAGGAACCTGGTCGATCTGAAAGCCTGGAACATGGATAGCTGCATTGCGGCTGCCGTGATCCTGCTCGGTGTCGTGATCTGGGTGCTTATTCCCTATCAGGTCGACGAGCCGCCGGCCTTTCTTCGTCAGATTCATGCGGGGATGAGCCCCTCGCTCTTTCCACGACTGGCAGCCCTTGGGTTTGTGATCATAGGCGTGCTCTATCTGCTCACCAGTTTTGATATGAATAGCGAAAACGGCTTTGCTGAGCTCACAAGGCAAGACTACGCGGAAATAGCGCTCGTCCTGGTGCTGATGACGGCCTATGTGACGCTGCTCCAACCGCTTGGGTTTGTGGTTTCCAGCGCCCTGTCGGCCGTTGCGATCGCGTTGCTCTACGGCTCGCGCAATGTCATCGGCATCGGCATCGTGGCCTTGATTGCGCCGCTCCTCATTTACTTCATGTTCACGCGACTGCTCAACGTGTCGCTGCCGGCTTTTCCCTGGTTCACGCAATGATCGACCTTCTTGTCCAAGCGTCGGAGATGCTTCTGCGTCTGGACGTTGTCGCGATGATTGCCGCCGGTTTGATGCTTGGCATGCTGGTGGGCGCGTTGCCTGGTTTCACAACCGTCATGGCGATGGCCATCGTTCTGCCGATATCGTTTTTCCTCGAGCCGATCCTGGGAATTCCGTTTCTTATCGGCGTGTACAAAGGTGGGATTTTCGGTGGCAGCATTCCAGCCATTCTTGTGAACATCCCGGGCACTGGAGCGTCGGTGGCGACCACCTTGGACGGGCCGGCGATGACACGCAAAGGCGAGTCCCGAAAGGCCCTTGAGATCGCGCTTGTCGCCTCGGCCGTTGCCGATTTCCTCTCCTCCTTCGGCACCATATTGATCATTGGCATCATCGCCGCCATCGCCTTGCTGATCGGGCCGCCGGAGATCGCGGCGATCCTTATACTCAGCCTCTTGATCATCGTTGTCTCAAGCTCCAGCAGCTTCCTCAAAGGCATGGTGATGCTGCTGATCGGCATGTTCCTGGCCATGATTGGTCAGGACCCGATTGGCGCGATGGTGCGTTTTGATTTCGGCTTTCATCCGCTGCAGGCCGGCATTCACCTGCTGCCGTTGATCATCGGGCTTTTCGCTATTCCAGAAATTCTCGTTGCCATGGAAAAGCGCAAGTCTGGTCTGCCGGAAAATGCCAGCAGCCAGGCCGTCGGCGAAAGGTTGCGCTGGCGCGAGTTGAAAAAGTGCATGCGCACAATTCTAAGGTCCACAGCCCTTGGCGGGATGATCGGCATGATTCCCGGGGTGGGGCAGGTGGTTGCGGCGTTCATGGGTTATTCGGCGGCCAAGAACGCATCCAAGGACCCAAGCAAGTTCGGCAAAGGTGAGATTGAGGGCGTTGCGGCGCCGGAGGCAGCCAACAATGCCGTCAATGGCCCGACCATGGTGCCGCTCTTGACCCTTGGCATTCCCGGCGACAACGTCACCGCCATCATGCTTGGCGCCTTTGTGGCGCAAGGGTTGAGGCCGGGGCCCCAGCTTTTTCAGGAGCAAGGGGCTTTGGTCTATTCGCTGCTGCTGTCCATGCTGATCGCCTGCGTTCTGTTGCTGGTAATCGGCTATCTCATGACACCCGTGTTTGCACGCATCGTCTCGATCAACCGGGCCTATCTGTTGCCCTTGATGCTGCTTTTCGCCGTGGCCGGCACCTATGTCTACCGCTCCAATCCGCTTGACCTTTACTTCATGGTGGGTTTTGGCATCTTCGGTTATGCATGCCGCAAATTGGCGCTGGATGTGACCCCGCTCGTCATGGGCTTCATCTTGCTGCCGCCGCTTGAGTACGCTGTGGGACAATCCACCTTGCTGGCGCGCGGTGACCTGATTGGCTATCTCGTCGAGTCGCGACCCATCACGGTTGCCGTGCTCGTTTTCTCACCTTTCCTGATCTACTGGATCGCACGACGCCAGCGCCGGCTTGGCGGCAGCATTACGGAGCAAGCCCGGTGAGTGTGGGCAGCCCGGATAGCCATGCAAAAAGGTGATACAGTCAATCGCAAATTATGATTTCACCCGCAACGAGCCATCTTGCACTCTGAACGGTGGATCAGTGAGTTCCAACGCTGAGAGAATTTGGAGCGCAAAAAGCGCCATAGTGAAGAACCGAGTAACGAACGGGAGGAGGCATGAAATGCGTTCCTTGAAACTGCTAATATCACTCTGCGCCGCCCTTATCGGTTTCTCGACCTTGGCGGCTGCTGAGAAGTTTCCCGACCGCCCGCTGACGATGATTATTCCGCTCGGTGCTGGCGGATCGCACGATCTCAATGCTCGTGTTATCACATCGGTATTGCCTGAAGTCCTCGGTCAGCCCGTCTTGGTCCAGTTGATGCCTGGAGCCGGCGGCCAGACCGGAACCACGGCAGCTTCCGAGGCCAAGGCCGATGGCTACACGATGCTGTTCACGCATAATTACATCGATCAACTCCAGCAGCATGTTACGGGCTTGCCCTATAAGCCCAATGAGGACTTTGTCGCTGTGGCTCGCGTCAATACTGCCCAGCCGGTTCTTGTTGTGCGGAAGGACAGTCCCTTCAAATCGTTTAAAGAACTGGTTGATTATGGTCTTGCGAATCCGGGGAAACTGCGATTTGGGCACAGCGGCAACTGGGGCGCCTTCATGGTGCCGGGATTGGCGCTGCTCAAGGAAGTTGGTGTTCAGGCAACACTGGTGCCCTACAAGGGCGGCGGACCGGCCATTCAAGCGCTTCTTGCAGGCGACGTCGATTTCTCGTTTGCGTTTCCGTCGGTGCTCGCCGGTCAGGATTTGCGCCCGCTCCTCGTTGTTGGTGAACAGGACATTATTGACGGCGTTCCGACCACGGCTGACCTTGGTTATGATGTGGTCTCCGAGATCGGCGTGATGCATCGTGTGGTTCTGGTACCCGCCGGTGTGCCTGACGAACGCCTTGCGACGCTGCGTGATGCCTTCGCGCAAATCTCCAAATCACGCACCTATCAAAAACTCATGGGTCGGATGGGCGAAAACACCGATCTTGTGTTGGGTAAAAAGTACGACGAGATGCGGCGGAGCCAATCCAAGCGTTACCGGCAGCTTGTGGAATCGTTCTAAGAAACCGGTTCCGACATCTTCCGGCAAAGAAGACGGCGGCGCAACGCAGCACCGCCGTCTGAGTCTAGAGCGCGATAGCTTCAGGTTGATTCATACTATTTCCGATTGATTAGTTCGGTGACGAACCATGCTATGGCTTGAGGACCTTATTCCCTCCCCCGCTTGCGGGTAGGGCTGGGGAGGGGGCTACTTCATCTGCGACAGAGGCCGTCCTGTTGACCCCCTCCCGGCGAGCACGCAGCCAAGCCTGCGCAGGCTGCGCAAGCTTGGCTGCCCCGCTCGCCGACCTCCCCCTTTCAGGGGGAGGTGATAGGACTTGAGCCCTAAGCAATCACTCGGAAAGCGTATCAATCGCGCTCTCTTTCTCTTTGTTTTGTCGCATGGTCTTGTCCGAAAAGTCTGCCAGTTTTTCGGGATCACGCTTTAGCGGCAAATGCCAATGCCCATAGTGCCAGGGCCCAAAAAGCCCCGCGGTTACCTGCGCTTGTTGGCTTCCGACATATCGGCAAGTTGCGCGATTGCACGGTTGCCCAAGGGAAGGTCGACCGGCTCGCCGATTTCCGCAGACAGATCGGCCGCACGGTAGGATTCCATCACCATGCGTGCATGTTCGGGCGTAACCATAACCGGTTTGTCGAGCAGAACGCTTTCGAGGAAATGCAGGGTTTCAGGACCCATCTGTCCGGCAAACACATGATCGACCTGCTCACCGGGCATAGTCGACATCGGGAAACGGGTGCCGTCCGCCACTGTGTTGAGCCATTTGTCGCGATGCGTGTCGTCGAGAAACAACGAGCCTTCGGTGCCTGTGATCTCGATCCACGTGGCACAGAAATTGGGATAGCTTGGCGGCAGGTTCCAGCCGCCGCCAATAACCACCAGCATGCCATTGTCCATCGTCACGGTGGTCCACATGGTATCGTAGGAGCCATTCAACTCCTTCATGCAGCCATAGGCCCCCTGCGAATAAACCTTCACGGGCTTTGCCGGCTCGAGCATCCAGAACACGATATCGAGGTCGTGAGTGGATTCCATCGCGGCGGGCGAAAGGCGCACGCGTGAGGCGATTTTCTTGCCGAGGCTGCGCGAAAGGTGCCGCGAGACCATGACATTGACCACCTTGCCCAGAGTCCCGTCGTCGATCTTCTTCTTGGCGTAGGCGAACTTCGTGTTGAAGCGCTGTGAGTAGCCGATCGTGAATTTCAGGTTGTTCTCGCGCGAGATTTTGATCAGCTCATCGGCCTCCCAGAACTCCATGGCGATGGGTTTTTCGAGCAGGACGTGCTTGCCGGCGGCCAGGCAATCGCGCGCGAGGGGGTAGTGCGTGCCTTCAGGTGTGGTTGAGATGTAGACGACCGAGATAGCCTCGTTGGCCACAATGTCCCTATGGTCGAGCGTGGCGGTTGCCGAATTGGTCAGGGCACGCACTTCTTTTAGACGATCCGGCCTGATTTCGCAGATATGCAGTTTGTCCACGAGGGCCGAACTCGCCAGTGTTTCGGCACGAATGCCTCCGCACCAACCGGTCCCAATAACGGCAACTTCAACCTGCTTCATGGAGCACCTCACCATTGCATGGATTTCGCTGGCGCGGCCAGCGCTGTCCTCTCTTAATGATCGGTACCCAAGGCCTGCTTGGACGGGAAATCACATGTCAGGACCTGCCGGATCAGGAATTTTGATAGGAGTGATAATCAAAGAGCCTTCAGCCTAGAGCGCGATGCCTTCAGGTTGAATCAATCCCCCTCTGTTTCTCTTTAGTTTTGTCGCATGATCTTGCCCGAAAAGTCTGCCGGCTTTTCGGGATCATGGTTTAGCGTAGAGCGCGATGGCGTCTCCTTGAATCGACCGCGAGCGGAACGCCTCTGCTCCTGTGTCCAGTCCTCCGGTGCGATGGGCGGATGGCAATCTGGTCCCATGGTCCTCATCCCAACCCATCCCACAATGCTGCCAGGCCGGCGGCGGCGCCAAGACTGAGCAATCGTGCTCATGCCTTGCTTGGATTTCGGCGCTTTCATCGCCTTCTATGATGCCGAAGAACAGAAATAATGATTTCAACACAGACGACATGATCGCTAATGAGTTGTGGTTAGGGTAATCGCGATCAGGCATTTCGAAGCGCTTGCGGAGCTTCGGAGCATATGCGCGAGGATGTCGCTCGGGTGCATTGCGCTGAGCAGCCGGTCTATCCGGTGAAGCTCTGAGCATGATCCCGAAAAGTTGGCAGACTTTTCGGATAAGATCATGTGACAAGCCAAGAGAGCGTGATCCCGAAAAGTTGGCAGACTTTTCGGACAAGATTATGCGACCGAGCAAAGAGAGCATGATCCCGAAAGGGTGGCGGAGTTTTCGAACAAGATCATGCGACGAACAAAGAGGTAGAGGGCGCGATACAAAGAGGTAGAGAGCGCGATCGATTCAAGCTGAGTGAATCGCGCTTTAGTACCCACTTTCGCGAGAGAGTGCTTCACAGGAACGATCTTGAGGTGACCACGCATCAGCATCGCGCCAAAGACCGCCGTGTCAGTGAGCTGTGAGTCCGGGTCCGAGGTCGGTCGGCCGGGCACGCATCGCTCGACGGAAACTGAAGCGAGAAAGGATTTTCATTCGGAGCGCGCAGCTTCACGGGACTGGGCCCGCACCACGCATCGATCACCAACGGAGAAGACGAAGTGGCAGAGCAAGCTTGGAAGACGGACGGCTGGTTT
>JANQIP010000035.1 GCA_028282095.1 Xanthobacteraceae bacterium | reverse complement strand
TTCTCCTTCACGCAAACACGCCAGTGATGCGCCACCAACGCTTGGGCTCGTCTCATCGTGTTGGTGCCGCACCACAAAGTAACGGATTAGCTAGTGTTCCTTCTCTGACGGTCCGGTACCGGACCGTCAGAGAAGGAAACACTAGAGCGCGATTGCTTCTCCTTGAACCGATCGCGCTCTCTATCTTCTTATTTCATCGCATGATCTTGTCCGAAAAGTCTGCCAACTTTTCGGGATCTTGCGCTATTGATGCGCCACCAACGCTTGGGCTCGTCTCATTGTGTTGGTGCCGCATCACAAAGCATCGGATTAGCTAGTGTTCCTTACCTGACGGTCCGGGATCGGACCGTCAGAGAAGGAAACACTCGCACCCGGGCTCGTATCAAGCGGAGCGAATGGGTTCCTTTCCGCCCTGGTTGGAAATGCTCCAGAGCTCCCGCGACGAAGGAGCGCGCCGTAACGAGTACATGACCTAAATCAAAATCAAACGTCGTTTTTTTTGGCACGTTGCGACTCTGGGGGCATCCAGGTGCGGCTTCACGCCAGCGGCATGCCAGATGGATTTTGCATGATCAATATCCCCACTGAGCTCTTGCGCACGCTGCTCGCCGTCGTCGACATGCGCAGCTTCACCAAGGCTGCGCGCAGGCTGGGGGTAACGCAGCCCGCGGTAAGTGCGCAGATCAAGCGGCTCCAATGCCTGCTCGGCTTCGATCTCTTTGACAAGAGCGCGCCCGGCGTGAGCGTGACCGAGAAGGGGGAGCGCGTCGTCGGTGAGGCGCGCCGGCTGCTCGCGATCAATGACCAGATCGTGACGCTTGCCCGCGCTCCGCACGGCGCCCGCATCCTGCGATTCGGGCTGCCCGGCGACTTCATCGGGATGCCGCTATGGCAGCGGCTGGTCGCGTTCCGCAACCGATGGCCGGATGTGCGCCTGCACATGAAAACCGGCGGCAGTCTCGCGCTCTTGAACGAGATGAACCAGGGCGACCTTGATATCGTGGTCGCGATGTCGAGCGCCAAGCCGCACCAGGCCGCCGCCCATCATTGGCGCGACGAGATGACATGGATCCGCGGCGCCACCATCACACTCGACGACGCGCAGCCGATCCGCCTGCTGACGCGCGGCGAGCACTGCATCTTCCACCGTCACATGGTCGCGGCGCTGGAGGCGGCAGCCTGCGCGCACGAGGCGGTGTTCACCTGCTCGGATGTCGATGACCTGACGCGGGCCGTCGGCGCCGGCCTCGGCGTGACGGCACTCCCGCGCACGCTGGCGCTCTCGACCGGTTCGCTTACCTGCGAGGCCGGCACGCTTCCGCAGCCCGCAGATGTCGTGTGCAGCATCTGCACGCGTACCGATTCAGACGCGGCCGTGCGCGACGACCTCGCGGCACTCCTTGCCGATGCGCTACGGCCCCCGCCGCATATCGCGCTCGGGGGCCTCAGCGCCAAGGTCGAGGCGATCGAGCCGGCCGGGCGACGCGCCCCGGCGGCGTGAAGGCCTGACCCTCCGCGCGCGCGATCGCTTCGGGTCGGGTCGGATCGATCGCGCGTTACCAACTCTTTGTTTGGTTGCATGATCTTGTCCGAATAGTCTGCGGACCTTTCGCGATCACACGCCACCTTCCGTTCATTCCCGCGAAAGTGGAAATCCCCTTTGGCGGTGCATCTGGTTCCCCGCTTTCACGGGGACGAACGGAAGAGAACGCGATCCCTTAAGATCGAATCGGTCGCGCGTTCTCAACGCTTAAGTTTGGTCGCATGATCTTGTCCGAATGGCCTGCCGGCCTCTTCGGGATCATGCTCGGGTCGCGCCTTACTGCGAAACGCAGACCAGCACCAGTTTTCCGGACGGCCCTCGGCGCGGCGGCGTATAGATGATCGCACGGTCGGACTCGTATGTGAACGTTCCGGCCGGGTTCAACGCAAACGCGGTAATGATCCGCTCGGTCTGCTCGCAGCTCGCGGAACAAGGCTGCTGCTGGCAGGTGAACTCGGCGAACCGCATTGCCGACGCCCGGCCTTCCGGTCCCGGCGGTCCCGGCGGGCCCGCCGGCCCCGGCGGTCCGGCCGGCCCCGGATCGCCCTTTTCGCCTTTCGGCAAGAATTGACCCTCACCACACCCGCCAAGCAGGAGCGACAAAGTGAGCAGAGAGAAGACAAGTGTGCGCATCGATCGGGACTCCAGCGCTCCCTTACCTGTAACCGAGATTGATCGTAAAAGGCCTTTCTCCCCAGCGGACCCGGCGGCGGGTCCAGCCTCTGTCGGTAGCAGAACTTCGCGCGAGTCGAAAGCCGCCCGGTAGGCGGAGCACACAACATCTGAACCCCTCCTTGGCGGCCGTCCCCGCCAATCTCGCAATCCCACCCAACCTGAGAGAACGCCGCCATGGCCAATGACAAGACAATGTCGACCGTCGAGGTCGCGATCGACGGGACAGTCGCTGTGCTTGCGCTCAACCGTCCCGAGGTACGAAATGCCGTCAACGAGGTCCTGCGCACCGAGTTGGTCGCCGCGATCGAACGCGTCGCGCAGGATGACGCGGTTCGTGCCGTGGTGATCACCGGCAATGGCTCTGCGTTCTGCGCGGGCGGCGATCTCGCGGTCATGCAGCAGAGTCTGCAGGCCCCGGCGGGCGAACTCGCCTTCAATGGCTGGCGTCGCCAGCGGCGGCTGCATCAAGCGGTCGGCGGGCTGCACGCACTCCTGAAGCCCACCATCGCCGCGGTCAACGGGCCGGCGATCGGGCTTGGCTGTGATCTGGCGATGTGCTGCGACTTCGTCATCGCGGCGGAGCGCGCGAGCTTTGCCATGAGCTTCATCCATCGCGGCCTGATCCCGGACGGCGGCGGTCTTTACTTCCTCCCGCGCCGCATAGGCCTTGCGCGAGCCAAGGAGCTAATCTTCACCGGCCGCAGTGTCGAGACTTCGGAGGCACTGGAAATCGGGATGATCGACAAGGTGACGTCCGCAGAGAGGCTGGTTGCCGAGGCGCGCGCCTTTGCGAGCGAACTGAGCCAAGGCTCGCCCACGGCGCTGGCGCTCGCCAAGGAAATCCTCAACCGGACTTTCGAGCTCGGTGACGAGGAGGTGTTCGCGCTCGGCCGGCAGGCTCAGGCGATCTGCTACTCGACCGCCGAGCACCGCGCGGCCGTCGACGCCTTTCTGGCAAAGACCTCGCGCTAACGCGTGTTGCGGCAAAGCTGGCCGGGGAGCTTTCCGGGAGCGGGAGGCGTGAGACCGTCAAACTGCTGCAGCGTCTCAGGTCTCCGGCCGGCAGATTTCGTCGCGGGCGATCGCCCGGATCGTCAGGAACAAGAGCAGCGCCATCACCGCGGCGAGAAGGCCATAGAGCGTAAAGAACCCGACCCGGAGTACCAGCGAGTCGACCGCTTCGCTATAGACGGCGGCGGCCGTGGTCAGTGCCGCGAGCGGAAAGGAATAGGCCCACCACGACAAGGCAAAGTGCAGCGTCGCCAGCCGCTGGACCTGGAAGGCGACGAGCAGGAACAGGCCAAGCCCCGCATAGAACAGCACGCGCGCGAACGGATCGAGCGCGCCCTCGGTCAGCCGCATATAGGCAAGGAACGCGACGGCAGGCGGTGCGACGAGGATCATCAGGGTCGGCAACAGCCGCTCCGGCAGCGGATTGTGGAAGATCAGCCGGTTGAAGACGAGCGAGACCAGAACGAGCCAGAACAGCACGCCGATCGAGAAGAAGAACCAGCTCACTTCCACATAGCCAAGCGGAACCCCGGCAAGCGGCACGACAATATTGCCCACCGCGGGAATGAACCAGACCGGGTTGAGATGGGGCGGCTCGAACGCGCGCTGCCCGATCCAGACCGAGACGATGGTGAAGCTCACATAGAGGTGCAGCGTCATCCCGATCAGCCACAGCGATTCGGCGACTTGCGGCGCAAGCTGCAGCGCGCAGATGGCAAGCAACAGCAGCGCGATGCTGACGGTCGGGAAAAAGCTCAGGCGCACCGGATGGCGCCAATCCGCCAACACGGCTGCCGGACGCCGAATGATCTTGGCGACATAGATCACAGCGATCACGACGAAAAGCACGGCCGCAAAGGCGGCGATCGCCGTGCTTGCCGTGGCGCCGGCGCCGACGACCTGCTCCAGGCGATGGGTCGCAATCGCAAATCCCGCGCTTCCCATCACCGACGCAAACAGGGCGATGGGAAAATGCGCGAGGCGGTCCGACGCAGGCGCGCCGGCTTCCGCGGCAAGCCCCGCACCTTTGCCTTTCACAAGGTCGGACATCGTTTCCCCACATCGTTGAACGGAAGAGTGACGGCTTTCGTGTAGCCATCATATTCGTGACATGCAATATGTCCTGCGGTTGCCTCCCCGTGCGAATCCTTGAAGGGCGGGGCGGGTCGTTGGCCCGCTCGTCCCCAGGCAAGCATGCGGGGATCGAGGACATTTGCCAAGGCCGTTTTGGCTTGCACGGCGACGACACGTCCCCGCTCGCCCTTCCCTGCGTGCCCGAGAAAGCGCAAGCCCGGCCACAGGATCGTTCGTCATCGAACTGATCCGGCGGGGACAACACGCTACCGAATGGTCGCGGCCCGAGGTCATTGCGAGACCGGCGGTTGTCAGGCATGCCGCTGCCTGGGCGCACAGCCCGTCCCGCCTCCCCGCAGCATGATCCCAAAAAGTTGGCAGACTTTTCGGACAAGATCATGCGACAAGACAAGAAGAAAATGGGAGCGTGATCGAATCAACCCGAAGCAACCGCGCTCCAGCGACCCGCAAGGTCGCGCACCATTGTCGAGACAAAACGAGACGAACCGAGACGAAAGATGAAGCTTGCGACCTTTTCCGGATTTCACAAGAGCCCGCGGCTCGGCGTCGTCGACGTCGAGCAGCACCAGGTGCTGGGACTTTGGGCGGCTGCCGAACAGGTGCATGGCCGCGCCGATCCCACCTTCGCCGACATGCGCTCGCTGATCGATGCCGCCGGCCCGGGACTCGAGCGCGCCGCCGCGATGGCGCGGCTGTGGCCGACCGAAGCGGCCGAAAACCTTGACGACGTCAAGCTGCTCGCGCCGCTGCCGATCCCACGCCAGATCCGCGATTGCATGGCCTTCGAAGAGCATGTGCGCAACAGCCGCCGCCAGGTCGAGCTGCGCAGCGGCAGGGCGCAGCGCATGCCGGAGGTCTGGTACAAGCGGCCGGTCTACTTCAAGTGCAACCGCTTCAATGTGATCGGCCACGACGCCGACGTGATCTGGCCGGCCTATTCGGACTGGATGGACTACGAACTGGAGCTTGCCTGCGTGATCGGCAGGACCGGCAAGGATATTCGCGCCGAGAACGCCGCCGCCTATGTCCTCGGCTTCACCATCTTCAACGATTTCAGCGCACGCGACGTGCAGTTCGAGGAGATGACGGTCGGGCTCGGACCCGCCAAGGGCAAGGACTTCGACACCGGGAACGTGTTCGGCCCATGGATCGTCACGCTCGACGAGATCGGCGATCCACATGCGCTGGCGATGGAGGCGCGGGTGAACGGCGAGCGCTGGGGCGGCGGGAACAGCCGCACGATGCACTACACGTTCTGGGATCTGATCGCCTATATCTCCCAAGCGGAGACCTTGTTTGCCGGCGAGATCATCGGTTCGGGAACGGTAGGCACCGGCTCGGCCCATGAGCTCGGTCGCACGCTTGCCCCGAACGATGTCGTCGAACTCGAAATCGAGAAGATCGGCGTCTTGCGCAACCGGATCGTGAAGCCTTGAGAAGCTCTTTGCGGGCGATGGGGCGTCCGGTTCGCCAGAGCATTGTCCGGCGAAGTGGGAACCGGTTCGCCGCAGAGAATGTGGCCGCTCAATCAGCGCGCATGATCCCGAAAAGTTGGAGACTTTTCGGACAAGATCATGCGACCGGACAAAGAGAGCATGATCCCGAAAAGTTGGAGACTTTTCGGACAAGATCATGCGACCGGACAAAGAGAGCATGATCCCGCAAGGCTGCAGACTGTTCGGGATCGTGTCATGCGACGGGGGATGCGAGCTCAAGTGACGCGGCTAAGCGCCATCATCATTACGCACAACGAGGCGGCGAATATCGGCGCTTGCCTCGAAACCCTTGCCTTCTGCGACGAGCGGATCGTCGTCGACTGCGGCAGCAGCGACGATACAGTGGCGATCGCGCGCGCGGCCGGCGCCCTGGTCGAGCATCGCGATTGGGACGGATTCGGCGCGCAGAAGAACTATGCGCTCTCGCTTGCGACCGGCGATTGGGTCCTGTCGGTCGATGCCGACGAGCGTGCGAGCCCGCAACTCGCAGCCGCGGTCCGCAAGGTGATCGTCGAAGCGTCGGCCGACGGGTTCGAGCTGCCGCGGCTGTCCACCTTCTGCGGCCGTGCAATGCGCCATTCCGGTTGGTATCCGGACTATGTGCTGCGGCTGTTCCGACGCGGTCATGCGCGATTCACCGATGATATCGTGCATGAGCGGATCGTGTGCACGGGGCGAGTCGAGCGGCTTGGCGAGCCGCTGCACCATGACCCGGTGCACCGGCTCGAAGATGCGATCGCGCGCATGGATCGCTACTCCACCGCGGGCGCGAGCATGCTTGTCGATAGCGGCCGGCGGGTGTCGTTCTTCAGCGGCATCACCCATGGGCTCTATTCGTTCTTCCGCACCTACATCCTGCGCGCCGGCTTTCTCGACGGGCGCGAGGGCTTTCTGCTCGCCGTCGCCAATGCCGAAGGGTCATATTACCGCTACATGAAGGCCTGGATCGAGGCGCGCCGCCGTGGCTGAGCTGATCTCGGTGATCGTTTCAACCTATAACCGTCCGGACGCGCTCGCCGCGGCGCTGCGCGGCCTTGCGCGCCAGACCGACCGCGGCTTCGAGGTGGTGATCGCCGATGACGGTTCCGGCCCCGACACCGCGCAAGCGATCGAGCGCCGCGCCGCCGCAAGCGGGTTCGAGCTCGTGCATGTTTGGCAGGCCGACCAGGGGTTTCGTGCCGCCGAGATTCGCAATCGCGCCGTTCTGGGCAGCCGCGGCGATTACTGCATCTTTCTTGACGGCGATTGCATCCCGCGCCCTGACTTCGTCGCCGCGCATCGCAAGCTCGCCGAACCGGGCTGGTTCGTCGCCGGCAATCGGATCCTCCTGTCGCCGGCGCTCAGCGAGCGCATTCTGAACGAGGGCATCGAGGCGGAAACCTGGAGCCTCACGGACCTTGCGCGCGCGCGCCTCAATGGGGGCGTCAACCGTCTGGCGCCGGCGCTGCGGCTGCCGCTCGGGCCGCTGCGCCGGCTGAACCGTCGCGCCTGGCAAGGCGTGCGCTCGTGCAATCTCGCAGTCTGGCGGCGCGACCTCGACCGCGTCGACGGCTTCGATGCCGCCTTCAGCGGTTGGGGGCTCGAAGATTCCGACATCGTCGTGCGGCTGCTGCGCAGCGGCGTGCGCCGCAAGGATGGCCGGTTCTCCACCGGCGTGTTGCACCTATGGCATCCCGAGGCCGACCGTTCGAGCCTGCGCGACAATCAGGGCCGGCTCGACGAGGTGATAACGGCGACACGCATCCGCGCCATGCGCGGCGTGTCGAGCCTTGACGCGCCGAGCGTGAGCGAGGCACCCGCAGCGAGCCCAACGCCTCGGCGATGAAGTCGCTTCCTGCTGCAGAGCATGATCCCGAAAAGTTGGCAGACTTTTCGGACAAGATCATGCGAGGAAATCAAGAGAAATGGAGCGCGACCGATTCACTTTGAAGGAATCGCGCTCCAGGCGCCGACCATGGTATTGAAGACGAGTGTTTCCGCCTCCGACGGTCCGATCCCGGACCGTCAGCCCGAAACACCAGCTAGTTCGATGCTTTGTGATGCGGCACCAACACAGTGAGACGAGCTCAAGCGTTGGTGTCGCATCACGAGCAAGGGCGGCGCCGGATGTTGAAATGGACGACGCAGTGAAAGTTGACGCCATTGTTCGGGCTTCTCCGCGCGAGCGACTTTCGTCGTTTGCAGACGCGCTCGCCGTCGCCGTCGCGGTGTCCCTGCCCTGGTCGACCTCGGCGACCGGCATTCTCGTTGTCCTGTGGCTGGTCGCGCTGGTGCCGACGCTCGACGGTCCAACGTTGCGCCGGGAGCTGAAGACGCCGGCCGGGGGCCTCCCGGTTGCGCTGTGGGCACTCGCGGCGCTCGGCATGCTGTGGTCCGAGGCGACCTGGGGACAGCGCCTCGAGGGCATGGCCGGCTACCACAAGCTGCTGGTTATCCCGCTCCTGCTTGCCCAGTTCCGCCGATCCGAACACGGCTGGCGGGTCGCCGCCGGCTATCTCGCCTCGGTGGTCGCACTGCTCGCGCTATCCTGGATACTCGCGATCTGGCCGGACCTGCCGTGGCGATGGGCCTCAAGCCGCGGCGTTCCGGTCAAGGACTACATCACGCAAAGTGGCGAATTCGTCGCTTGCGCCTTCGTGCTGCTCTACCTTGCGGGAGAATTGACGAAGTCCGGCCGCCGGATGCTCGCCGCCCTGTCGATTGCGCTTGCGCTCGCGATGTTCGCCAGCGTCATTTATGTCGCCACGGGCCGCACCGCCCTTGTCGTCATTCCGGTGCTGGCGGTGGCATTCGGCCTCACGCGGGCGGGTTGGAAGGGCGGCCTTGCCATGACGCTTGCCGGGATCGTCGTGGCGGGTGTTGCGTGGATGTCCTCCGACTATCTGCGCCAGCGCGTGCTGCTTGTCGGCGCCGAACTCGACAAATACCGCGTCGGCGACATCGAAAGTTCCGGCGGGCAGCGCCTTGCCTATTGGAACCGATCCCTCGACCTCATTGCGCAGACGCCGGTGATCGGACACGGGACGGAACCCATCACGGAGATATTCCGGCGATCGGCCAAAGGTGAAGGCGGCGTCGACGCGGTGATCACCGCCAATCCGCACAATCAGATCCTGGCCGTTGCCATTCATCTCGGCATCGTCGGCGCTGCAACACTGGCGGCGATGTGGATCGCGCATCTGATGTTGTTTGGCGGCGGCGGCGCCGTCGGCTGGTTCGGCCTTGTCATCGTCGTGCAGAACATCGTCTCCTCGCTGTTCAACTCGCATTTGTTCGATTTCACCCAAGGCTGGACCTATGTGTTCGGCGTCGGCGTGTTGGGAGGTCTTGCGCTACGCGGCGCACGTTCGCCGCCCGGCCTCGCAGGTAAGCCGCCGCCATGACCCGCATCGAGCTGCCACCACGGCCTCGCATTCTGGTCGTCGTGCTGCGTCGCCTCGGCGACGTGCTGCTGGCAACACCGCTGATGCGCAGCCTGCGCCGGGCCTGGCCCGAGGCCTGGATCGAGGCGCTGACCTTCGCCGGTACCGAAGGCATTTTGAGCGGCAATCCCGATCTCGACGGCGTCGTCACGATGCCGGCCCGCCCGAGCGCCGCGCAGAGCCTCGCCCTCGTTCGGCGGCTATGGCGCCGCTACGACCTTGCAATATCGACCCAACCGGGAGACCGGCCTATCACCTTTGCCATCCTTGCCGGGCGGCAGCGCGTGGCGCCGGTCGCGCAAGGCTCGATCGGGAGTTTGATGCGCGGCATGCTCACCCGCAGCGTTCCGGTTGCGCAGGGGCTGCACCGCGTCGCCGAGGTGCTACAGCTTGCCGACGCGCTCGGCATTGCTCCGATTGCCGAGATCGCCTGTCCCACGGGCGGCTCCGAGGCGGCGCGCCCCGGTGCGCCTTATGCGGTCGTCCATGCCAACCCGATGTTCCGGTACAAGCAATGGACCGCGGAGGGCTGGCGCGCGCTCGCGCGCGCGCTCGAACGCCGCGGGCTCGCCGTGGTCGCGACCGGCGGTCCTTCACCCGCCGATCGGCACTATCTCGATGAGATCTGGACCGGGTTTGCAAGCGTGCGCCGGCTCGACGGCGCGCTGACCTGGCCCGATCTCGCCGCGCTGATCGGCGGTGCCCATGTCTATGTCGGACCCGACACGTCGGTCACGCATCTTGCCGCCGCGACCGGCTGTCCGACGCTTGCTTTGTTCGGCCCGACCGACCCGCGCCTATGGGGGCCGTGGCCGGCCTGTGGCCTTGCCGCGCCGTGGGATGCGTCAGGCGCCATTCAGCGTCGCGGCAATGTGTGGGTGGTGCAGAATCCTCTGCAATGCCTGCCCTGCCAGCTTGAAGGCTGCGAGCGGCGCATCGACAGTTTCAGCCGTTGCCTCGACGAAATGCCCGTCGCCACGGTGCTGCGCGCCCTCGATGCTGCGCTGGGTATGCCGTCCGTGCGGGCCGAACCAGCGATAATGGGAACCGCGCGCGTTTAAACGCTCCGTTCATTCCCGCGCAAGCGGGAATCCCCCTTGGAGGTGCATCTGGTTCCCCGCTTTCGCGGGGACGAACGGACTATTGGAGTGAGAGTCTGCCAACTTTTCGGGATCGCACTCTAATGTCCCGGCAGCACCAGCACGGTCGGCTTGCCCGGCAGCTTCGCCCTCGACAGCACGCGCGAGGGCGTATCGGCATGTTCCACCACATAGTCCTTGCGCACGCGGTCAAGGAAGCGGTTGAGGGTATACTCGCTGAAAAAGTGCATCGGGACCATCAGCGGCGCTTTTAGCCCCTGCAGAACCTCGATCATGCCCTCTATGTCGAGCGTGTAGGTCCCGTCGACCGGAACCAGCACGACGTCGACGCGGCCGATCTCATGGAGCTGCTGCTGCGTCAGCGTGTGATGCAGGTGACCGAGATGAGCGATGCACAGCCCCGCAATCTCGAAGATGAAGATCGAGTTGCCGTGACGGTCGGTGCCTTCATCCCAAGTGCGGATATTGGTGGCGACGCTGCGCACGCGCACGTCGCCCAATGTGCGATCGTGCCCGGCCGGTTTGCCGTCCTCGCGCCAGCCGCGCAGGATGAGCTTGATGCCGGGTTCCGGATTGAGGCTGTAGTGGGTCGAGTGCGCCTTGTTCATCGTGACGATGTCGGGCGTAACCGGCGGCCTGACCATGTCGTTGTAGTCGGTGGCGACGCGCACGAGCCGCGGGCTCTCGATCAGAAAGGTCGAATGGCCGACATAGGTCAGACGCACCTCGTCGGATGCGAGCGCCGCCCGCCGCAAGGCCACGGGGATCATCCGCGGTGACGTCCCGGCGATGAGACCGGGGCAGGAGTCGGACATGGCCGGCATCTGTGCGGGCGGCGCCGGCGTCGCCGGCTGGGCCATGGCACGGCCGGTACCGAACAGCGCGAGCAGCGTTGCGGCAAAAAGGGAGAAGAGGAGGCGAGCAACGGGCGTCATGCGGCGCTCCATGTCGTTCGTCTTCGGGCCTGCACAATAAGGCAACGGCAAGGCTAGCGTGCCAGGCGAGCGAACACAAATGGATGATCGGCGGCGGACGGCCGATCGCCGCCTCGTATAAGGTGAGCCCGCACCAGAGCGCGATGGCTTCAGGTTGAATCAACCGCGCTCGGTTTCTCTTTTTTTGATCACATGAGCTTGTCCGACTTGTCGGTCGATTGGTCAGCGATCTTCGCTGATGGAACAGCGCAGCAAGTAATGGTCGCGGGTAAGCCCTTCAACGTGTCATGCACCCGCCGCCACCATCCCGGCCGATCGCTGGGGCGACCATGTGCCTGTGCCGGACATCCGGCCACACCTGGTCTGCACCCGGTGCGGCACGATCGGCGTCGAAGCGAGACCTGATTGGCGGGAGATGGCGGTGAAGAGTAGTGTCTACTAATACTTGACACCCTCCCCGGTGTCCAATATCTTTAGACATGATCAGGTCGTTCCGAAGCAAGGCTCTCGGTCGTTTTGCCAAGACCGGCAATGCCGCGAAGCTGAGCATCCAGAACCCTGATCGCATTCGCCGCATCTTGGCCCGGCTCGACGCCGCCGCACGCCCGGAGGACATGAACCTCCCAGGATTTCGCTTCCACCGGCTAAAGGGCAAGGACAAGAGCCGCTATGCGGTCGATGCAAGCGGCAACTGGCGGATAACCTTCGGATGGCAGGAGGGTGACGCCATCGATGTCGACCTGGAGGACTACCATTGACCACCGGCAACCCCCTTCTCTCCGGCCTCAGGCCGACTCATCCCGGTGAGGTGCTGCGCGAGGACGTCATCCCCGCGCTCGGCATTCCCAAGACCGAGATCGTCAAGCGGCTCGGCATCAGCCGCGCCATGCTTTACGCAATCCTGGATGAGAGCGCGCCGGTAACCCCGGCCATGGCGCTACGCCTCGGCCGCCTACTCGGCACCAGCGCCGAATCCTGGCTCAACATGCAGCGGGATTTCGACCTGCGCATGCTCGAAAAGCAGATGGCGGACGAGTTGAAGAGAATCGACCCCGTAGCGGCCTAACGGCTCGTGATTTCGGCATTGGTCGGAGCGTCGTGCTGCTCAAGAAGGGGGAGATACTATGTCTGACAAACCCGCCTTCAATGAGGCCGGAGCATTTTGCCCCGGAATGGATCTTGTTGAGCAGCATATTTTGGTCGCATGATCTTGTCCGAAAAGCCTGCCAGTTTTTCAGGATCATGCTCTCTTGTTTTGTCGCATGATCTTGTCCGAAAAGTCTGCCAACTTTTCAGGATCATGCTCTCTTGTTTTGTCGCATGATCTTGTCCGAAAAGTCTGCCAACTTTTCAGGATCATGCTCTAGCGCTCCAGCCGCGCGATCAGGCTCGACGTGTCCCAACGCCGGCCGCCCATCTCCTGCACATCCGAATAGAACTGATCGACCAAAGCGGCCACCGGCAGATGCGCACCATTGCGACGGGCTTCGTCGAGGCATATCGCCAGATCCTTGCGCATCCAGTCCACGGCGAAGCCGAAGTCGAATTCGCCTGCCACCATGGTCTTGTAGCGGTTTTCCATCTGCCAGGACTGGGCGGCGCCCTTGGAGATCGTGGCGATCAGCTTTTCCGGATCAAGCCCGGACTTCTTGGCGAAATGCAGCCCCTCGGCAAGGCCCTGCACGACACCGGCGATGCAGATCTGGTTGACCATCTTGGCAAGCTGGCCGGCGCCGGCCGGGCCCATCAGCGTGCAGGTGCGTGCATAGGCCGCGATGACCGGCTCGGCACGCGCGAACGGCTCGGGATCGCCGCCGCACATCACGGTGAGCACGCCGTTCTCCGCCCCCGCCTGCCCCCCGGACACCGGCGCATCGATCGAGTGCAAGCCGCGTCGATTGGCTTGCGCATGAAGCTCGCGGGCGATCCCCGCCGACGCGGTGGTGTGATCGACGAACACCGCCCCGGCTTTCATCCCGGCGAATGCGCCGGACTCGCCGAGCGTCACCTCGCGCAGATCGTCATCATTGCCGACGCAGGTCATCACGAAGTCCTGGCCGTCGGCGGCCTCGCGCGGGGTTGCCGCGCGCGCGCCGCCATACCGCGCGACCCAGTCCTCCGCCTTCTGGGAAGTGCGGTTGTAGACCGTGACCGCATGGCCGCCTTTGGCTGCGAGATGGCCGGCCATCGGAAAGCCCATCACGCCAAGTCCGAGGAAGGCGATCTTCGCCATTGGCATTCTCCATGAGTGCGTACCGGTCCCACATTCGGTAGCACACGGCCTGTCGGTGCGTCCCGTTTGCAGTTGCGAAAACTGCTTATTGCACACGCCAAATACCCGACAGTCGGAATCGCTCTTCGGATCAACGCGAGGCCGATGGGAATCAAGGGGTTGGCTTGTGCGATAAGGTTGCGCTGAAGCGACGGCGTTGACCATACAGCCTAACCGCTTATCTTCGAGCAATATTCAACCGCCCGCGGAGTTTGGCCCGCTGGAAGGGAGAAGCTGATGGCTTTGAGCAAGGAGGAGGTTCTCGCGAGCCTCGCGACTATAAGCAGCCCGGACGGATTGCCGTTGCCACAGAGCGGGGCCCTGTCCGACATCATCGTCGGCGATGGAAAGGTGTTCTTCTCGATCAGCGTCGACGCCGCCGCCGTCAAGAATTGGGAGCAGGCGCGCGCGGCCGCGGAGGCGGCGGTGCGGGCCATTCCCGGCGTGACCTCGGCCATGGTCGCCCTCACGGCGGAGCGAAGCGGAGGAGAGTCCGGCAGCCGCCCGCCACCCCGCGGGCGCAGCGCTCCCGCGCAGCAGCCGGAACGGCCGATGGTTCCCGGCGTTGCCGCCATCATCGCGGTCGCTTCCGGCAAGGGTGGCGTCGGCAAGTCGACCACGGCCATCAATCTCGCGCTTGGCCTGCGCGATCTCGGCCTCAAGGTCGGCGTGCTCGATGCCGATATCTACGGCCCCTCGATCCCCAAGCTGCTCGCGATCAAGGGGCGGCCGCAGATGGTCAACAACCGGCTGATCCCGATGATCGGCTACGACGTGAAGGTCATGTCCATCGGCTTCCTGGTCGAGGAGGAGACGCCGATGATCTGGCGCGGGCCGATGGTGATCTCGGCGCTCACCCAGATGCTGCGCGAGGTCGAGTGGGGCGAGCTCGACGTGATGGTGGTCGACATGCCGCCGGGCACCGGTGACGCCCAGCTTACAATGGCTCAGAACGTCCCGCTGCGGGGCGCGGTGATCGTCTCGACACCGCAGGACTTGGCGCTGATCGATGCGCGGCGCGGCATCGCGATGTTCCGCCGGGTCGACATACCGGTGCTGGGGATCGTCGAGAATATGAGCTACTTCGTGTGCCCGAGCTGCGGCACCCGGTCCGATCTGTTCGGCCATGGTGGGGCCCGCGAGGAGGCGGCACGGCTCAACGTGCCCTTCCTCGGCGAAGTGCCGCTGCACATGGCCATTCGCGAGAAATCCGATTCCGGCCGGCCGGTGGCGGTCAGCGAGCCAAACGGACCGCATGCACAGATCTACCGCGGCATTGCCGCGGGCGTGCGCGACCAGCTCGCAGCGCCCGGGAGCCAGCGGGCGGCACCGAAGATCGTCATCGAGGCGTAAGGCCCGGGCGGTAACCGGCCCGCGGAGTGCTACCTCTCCCCGCTTGCGGGGAGAGATCGACGCGCGAAGCGCGGCGGGTGAGGGGGCCGTGGTGCTGCCAAGGCACTTGCGATCGTTTCAAGCGCACCAGTCGCCTTGGTCGGACCACCGTTGCTCAACAAGTGTAGAACGCGGCAGCTTTGGGATCGCGCTCGAGTTTGGTGGGATTTGCGCTGCGCTTGTTTGCCCCTCACCCGGATTGCCGAAGCTGACGCTTCGACAATCCGACCTCTCCCCGCTTGCGGTAGGGGAATCGCATATGAATAGAGGGGGGCTTGCGGATCGGAGGATGAGAGATTCTATAGGGGCTTTCTCTTTTTTGAGGAGGCCTGATGCAGTCTT
>JANQIP010000171.1 GCA_028282095.1 Xanthobacteraceae bacterium | reverse complement strand
GCGCCGTGCCCACCGTCCGAGGTTCGCAAGGTGCCCATTCGGCAGAAATGGTGGCAGCATTTTCGGTGGGCATGCTCCGCATGCCCACCCTACGATTCTCCTCCGAAAAGCAAGCAGCAAGCGGCGAGCAGAACGAATAGCCATGCCTGCCACTGCCGAGGTGAAGCCGCGGACTCCGTCTCACAGAACTGCGCGTAGCACGCGCACGCTCACACCCGCGTCGGGTAGTTCGGGCTTTCGCGGGTGATCGTCACGTCGTGGACATGGCTTTCGCGCACCCCTGCTCCCGAAATACGCACGAACACGGCCTTCTCGTGCATCTCGGCAAGGCTTGCAGCGCCGATATAGCCCATAGCCGCGCGCAGCCCCCCGGTGAGCTGATGCAGCACATTCGCCGCCGGTCCTTTGTAAGGCACCTGGCCCTCGATGCCCTCCGGGACGAGCTTGAGGGAATCCTTGATGTCCTGCTGGAAATAGCGGTCGGCCGAGCCGCGCGCCATGGCACCGACCGATCCCATGCCGCGATAGGTCTTGTAGGAGCGCCCCTGATAGAGGAACACCTCGCCCGGCGTCTCGTCGGTACCGGCCAGCAGCGAGCCGACCATTGCACAGTTCGCGCCGGCGGCGATCGCTTTTGCGAGATCTCCGGAATACTTGATGCCGCCGTCGGCGATCACCGGCGTGTCGGTCGCGCGGGCGACCTCGACCACGTCCATGATCGCGGTGAGCTGCGGCATCCCGACGCCCGCCACGACCCGCGTGGTGCAGATCGAGCCCGGCCCGATGCCGACCTTGACTGCGTCGGCTCCGGCATCGATCAGCGCTTTGGCGCCCTCGCCGGTGGCGATGTTCCCCGCGACGACCTGCACGGCGTTGGAGAGACGCTTGATCTGGTTCACGGCTTCGAGCACATGCCGGGAATGGCCGTGCGCGGTATCCACCACCAACAGGTCGACCCCCGCATCGACCAGCCGCTCGGTACGCTCGAAACCGAGGGCACCGACCGTTGTCGCCGCGGCGACCCGCAATCGACCCCGTGCATCCTTGGAGGCATTGGGATTGGCGACCGCCTTTTCGATATCCTTCACCGTGATCAGCCCGACGCAGCGGAACTGATCGTCGACCACCAAGAGCTTTTCGATCCGGTGCTGGTGGAGAAGGCGCTTGGCCTCATCCTGGCTCGTTCCCTCGCCTACGGTGACGAGCTTGTCCTTGGTCATCAGCTCCGCCACCTTCTGGCGGGGATCGGTGGCAAAGCGCACGTCGCGATTGGTGAGAATGCCGACCAGCTTGCCGGCGATCCCATCCTTGTTGGTGACCACCGGAATCCCGGAAATGCGGTTCTCCGCCATCATCTTAAGCGCGTCGGCGAGCGACGCCTCCGGCCCGATGGTGAGCGGATTGACCACGATCCCGGCCTCGAACTTCTTCACCTGGCGAACGGCGGTCGCCTGCAGGTCCGGATCGAGATTGCGGTGGATGACGCCGATACCGCCTGCCTGCGCCATCGCGATTGCCATTGCCGATTCCGTCACGGTGTCCATGGCGGAGGCGACAATCGGGATGTTCAGCGGAATATCGCGGGTAATACGCGTGCGAATATCGGCCTGCGACGGCACCACGTCGGACAGGCCGGGGGTCAGAAGGACGTCGTCGAAGGTGAGCGCTTCGCGCAGGGTGCCGTCCCGAATCACGGCCATGCCAGGCTCCCGATCAGCCGCCGGAGATGGGCCGAAGCGTTGAGGCTTCGCGCCGCGGGCATCCGCGGCAGCCGTTTCGAATCCCCGGTGCGGAGTTGGCACGGGTCGTTAGCATGCCTGCGGCCCATTGCCTAGAGCGCGATTGCTTCGAGTTGATTCAATCGCGCTCCCTTACTCTTTGTGTGGTCGCATGATCTTGTCCGAAAAGTCTGCCAGTTTTTCGGGATCATGCTTCCAGATTCCGTTCATTCCCGCGCAAGCGGGAATCCCGCCTGTGCGGAGCATCTGGTTCCCCGCTTTCGCGGGGACGAACGGACAGGAGTGCGATCTTTTGAGATCAAGTCGTTCGCGCTCGCTTACTCTTTGTTTGGTCGCATTATCCCATTGCATTCGCGCAGCCGAGCCGGTCGCTGCGCGGGAACGGAAACCGGCTCATCGGCTTTGACCGAGACGCTACATCGGCGGCGGACCGTGTCGCTCGATCGCTTCGACGATTTCGCGATGGCGGCGCTGCTCGCGCTTCATCGAAACGGCGATGATGGCGTGCACCGAAGGCAATAGCGCGAGCGGAGGAAAGAAGATGAGGCCGATGACCAGGCAGATCACCAGCAGCACGAGATTCAAAATCGCCGCGAACGGCTGGCCGTTCACCAGAAGCCCTATGGGCGGCAATAGCGCCGCCAGAATATACACCATGGGTGCCCTCCGCTCCGCCTTGGCCGGATTCCGCCTTATTTAGGGGGGCGTGGCCGCGGCGCAATGTTGGTTCCTCGCCCCACCTTGGTTCTGCGCCAGGCAGCCCGGCTCTGCCAACGACGATTCAGTCCCTTACATCGCGATTGCTTCAGGTTGAATCAACTGCACTCTCGTTCCACTTTGTTTGATTGCATGATCTTGCCGAAGGATCTTCCAACTTATCGGGATCATGCGCCGTGTCCCGGATTACTTTTTGTCCATGCCCCTTAGTCGCGAACGCATCGTGCCGCTGATCGTGGCGGTCGCCCTGTTCATGGAGAACATGGACTCGACCGTGATCGCCACCGCCTTGCCGGCGATCGCCGCCGATATCGGCACAAGCCCGCTCGCGCTGAAGCTCGCCGTCACGTCTTATCTGCTGGCGCTTGCTGTGTTCATTCCGATCAGCGGTTGGATGGCGGACCGGTTCGGGGCGCGTACCGTCTTCCGCACTGCGATCGTCGTGTTCGTGCTCGGTTCGGTCGGCTGCGCCTTTGCCGGGTCGCTCTGGCATTTCGTGCTTGCCCGTTTCGTCCAGGGCATGGGCGGCGCCATGATGACACCGGTCGGCCGCCTTGTGCTGCTGCGCACGATAGACAAGAGCAAGCTCGTCGACGCCATGGCGTGGGTGACCATGCCGGCGCTGATCGGCCCTCTGGCCGGTCCTCCGCTCGGCGGGTTCATCGCGACCTACCTGACCTGGCACTGGATCTTCTTCATCAATGTGCCGATCGGGCTGCTCGGCTTTGTGCTCGTCAGCCGGTATGTAGAGAATGTCCGTGACGAGCTGGCGGACCCCTTCGACTTTGTCGGCATGGCGCTGGTCGCAACCGCCGTTGCGGGGCTCGCCTTCGGCCTGAGCGTGCTTGGCCTCGGCGTTCTGCCCCTGGGCATCGTGGTCCCGCTGATCGTCGCCGGCGCGGTCGCGGCCGTCGCCTATGTGGCCTATGCCCGGCGTACGCCGACGGCGGTCATCGACCTGTCATTGTTCCGCGTGCCGACCTTCCGTGCCGGCGTCGTCGGCGGCTTTCTGTTCCGCATCGGCACCGGCGCGCTGCCTTTCCTCTTGCCGCTGCTGCTCCAAATCGGATTGGGGATGTCGCCGTTCCAATCGGGCCTCATCACCTTCTCGATCGCGATTGGCGCCATCGCAATGAAAGCCATGGCGGCCGGCATCCTGCGGCGGTTCGGCTTCAAGTGGATCTTGACCGTCAACGCGCTGCTTGCCGCCGCTTCCCTCGCGGTCTGCGCGGCGTTCGGCCCGCAAACCCCGATCGCCATCATGGTGGCGCTGCTGGTCGTCGGCGGGCTGTTCCGCTCGTTGCAATTCACGAGCATGAATCTCATCTCGTTTGCCGACATCGATCCGCGGCGCATGAGCCGGGCGACCTCGCTCGCCAGCGTTTCCCAGCAACTGTCGATTTCAACAGGCGTCGCCGTCGGCGCGCTTGTGGTCGAAATGGTGCTGCGGCTCGAGCAGCGCGAGACGCTTCTTGCCGAAGATTTCGCCCCCGCCTTTCTGACGGTGGCGCTGATCACCGCCACGTCCACCCTCCTGTTCGCGCGGTTGCCGGCCGACGCCGGCCATGAACTCGCCGCCCGCAAGCGCGAGCCGGCCGACGAGCCGCAGGTTTAGAGGTATGGCAGGTCGAAAAAAGCCGCTCGTCCCCGCGCAAGCGGGGACCCAGAATCTCGTTGAGAAAAAAACTGGATTCCCGCTTTTTGCGGGAATGGACGGACAGAAAGCCAAGGCAAACGAAACCGGGCCATAGCGCACCTTCGCGCGAGAACAGCCACTCGGATCGGATTAATCGGGAAGCAAGACGAAGTGAGCTTCTATGTTTACATTTTGGCGAGCCGCCGCAATGGAACGCTCTATATCGGAATGACCGATGATCTTGTTCGTCGCGTGTGGGAGCATCGGATTGGGGCTGTTCCAGGGTTCGCGCAGAAACACCGGCGTAAAGGTACTGGTCTGGTACGAGCAGTATGATAGTCGCGAGGAAGCTCTCGTACGCGAGAGACGGGTCAAGAAGTGGAATCGCGCCTGGAAACTGCAACTCATTGAACGTCAGAACGGGTCATGGCGCGACTTATGGGATGAAATCTCATCTTGAGATCTGGGTCCCCGCTTGCGCGGGGACGAACGACGTGTTGCGCCGAGTTCTGGTCGGAGACACTTCGACCCGTTCATTCCCGCGAAAGCGGGAATCCACTCTTGTCCTGGGTCCCCGCTTGCGCGGGGACGAACGGTGGGTTGACTATGCTTCCGATCGGACACGCTTAAAATCCGTTCATTCCCGCGAAAGCGGGAATC
>JANQIP010000012.1 GCA_028282095.1 Xanthobacteraceae bacterium | reverse complement strand
TACACCTTCATGAAGGACGGCCGGCCGTACGGCTTCCCGCCGGCCGGCTACCCCGAGCCGCAGGGTGGTTACTACTGCGGTGTCGGCGAGGACGAGATCCACGGCCGAGCGATCGTCGAGGACCACCTCGACGCCTGTCTCGGCGCCGGGATCTCGGTGTCCGGCATCAACGCCGAGGTGATGCCCGGCCAGTGGGAGTTCCAGGTCGGTCCGCTCAGCCAGCTGGACGTCGCCGGGATACCAGAAGTATCCCAAGACCAAGTCGGTTTGGATCGAACGCGCCGACCTGCAATGACGGCGCACGCCGATGTCGTAGACCGATCATACGCTTTCCGGGTGATTGCTTCGGGCTTGATAACTATTACCTCCCCCTGAAAGGGGGAGGTCGGCGAGCGGCGCAGGCAAGCTTGCGCACAGCCTGCGCAGGCTTGGCTGCGTGCTCGCCGGGAGGGGGTCCGCAGCACGGCCTCTGTCGCGAGTGGATTTGCCCCTCCCCAACCCTCCCCCGCAAGCGGGGGAGGGAGTAAGGCCCTCAAGCCACAGCATGGTCCGTAACCGAACTAATCAGCCGGAAATAGTATCACTGGGAAAACGTATCAGTAATCTCTCAGCAGGCGCTCGATATAATCGAGTTCGAGTTGGGGTCGCAGCGGATCGCCCAGGCGCCGGCGCAGCTCTTCGAGAATGCGCCGTGCACGCTGGACGTCGATCTCGCCCGGCACCTTGACCGAGCTGTCGTCGAGCGCGCTGCGGCCGCGCAGCTCCCGACCGAGCGGGTCGGTCTCCCGCTGCGCCCGCCCGCGAAAGCGGCCCGGCCGACCGGCACCGGGGCCTTGCCCCATTCGTTGTCGCAATTGCTGTGCGAGCGACTGCGCGCCGCGGCGAAGCGCATCAAGAACCCGCCCCTGGTTGTCGACTGCGCCTTCTGAATCGCCCTGGCCGAGCGAATCCACGGCGTCGCCCATGGCCTCATCGGCACGACCGAGCGGATTGCGTCCATCACCGGGCCCGCTGCCCGGTTGCTGGCCGAGCCCATGCTGGCGAAACTGTTCCATCAGTTGCTTGAGCTGATCGCGCAAAGCCTGCTGGTTCTGCTGCAGCTCGCTCAACCCGCTCTGGTCACCCTCCATGCCGGGTTGACCTTGCCCCTGTTCTGCGCGCTGGTCCTGGCCTTCCTGGAACGTGCGGTCGCGTAGCCGCTGCTGACGGTGGATCATGTCGCCGAGCTCGTCGAGCGCCGACATCATGTCGTCCTCGCTGCCGTCGCCCTGCATGCCCGGACGGGCCATCTGCAGATTCTCGAGCATCGACTGGAGCTGTTCGAGCAGTGCGCGCGCGGCATCTTTCGCGCCGGACCGGGCGAGCTGCTCGAGCCGGTCGAGCATGCTGCGCAGATCCTGGGAGCGAAGCTGGCGCGCATCGGGATCGATCGGCCGCGCGAGCTGCGGATTCTTGCGCAGCTCTTCGGCGAGCGCCTGCAGGAACTTGTCGAGCGCGGCCCGGAGCTCGGCCATCAGCCGCTTGATCTCCTCTTCGCTTGCGCCGCGTTCGAGCGCCTGACGCAGCCGCTCCTGGGCGGCGCGAAGCTGCGCCTCGGCATCGGAGACATCGCCATCCTCGAGCTGGGTCGCCATCGCCCACAGTTGGTTGACCACCTCGCGTAGATCGTCGTCGGATTTGGCGTGGGCGAGCATCCAGAAGATCGTGCGCAGGCCGATATAGGTGCCGGGCGCGGGAGCGAAATGCTCTGGGGCGATCGTCAGGGCATCGAGGGCGATCGCGACCCGGTCGCGCGCATCGGCGTCGAGCGCGAGGGTGCGCCGCTGCTCGATCAGGGCGCGGGCGAGCGGCTTGACAAAGATCCGCTCCGGCAGCCGCAGCGTATGGGGATCGCTGCGACCTTCGTTCTTCGCCTCGTCGCGTGCAACGAGGGTCATCGCCACTTCGGCCCCCGCCCACGGATTCTCGGTGAGATCCTTGGTGGTCTGGCCGACGCCGTTTTTGGTGCGCGTCTGCGGTAGCGCAAGGGCAAATTCGGGCGGATCGAACAGCGGACGCGGGGCTGCCGCCGGATCGACCGTCTTCGGCTCGATGATGGCGCGGGCTTCCACCACGCCGTAATCGTCGCCCAGCCGGTAGGAGAGCTTGAACGCGCCGCGCGCCTGTCGCTCGGGGTCTTTCGCCAGCGCGATGGTCGGCGGCTGGTCGGGAATCGCGCGGAACAGCCAGACGACTTCGCGACCGAGCCCGCGCAACGTCGCCGTTCCATTGCCGGCGATTGTGAACCGCTGCTCCTCAGTGCCGGCAGGGGCCTGCGCAGGCTTGTCTTGTGCCGCATCGAGGCCGCCCGAGACCGAGACCTCGAAATCCGCCTCACCGCTTGTGCGAACCACCAGCAAGCTACCGACCGGCACCGTGAGCCGGCCGCCGACGGCGGACACCGATTCGCCCGGTCGCAGTCCCGACAACATGACGGGCGGTCGGCCGGTATAATGCGGGGGAGAGACCCACGCATCGAGGCGGAAATTGATCGGTGCAGCAACGCCCTGCCAGTCGAACGCCGCGGCCAGCCGCCGCCCGCGCTCGTCCTGCGCCGCGAAAAAGGCCGCAACGCAACCGATCAGAACGAGTGCGCGCAGCGCGGTCGGATCGCGCAGCGCCAGACGGGGTGAAGGCCATCCCGCCTTGAGCGCGCGCGCGGCCGTCAGCGAGCGCGCGAGATGGGACTGCCATAGCGCCAGCGCCCAGGGATCGTCCTGCGGTGTCGCGATCGTGTCGACCATCGCTGTCGCCGGCCGGTGGGCGAGCCCGGATTCCTGGTCGAGCCGGCGCAGGCCTTCGGCAACCGTCGGAAGGCGAACCTGCATCAGCGGCAGCAGCGACGCCGCGAGCAGCACGGCGAAGAAGGCAACGCCGAGCATCCGGCCACCCGCCGGCATCCATAGCCAAAGGCCGAGCCATGAGGCCGCAAGGAACACGCCGACGACCGTGGCCGGAAGAGCCAGCGCCGGCCACAACCGTTCCCACAGCAAGGACCAGCGCACGCGGGCCAGGACCGGCTCGATCGCGGCCGGTCGCTGATCGCGCGCGCCGCTTCCGGGCTTCTCGGCCGCCGCGGAAGGATCGCTCAGCCCAGGTGGGAAAATAGGAATAATCGTTCTCCGATCAGGCTCTTAGAGCGTGATTCCTTCTAATTGAATCGATCGCGCTCTACTTCTCTTTGGTTCTGTCGCATGATCTTGTCCGAAAACTCTGCAACTTTCCGGAAATCTCGCTTCTGCCGACCCGGTTCCGCCCAGGACCTGCGGATCGGCAGCGCGCGGCCCGATAGCACGTCAACGCACGATCTGGCATCCGGCCACGGCCGAATTGCGTCTCATCACGCAGATGTCAGCGGCTGCGCCGATCGGCCCGACCATGCAGCTCACCCGTATGGCGGCTTCATTTTCAGCCGATTTAGGCAGAAGTGCCGGTCACAGCCAGGGCGGCAGGCGGTCGAGGGCGATCAGTGCATCGACCTCCACACGCGGGCGCACTAGCGCCCAGTCGCTGTCCTTTACCATCACTTCGGGAACGAGCGGGCGCGTATTGTAGGTGCCGGCCTGCACGGCGCCGTAGGCGCCCGCCGACATGATGGCAATGAGGTCGCCGGCGGTCGGTTCAACCATCATGCGGTCGAGCGCGAGGAAATCGCCTGACTCGCATACCGGCCCGACCACATCGGCGAGAACCTGCGGCGCCGCGGGCGGCGGTTCGGTGACCGGCCGCAAGGCATGGTGGGCCTCATAGAGCGTCGGACGCATGAGATCATTCATCGCGGCGTCGACGATGACGAAGGTCTTCGCCTCGCCGCGCTTCACATAGAGCACGCGCGTTACAAGGACACCGGCATTGCCGACGAGAAGGCGGCCCGGCTCGAAGATCAGGGTGCAGCCGAGCGCCGCGGTCGCGCGCTTGACCACCGCGGCATAAGCCTCCGGATGGGGCGGCTCGTCGTCCTCGTCCCGATAGGGAATGCCGAGGCCGCCGCCGAGATCGATATGCTCGATCCGGTGGCCATCGGCCCGCAGCATCAAAACGAAATCGGACAACAGCGCGAAGGCATCGTCGAACGGCTCGAGCGCGGTGATCTGGCTGCCGATATGCATATCGACGCCGACGACCCGCAGGCCCGGAAGCTTGGCCGCACGCGCATAGACCTCGCGCGCCCGGCTGAGCGGAATGCCGAACTTGTTCTCCGCCTTGCCGGTTGCGATCTTGGCATGCGTGCGCGCATCGATATCGGGATTGACCCGCAGCGAGACACGGGCGGTCGCGCCCTTGGCCGCGGCAATCGCGGACAACAGGTCGAGCTCGGGCTCGGACTCGACATTGATGCATAGAATGCCCTCATCGATCGCGGCCGCGAGTTCGCGCGCGGTCTTGCCGATCCCTGAGAACATGATCCTCTCGGGCGGAATGCCGGCGGCGCGCGCCCGCTTCAGCTCACCTTCGGACACCACATCGGCGCCGGCGCCGAGCCGTGCCAGCGTCGCGACCACCGCCTGGTTGGAGTTCGCCTTCATCGCGTAGCAGATGAGCGCGGGCACGTCGGCAAAGGCCGAGGCGAAGACGTGGTAATGCCGCTCCAACGTCGCCATGGCGTAGCAGTAGAACGGCGTGCCGACGGCGGCTGCGAGTTGCACGAGGTCAACCGCCTCGGCGTGGAGAACGCCGTTGCGATAAGTGAAATGGTGCATCAGGAGTTCAATTGAGAAGCGGGTCGAGGACAAAGCCCCGGTTGCGGGGCGCCGGCGCCGACGGTGGCGCGCCCTGTGGCGCAGCGCCGTCGGCGGGCGGCGGAGGTGCCGCCGCCGCGGAGGGCGGATCGAGGTCTCCCTTTCGCCCGCAGCCGGCAAGGCCGAGCGCGGCGCAAAGTGACAATATGGTCAATCCCCGCAGCAATCGACTGTCGCCCCGACGCATGGTTTATCCACCTCCCGCGAGATTGGGCGCCAACATAGAGGATTTTTCGCCCGAGTGCGAAGCCGTTCGCCGGCGTCGGACCGCATTGGCTCAGTACATATTGAACCCGTGTCGCCGTCCTAACTTGGAGCGCGACGGCTTCGAGTTGGATCAATCGCGCTCTCTTAATTTGCCGCACGGCGCCGTAACCCAACAAAGCAGTTGGCCGACCATAGCAGCGTAGGGTGGGCAAAGGCGCGCCAAGAGCGCGCCGTGCCCACGCGGTCAAGGCCGCCGAACACTAATTCGTGGGCATGCTTCGCATGCCCACCCTACAGGTCTTTTCGATCTGCCAGTTTTTCGGGATCATGCTCCTTTTCCGGTCGCATGGTCTTGTCCGAAAAACCTGCCAGTTTTTCGGGATCATGCTCTTTTTGTTCTCGCATGATCTTCTCCGAAAAGTCTGCCAACTTTTCGGGATCATGCTTTCGAGCGCAACTTCTTGAGCCAACGCCTCGCCTGCGCGCGCACGTTTTTCGGTGCGGTGCCGCCGAAGCTCGTGCGCGTCTTGACCGAGTTTTCGACCGACAGCACCCGCAGCGCCTCGGCGCCGATGCGCGGCTCGATCGCCTGCATCTCCTCAAGGGGAAGGGCGTCGAGCGCGACGCCAAGCCGTTCGGCTGCCGCGACGATCCGTCCGGTGACGTGATGCGCATCGCGGAATGGCATGTCGAGCGCGCGCACGAGCCAGTCGGCAAGGTCGGTGGCGGTCGAAAAACCGAGTGTCGCCGCCTCCCGCATGCGCGCCGTGTTCGGCCGGATATCGTCGACCATGCCGGTCATGGCGCCGAGGCACAGCGACAGCGTGCCGAGCGCGTCGATTGTCGATTCCTTGTCCTCCTGCATGTCCTTTTGATAGGCGAGCGGCAGCCCTTTCATCACCATCAGCAGCGCCTGAAGCGCCCCGACAATACGCCCGGTCTTGGCACGCACGAGTTCGGCCGCGTCGGGATTGCGCTTCTGCGGCATGATCGAGGAGCCGGTCGCGAACGCGTCCGAGAGGTCGAGAAAACCGACCATCGGCGAGGTCCAGATCACGATCTCCTCGGCAAAGCGCGACAGATGCACCGCCGTGATCGCCGCTGCCGACAACACCTCCAGCACAAAGTCGCGGTCCGCGACGGCGTCGAGCGAATTGGCCGACGGCCGGGCAAAGCCGAGCCGTTTGGCGGTCATCGCCCGATCGAGCGGGAAAGACGTGCCGGCGAGCGCCGCCGCGCCGAGCGGGCATTCGTTGAGGCGCTCGCGCGCGCCGGCGAAACGGCCGCGGTCGCGCGCTGCCATCTCGACATAGGCAAGCAGATGATGGCCGAAGGTCACCGGCTGCGCCGGCTGCAGATGCGTGAATCCCGGCATCACGGTCGCGGCATGGGCCAGCGCCTTTTCGGCGAGCGCGCGCTGGTAGGCGCCAAGCAGCGCGTCGATCTCGTCGATCGATTCGCGCACCCACAGCCGGAAGTCGGTCGCCACCTGATCGTTGCGCGAGCGCGCCGTATGCAGGCGGCCGGCGGCCGGGCCGATCAGCTCGCGGAGCCGCGTCTCGACATTGCCATGGATGTCCTCGTGCTCGCGCTTGAAGGCGAACTCGCCGCTCGCCATCTCCTTGAGCACGAGGTCGAGACCGCGGGCGATTGCCTTGCCGTCCGCGGCCGAAATGATGCCCTGTTTGGCGAGCATTGCAGCATGCGCGCGGCTGACGGCGATGTCCTGCCGGAACAGGCGGGAGTCGACATCGATCGAGGTGTTGATCTCCGCCATGATCGCGGCCGGCTCGCTTGAAAAGCGGCCGCCCCACATCTTATTGGTCATGTCATGTCCCCGGATTCTCCCCCGACCGACCGTTCTCCTTCACCGCGCCGCATCGTCATTCCCGGCTTGCTCGGACTGCTCGCCGCCGTCGCCGTCTTTGCGGGGATATACGGCCTTCCAAACTTCTCGCGCAATGCGCCGGAGGCGGCCTGCCTGCCGGCGCTCGATATCGTGCAGCGGATCGCGCCGCTGGCGCGGGGCGAAGTCGCCGCCGTCGTCGTCGCCGATACGCCGGGCCGACTCCCGCAGCTCGCCTTCAGAAACGCCGAGGGACAGCAAAAAACGCTTGCCGACTGGCGCGGCCGCACCGTTCTGCTCAATCTATGGGCAACGTGGTGCGCGCCCTGCCGCATGGAAATGCCGCTGCTGGACGAACTGCAACGCGAACTCGGTGGCCCCGGCTTCGAAGTCGTCGCCGTGAACATCGATACCCGCGATCTCGAAAAGCCGAAAGCCTGGCTCGCCGAAAACGGGATCACGGATCTCGCCTATTACGCTGACCCCACCGCCAGGATTTTCCAGGATCTCAAGGCCGTCGGCAAGGCGTTCGGCATGCCCACCACCTTGCTCATCGGCCCCGCCGGCTGCGAGCTCGGGTTCCTGTCGGGTCCGGCCGAATGGGCAAGCCCCGACGCTGTCGCACTCGTGCGCGGCGCCCTTGGGCTCTGAAGGCGCCGCCGACGCGGCAGTCAGACAAGCTTGTCGAGTTCGGATTTGACCTTCGCGTCGATCTGTTTGGAGAGCCGCTCCGCAGCGATCTGCCCGGCAATCTCCGCCAATCCCGTTGCCAAACCCACGGCCGCGTTGCTGAACAGGCTGCTCGACGTGGCGAAGACATCGTCGGCCTGATCCTGATGGGCGCGCTGCTTTTCGCGCCAAGCCTCCATTTCGCGCCAGGTCGATTGGCGCGGCAACCAGTTGAACTGCTTGGACTGGATCATGGTCATCGGCAATACTCCAACCGGCAGACTGGCACGCGCCGGTTAATTCTAGATGAGCATGGTGCGGCGAGCCGACCATGATGCTTTACGCATTGGAGCGCGATGGCTTGAGGTTAAATCAACCGCTCGCTTCTTCTCTTTGTTAGGTTGCGTGATCGTCTCGGCAAAGTCTGCCCAACTATTCTATTCCGGAGCATGCTCCGCCTTCCGTTCATTCCCGCGAAAGCGGGAATCCCGCCTGGGGAGCATCTGGTTCCCCGCTTTCGCGGGGACGAACGGGCGAGAAGCGCGATTGCTTCAGGTCAAGTCAATCGCTTTTCGGGATCATGCTCTGCCTTCCGTTCATTCCCGCGAAAGCGGGAATCCCGCTTGGCGGTGTATCTGGTTCCCCGCTTTCGCGGGGACGAACGGGCGAGAAGCGCGATTGCTTCAGGTCAAGTCAATCGCTTTTCGGGATCATGTTCTAATAGACGCATTCGGTGAAGACCGGGTCGATCGATCCATCCCAGGGGCCGAAATATTTCTCAAGGAGCCCCTCGGCCGGCGTTTGGCCGCGCGCCGCGATCTCCTCGAGGGGGCGGAGGTAATCCGTTTCGTCCCGCCCGTCGAAGACATGGGAACGGCGTGCGAGTCCGGCGCGCGCAAGGTTGAGGCATTCGCGCGCCAGCGCCAGCACGGGGCGTCCGGCGATCGTCGCCTTGAAGCCGAGGCGAGGCACCTCGTCGCGCAAGCGCTGGCGTTCCTCCGCGCTCCAGTCCTTGACAAGGTCCCAGGCCGCGTCGAGGCACGCCTCATCGTAAAGCATGCCGACCCAGAAGGCGGACAGCGCGGGCAGCCGCCTGGTGGGGCCGACATCGGCGCCGCGCATCTCGAGATAGCGCTTGAGCCGTACCTCGGGGAAAATGGTCGAGACGTGATTGGCCCAGTCGGACAGGGTGGCGCGTTCGCCGGGCAGCTCCTTGAGCTTGCCCGCGAGCAGATCGCGGAACGACCGGCCCGCGACATCGAAATAAACATCGCCGCGCTTGACGAAATACATCGGCACGTCGAGCGCATAGTCGACCCAGCGCTCGAATCCCATGCCGGGCTCGAACACCCAGGGCAGCATGCCGGACCGGTCGGCATCGGTATGGCGCCAGATTTCCGAGCGGAAGGTAAGGAAGCCGGTCGGCTTGCCGTCAATGAACGGGGAATTGGCGAACAGCGCGGTCGCCACCGGCTGCAGCGCGATCGCGACGCGCAGCTTCTTGACCATGTCGGCTTCGCAGGAGAAGTCGAGATTGGTCTGCACCGTGCAGGTACGGTACATCATGTCGAGCCCGAGCCGGCCGACTCTGGGCATATAGGCGGTCATGATGCGGTAACGCCCCTTCGGCATCACCGCCATTTCCGCGCGCGACCAGGTGGGCGCGACGCCGAGTCCGAGAAAACCGATGCCGAGCGGGGCGGCAACCTGGCGCAACTGCGCAAGATGTGCCATCAGCTCGCCGGAGGTCTGGTGCAGGGTTTCGACCGGCGCGCCCGACAGCTCGAATTGACCGCCGGGCTCAAGGGAAATCGCGCCGCCACCGGTCACGTCGACCAACCCGATGATGTTTCCGGCCTCGATGATCGGCTCCCAGCCGAGCAGCAACTGCATACCTTCCAGCAAGGCACGGATGCCGCGCGGACCCGCGTAAGGCAACGGCTCGTGGCGCGCGAGGCTGAAGCCGAACTTCTCGTATTCGGTCCCGACACGGAAGCGCTCGCGCGGCTTCACGCCGGCTTCGAACCACGCGACGAGTTCGTCGCGCGATTCAAGCGGCGTCATGTCGACCACATCGCGAGCCATGAAGCGTTCCGGGTGGGCAAAACGGGCGCGACCTTACACACAAGCGTGGAAAGAGCAACGGACCGGGCCGCGGCCGGCGAACCCAAAAGCTCAACGCAAGAAGAGCCTTGCGGTAAGAAGATTTCCAATCTTTAACCTTTCGCCAGATCGGCGTGCCGCGCCGGGCGCCCGCCCGCCCGGTGTTACGGAATTTCGTCCATCGGGATGGTATGCTAGAGGCAAGGCGAGGGTGGACGGCTGGAGCATGGTCCCGAAGAGTGGGCAGACTTTTCGGACGAGACCATGCAGCCAAACAAGAGGAAGAGGGCGCGGTTGGTTCAGCCTGAACCGACCGCACCTCTAACAGCAAACGAGCGCGCAATGACGTTCCGACGCGTCTTGTTGATGTCGATTGTGTTGGCGCCGCCTTTGGCCGGTTGCGCGGCCAATCTCGATCTCGGCCTGCTCTATGCCGCGCCGGGCAAATACGACTTCCTGCGTTGCGAGGACTTGCCGGCGCGCCTCGCCGCCGCCCTCAAGCGCGAGAAGGAGCTCATCGATCTGATGAACCGCGCCAATCAGGATCCCGGAGGCGCGGTCGTGAATGTCGTCGCCTATTCGGCCGACCTTGCCCAGGTGCGCGCCGACATCAAGGTCATCCGCCGGGCGGCCGCCGACAAGAATTGCGGCAGCATCGAGCCGCAGGAGGCGACGGCAGGCTAGAGCATGATCCCGAAAAGTTGGCAGACTTTTCGGACATGATCATGCGGCAAAACAAAGAGAAATAGAGTGCGATCGATTCAACCTGAATGGATCGCACACTAGAGCATGATCCCGAAAAGTTGGCAGACTTTTCGGACAAGATCATGCGACCACTCAAAGAGAAACAGGGCGCGAAGGAATCAACCTGCAGCAACCGCGCTCTAGCTGTTCTTTTCTTGGTCGCGTTTTCCGCGGCGAACCGGGTTCGACAAAGAGAGTGATTCAATCTGTGTGCATCGCGCGCCAGACCTCATCCTGAGCAGCCGACCGGAGGTCGGCGTCTCGAACGGCAAGAGATGAAGGCCCGCTGAAGAAGCACTGGATTGCGCCCTCCCCTGAAAGGCCCTGAAAGGGGAGGGGTCGTAGGCCGCATCTCGACCCCCTCCCGGTTTGCTGCGCAAACCGACCTCCCCCTTTCAGGGGGAGGTGAATTGGACCAGCTAGAGCATGATCCCGAAAAGTTGGCAGACTTTTCGGACGAGATCATGCGGCAAAACAAAGAGAAATAGAGTGCGATCGATTCAATCTGAATGGATCGCGCTCTAGAGCGCCTGCGCTCGGCGGAACAGCGCGTCACCGCTGCCGGCTCAGCAGGAACACCCCCTGTTCGCCAAACAAATTCCAGAACCACCACGGCGCATCGAGCTTGAGGGGTGTTCCCCAGGGATCGAGCGCCACGGCGCGCTCCATCCTCGCGCCGATATTCCTGCACAGCTCGTCGAAGTCCTTGATCGTGCAGAAGTGGATGTTCGGCGTGTCATGCCAGGTTTCTGGCAGATTGGCGGTGCGCGGCATGCTCCCGTTGAACAGCAGTTGCAACCGGATCCGCCAGTGCCCGAAATTGGGGAATGACACGATCGCGTGTCGCCCGATCCGCAGCATGTGCTCGAGCACGATGCGAGGTTGGCGGGTGGCCTGCAGCGTCTGGGACAGGATCACATAGTCGAAGGAATCGTCCGGGTAGTGGGCAAGGTCGGTGTCGGCATCCCCCTGGATGACCGCAAGGCCCTTGGCGACGCACTCATTGACGCCCTCGCGCGAGAGCTCGATGCCGCGACCGTCGACCTCTCTTGCTTCGAGCAGCTTCAACAATTCGCCGTCGCCGCAGCCGACATCGAGCACGCGCGATCCCGGCTCCACCCTCTCCGATACCCGCAGCAGGTCGACGCGCGCCCCGCCGGGGCCGCGGGCCGCCTCCGCCATGGTGCGATCGCGCAGCGTACGGTAGAGCATGGCTACGGCTCTCTTCCTGCGGTGTGTTCGAAGCAAGCGATCCCTGTCTCTTTCACGTTCGGCAAGGGTCAAGTGTTCCGACTCTGAAGGTCCGACCCCGGACCGTCAGGTAAGGAACACTAGCTAATTCGATGCTTTGTGATGTGGCACCAACACAATGAGACGGGCTCAAGCGTTGGTGCCGCATCACTAGCGGCCGCGTGCCGATCATTCTTGGTTTGATGCAACCATTCGTTTAAGTCTCATTCCGGTTCCAGGCCGCGGGCACGGCCGGCCGACTGAAGGAAACCGCGCACGATCGTCAGCAATTCCGGTTCGTCGAGCAGGAAGGCGTCGTGCCCCCGGTCGGTCTCGATCTCGGCGAAGGAGACGCGCGCGCTGCTGGCATTGAGGGCATGCACGATCGCGCGCGAGTCGGAGGTCGGGAACAGCCAGTCGCTCGTGAAAGAAATGACACAGAAGCGCGTGCGGCTGCCGCGAAACGCATTGGCGACGATCCCGCCATAGTCGGCGGCGAGGTCGAAATAGTCCATCGCGCGGGTAAGGTAGAGATAGCTGTTGGCGTCGAACCGTTCGACGAAAGTCGAACCTTGATGGCGCAGATAGTTCTCGACCTCGAAGTCGGCGTCGAAGGAGAAGGTCGGATTGTTGCGATCCTGGAATTTGCGGCCGAACTTGCGATGGAGCGCGGCGTCCGACAGATAGGTGATGTGCGCGCCCATGCGCGCGACCGCAAGCCCGCGGCGCGGATCGGCGCCTTCGACGATATAGCGGCCCTGCCGCCATCCCGGATCGGCCATCACCGCCTGCCGGCCGACCTCGTGGAAGGCGATGTTCTGCGCCGAATGGCGCGTGGAGGTGGCGAGCGGCAGCGCCGAGAACACGCGGTCGGGATAGCTCGCGCACCATTGCAGCACCTGCATCCCGCCCATCGAGCCGCCGGCGATCGAGAACAATTGCTCGATGCCGAGATGATCGAGCAGCATGGCCTGCGCCCGCACCATGTCGCGAATGGTGATGACCGGGAAATCGAGCCCCCAGGGGGCGCCCGTCTCGGGGTTGGTCGAGGACGGGCCGCTGGTGCCCATGCAGGCGCCCACCACATTGGGGCAGATGACGAAATAGCGTTCGGTATCGATCGGCCGGCCGGGCCCGACCATGGTCTCCCACCAGCCCGGCTTGCCGGTGACGGGATGGACATTGGCGACGTGCTGGTCGCCCGTGAGCGCATGGCAGATGAGGATGGCATTGGAGCGCGCCGCATTGAGCACGCCATAGGTCTGATAGGCGATCTGGAACGGCGAAAGCTCGATGCCGGCGTCGAGCTGCAGCGGCTTGTCCGGGCCGAAGGCGACGAGCGGGGAGTGCGGCCGGTCGGCTTCGCGGAACCGGTTCGGCGCGTCGAGCTTTGCGGTCGGCAGAATCTTATTCATCATAAGCTTGTTCAATGGAGTGCTTACCTACCGCGGAATATAGTGCAACGCCTGCACCTTCGGCCACTCTCCGTTGGGTCGGTCTAAATAGAACCAGTCAATGTTGTCTTTGCGTTCTGGTCGAAGGCAAATTATCTTGAGAGATCCGTGGGATGCGGTAGAGCGCCGCCGCCCTTTATGGAGGTGATGGCGATGGCCTTGCCCGCTCCCGAACCCTCGCTCGCCGCCCTGCGTGCCGAGATCGACCGTATCGACGAAGCCATGCACCGCCTCCTGATGGAGCGCGCGGAGATCATCGGCAAGCTCATCGCGGTCAAGCGCACCGCGGAGACAGGCTCCGCGTTCCGGCCGGCGCGCGAGGCGGAGATGATGCGGCGCCTGGTCGAGCGCCATCGCGGCATTCTACCGCTCGACACCGCCGAGAACATTCTGCGCGTGATCATCGCGACCTTCACCTATATCCAGGCGCCGTATCGCGTCCATGCCGATCTGTCCGCCGGCGAGCCGGCGATCCGCGACTCCGCGCGCTTCAATTTCGGCTTCACCGTGCCGTTTGAAGGCCATCTCGGCGCTGCCGGCGTGATTGCGGCGCTCGATGGCGCCCCGGGCGATCTTGGCCTCGTGCCGGCGGCCGCGACCTCCGGTCGGGCCTGGTGGACCGCGCTTGAGCCGCAGGACGCGCCCAAGATCATCGCCCGGCTTCCCTTCATCGAGCGTGCCGACCATCCCGCCGGCCTGCCGGTGTTTGCCATCGCCCGCCCGCATCCGGATGCCGTGGTGCGCGAGGCGATGGTGTGGAGCGTGAGCGTATCGGGCTGGAGCGCGCATGCCGCGCGGGCGCTTGCGACGCTTGCCGAGATCGTCGCCGTCCCGCATGGTGCGTTCGATGGTGCGGCGCTGCTCGTCTCGCTTCCGGCGGGCCGGTCGATTGATGCCATCACCGACCTCCTCGTGAAATCCGGTGCCTCGGTCCGCTCGCAGACCCTCGTCGGCAGCCACGCGACCCGCTATACCTTGTCGGCCGACGGCAAGCTGATCCCTACCGGACGCTGAAATCTCCGACGGCGAGGATTCCTGAATGTTGAACTCGAGACTAAATCCCGAACCGCGTCCGGGCGTGCTCAAGATCAAGCCCTATGTGCCCGGAAAGAGCCATGTGCCCGACGTCGCCAAAATCTACAAGCTCTCCTCAAACGAGTCGCCGCTGGGGCCGAGCCCGCATGCGGCGGCGGCCTTTCGCGCGGCAGCCGATCATCTCGAGGACTATCCCGATGGGGCGGCGACGGCGCTGCGCGAGGCTATCGGGCACGCCCATGGGCTCGATCCTGACCGGATCGTGTGTGGAGCGGGATCGGACGATCTCCTCGCCCTGATCGCCCGCGCCTATCTCGCCGATGGCGAAGAGGCGATCCACACGACCCATGGCTTTCTCGTCTATCCGATCGCGACGCTCGGCGCCGGCGCAACGCCGATCGTCGCGCCGGAAAAAGACTATACGACGGATGTCGATGCGATCCTTGCTTGCGTGACCGGGCGCACCAGGGTCGTCTTCCTCGCCAATCCCAACAATCCGACCGGAACGTTCATTCCCTATGACGAGGTCAAACGCCTGCATCGCGGGCTGCCGTCCAATGTCCTGTTGGTGCTCGACGCCGCCTATGCCGAGTATGTGCAACGTAACGACTATGAGGCCGGCATCGAGTTGGTGGCGACCAGCGAGAACGTCGTCATGTGCCGCACGTTCTCCAAGGCCTATGGCCTGGCGGCGCTGCGGCTCGGCTGGATGTATGGACCGGCCCATGTGGTCGATGCCGTGCATCGCATCCGCGGGCCGTTCAATGTAAGCGCGCCGGCAATCGAGGCGGGAATTGCGGCCGTTTCCGATCCCGCGCATGTCGAGCGCGCGCGTGCGCACAATGACCGCTGGCTTCCCTGGCTGACTGAAGAGATCGGCCGCCTCGGCCTCGAGGTGACGCCGAGCATCGCCAATTTCATCTTGATCCATTTTCCGTGGCGCAAGGGACGCACGGCGGCCGAAGCCGAGGCATTTCTTTCAGCGCGCGGACTGGTGCTGCGTCAGCTCTTGCCTTACGGGCTGCCGCATGCCTTGCGCATGAGCGTCGGCAGCGAGGAGGCGAACCGGCTCGTCGTCGAAGCGCTCGCCGCGTTCATGGCCAAGCCGTGATGCCCGTGCGCGACCGACGACGCCTGTCGCATTGGCGCGCGTGTCTCGTGCCGCCGCCGCTCTTGTGCAGACGGCCGCACGACAGGCCCGCATGATGTCCGATCCCCCCATCTTCAACCGGCTGGCCCTGATCGGGGTCGGCCTGATCGGCTCCTCGATCGCGCGGGCGGCCCGGGCGCAAGGCGTGGTGCGCAGCATCGTCGTCACCGCGCGATCGGTCGCAACGCGCGCCCGCGTCACCGAGCTCGGACTTGCGGATCAGGTCGTGGACACGAGCACGGCGGCGGTCGCCGGCGCCGACCTTGTCATTCTGTGCACGCCGGTCGGGCAATGCGGCCGGATCGCCGCCGAGATCGCGCCCCATCTTGCCGCCGGGGCGGTCCTGTCCGATGTCGGCTCGGTGAAAGCTGCGGTCGTTGCCGATGTGACGCCGCATGTTCCCGCCGGCGTCCATTTCGTTCCCGCCCATCCCGTTGCCGGCACCGAGCGTTCCGGTCCCGATGCCGGCTTTGCCGAGCTGTTCATCAACCGCTGGTGCATCCTGACGCCGGCGGAGCGGGCCGATCCGACGGCGGTCAAGAAACTCGCCGAATTCTGGACCGCACTCGGCGCCAATGTGGAGACGATGAGCGCCGAGCATCACGACTTGGTGCTCGCGATCACCAGCCATGTGCCGCATCTGATCGCCTATACCATTGTCGGCACCGCCGCCGAGCTCGGCCAGGTGACGCGCTCGGAGGTGCTGAAATTCTCGGCCGGCGGCTTTCGTGACTTCACGCGTATCGCCGCTTCCGACCCGACCATGTGGCGCGACGTCTTCCTCGCCAACAAGGATGCGGTGTTGGAGATGCTCGGCACGTTCAGCGAGGACCTCTCGCAACTCACCCGTGCCATTCGCCGCGGCGACGGCGATGCGCTGTTCGAGCTGTTCACGCGCACCCGGGCGATCCGCCAGGGAATCCTGTCGATCGGCCAGGACTCGGACGCCCCCGATTTCGGCCGTTCGCATGACAGGCTTCCGCCGGTGCCCCGTCCCTATGCGGCCGAGGGCGAGTGAGGCGCGGTCGATACGGCATTTGACGGGCCTCGCGGCGTCCCCGCCCGCGCTCTTCAACCATCGCGCTCAGAACACGCGCTCGATCAAAAAACCTGGAATATCGCGTTGGCGTTGAACCCATCCGCCGGCCGGAAACACCAACCCGACGGGGAGCGCTTATAGCGTGGCCTCGGGGAGGCTCGCATGTGTTCGACCGGTGAGGCTGGAGGCTGGGCCATGATGCCATTGCCCGGACTCGGCGATTACGATGAAGAAAACGCCGCCTTTGATGCACTTTCGGTCGATGATCTGGCAGCCCTTTGGTGCCGCCTCCAGCATCTTGGCGTGCGCGATCAGACCGATCAGTCCTGGGCGGCGACACTCTATTTCGATCGCCTGCCGCATGAGAAGCCCGAACGTGCGCTCGACCTTGTCCTCGCCGTACTGCGCGCAGATGCCGAGAAGCGGGTGAAGATGCAGCTCGGCGACAAACTCATGACGACCCTGATCCACAACCATGCCGAGCGCCTGATCGATCGCATCGAGGCGGAGCAGGCCGGCGAACCGCGGCTGAGCTGGCTCCTCGGTGCGGTTCATTGGTTGGCGACGAGCAGGGAGCTGAAGGCACGGCTTGCCAGCATCGCCGACGAGGCCGCCTGGCACATCGACGAGACGGCGCGCGACACCCCTGCATTGCGCATCGACTTCGCGAAGCTGTCTGTGCCGGAGCTCGCGCGCGCCTGGGTCGATCAGCACGCCAAGCCGGAGAAGGACCGCGACGCCAACTGGCATGCGCTGATGGACTATGAGTTCGATCGCGCCCGGCGCGATCCGGATCGGGTGATCGCCCTCGTTCTTGAGATCCTGAAGATCGAGAAGAGCCCGGAAATGCTGTCGCTGCTCGCCACCGGACTTGTTGAGGATGTGATCGGCCCAGGGACGATCGATCGGATCGAACGCGAAGCCGCCGCCAACGAACGCTTCCGCGCTCTCCTCGGCGGGGTGTGGTACTCCAACCAGCCTGCCGAGCTCAGGGCACGGCTCGACACGATCGTGCAGGGCCAGCATTGGTGAATGGGCGCGCGCTCGATTGCGTCAGTTTGAACCGATCGCGCTGGATTTCTCTTTGTTTGAACGCATCATCTTGTCCGAAAAGTCTGTGACTTTTCGGGACCATGTTCTAGTGATGCGGCACCAACGCTTGGGCTCGTCTCATTGTGTTGGTGCCGCATCACAAATCAGTAGATTAGCTAGTGTGCCGGGCTGACGGTCCGGGATCGGACCGGCAGAGTCGGAACACTAGCGTCGGCAGAGAGGGGGCAATATCGGTCGCCGCGGAAAAGGCATCCGCCCTGTTTTTTGTCACGTCCTGTCGCAATTCCGGCTGCAAGCTGCGCCACAGTCTACTCCACGCTGGGCGGGCGGCCTCAAGTTCTGAGAGATGGCATGATTGATCCCAAACTCGACGGTGAAATCCGCGACGGCCAACACCACCTGCCGGTGCGCATCTATTATGAGGACACGGACTGCGCCGGAATCGTCTATCACGCGAGCTATCTGCGCTTTATGGAGCGCGCCCGCACCAATTATGTGCGCCTGCTGGGAGCAGAAGAACGCGGCCTGGTCGAGGCGACGGCACGCGAGGCGCCGGGCTTCGGCTTCGTGGTGCGCGCGATGATGCTCGATTTCCGCAAGCCGGGCCGCATGGACGATGTTCTCACAATCGTGACCGAGCCGGAGGAGGTGAGAGGCGCCTCGATCATGCTGCGGCAGACGGTTCTGCGCGGCGATGACATCCTGGTCGAAGCCCATGTGCGGGTTGCGTTCGTGTCGCGTGGACGGGCCTGCCCGATCCCCAAGCCGCTGCGTTCGGCCGTGCGAATGGACCAGGACCGCATCCGTCGAACACCGCGCGTTCCCCTGCAGCCGGTTTCCTAGAGCATGATCCCGAAAAGTTGCAGACTTTTCGGACAAGATCATGCGGCAGAATAAAGAGCAAAGAGAGCGCGATCGATTCAATCTGAATGGATCGCGCTCTAAGGACCTTCGGCATGCGCCTGACCGGCCACTGCCCGCTTGCGGGGGAGAGTTGGGGAGTGTCTGTCGACCGATGAACTCCGTTCATTCCCGCGAAAGCGGGAATCCAGTCGTGTCATAACGCCCTGGGTCCCCGCTTGCGCGGGGACGAACGGAATAACAACCACTCTCTCCCGGATTGTAGCGGGCAAGCCTGCGCAAGCTTGCCTGCGCCGCGAGCGACCTCCTGTGGACCCCGTGGACGATGCACCGCGTCGCCCACGGGGTCCACAGGAGCAACAACAGCAACAAAATCAGACCTGAACAAAACCGGAAATGTGTTACCTGTGTCGCCGGTCAGATCTGTCACCCATGTTCCCGGTTGCTCACGAACTCGAACCCGAGGCAATCACTCGGAACGCGGATGAGAGGTCAAGCTTGCGGCGCATTCCCGAAAACACCTTTCCCCGCCGACGCTGCGCCCGCGCATGAGCCGGTCGTTCGACCATGCCGACGAGGACCTATGGGTGTTCGGCTATGGCTCGCTGATGTGGCGGCCGGATTTCATCTATGAGGAACGCCTGCCGGCGCGGCTTGTCGGCCTGCACCGGGCCCTTTGCGTCTATTCCTTCGTTCATCGCGGCACCCCGGAGAAGCCCGGCCTGGTGCTGGGCCTCGACCTCGGCGGCGCCTGCCGGGGCATTGCCTATCGGGTCGACAAAGCGCGACGAGCCGCAACGCTCGCCTATCTGCGCGAGCGCGAGCAGGTCAACCATGTCTATCGGGAGATGATGCGGGCGGTGACACTCAACGGCGCCGCGGAGGAATCACGGGCGCAGCGCGTGACGGCGCTTGTCTATGTGGTCGACCGCAGCCATCCGCAATATGCCGGCCGGCTCGATCTCAACACGCAGTTGCATCTCGTTCGTCAGGGATTTGGACGCGGCGGGGCCAATCGCGACTATGTGCTTGCGACCGTCAAGGAGATCGAAGCGCAAGGTTGCTTCGATGCCAAGCTCCACCGCCTCGCCGAGTACCTGAAAGGGCTGCACGAGGCGCATTCGGCCTAAAATCCGATCCGGCAAACGCTGTTGCCGTCACAGCGGCAGTTCCGGCTCCTCCGCGCGCCCACGGCGGATCGCGGCGGCGGGCTGCGGCGCGTGGGCAATGCTCCACTGTACCCGCAGGGATTCCTGCGTATTGCCGTGAATGACGATCTGCGCGGTGCGGCGCGGGCCGTCGCGGCCGGCGAGGTGAACGCTCTCCTCGATCTCGACCTTGTCGATCGGTGCATGGAAGGTCCACACCTCGTTGTTGGGAAGCGTGAGCATGACGCCGTGTCCGTCGGTCAGCCGGTTGGCCCGCACCGATGGATGGAGATGAAAGCGCAAGGCAAAAGCATCGGCGCTGTTGCGTGGCAGCGTGTCGCCGTGTGCCGGCAGGAAGACGTCCTCGCCGTCGAGGCGTGAGCCGTCGGCCGAAAGGACGATCGTGCGCTGGTGGATGAGGCCGAACTGCTCCGCATAGCCGTCATGGCTGGCGCGTACCGCGATCGCCTGGTCCTCCTCCTCGCGCGTCGTCTGGACGTGTCGCGGCCCACTGGCGATGAGCGTGCCGAACAGGCGGCGGACCAGCTTCGCATCGAGAAACTGACACGACGAGGTCTCGTTGACGGTTGCCGTCGAGTGCGCCGCAGTAGCGCGGGCGAGATGGCGCCAATTGGCCCTGCCGGTCGCCGGCAGTCCGCAATTGACCATGATGCGCTGCGCCTTCACGGACAATTCGAAAGACAGGCATCCGGCATGAGCCTCGGCGCTCAGTGTGAGGGCGGGCGAGCGGCCGGTGTCCATCAAGACGAGGCTCCGTCCGGCCTCGATCCGCTGGTAGCCGGAATGCACGGCATTGGCGACCGGTGTGCCGCGCGCATCGTCATAGGCGAGGATCGTGGCCAGAAGGTCGGGCGGCGTCGGTCCCATGCCGTTGAACAATGCGAATGTATTATCGCCATGGCGGAAGAAGCGCAGCATCGGCATCATGCGGTCGATGGCGTTCAAAAGCCGATCGGGCGGCGGCACGTTGCGGGCGGTGAAGGCCTGGCTGAGCGGCAGGAGATCGGTCAGCAACTCGATCAAAGCCCCGGGATTGCGGCTGACATGTCCGCCGTCGGGCAGCACCTGGCGGTCGATCTCGGCCACCAGGCGGCGCGTCGCCCCACGCAGATGGCCGACCTGTCCGGTCATGCACAGGGCCGCGTAAGTGAGGGCGATATGCGCCCGCAGCCGCGGCACGCCGTCGGGCGCGACCGCGGCGGTGGCACGCAGATAGCGCGTCTGCCGGGCGAGGCAGCGCAGGAACCGGCGATAGAAGCGGACATCGGCGTCATGCAGGATCAAGGTCGCCTGGGTGAGCCAGGAGATGATCCGCCGGGCAACGATGTCCGGGCGCCAGGCAAAGCTGTGCCAACCGCCTTGCAGCGATATCCATTCGTCGACCAGGGCGCGGGCATTGGCGCGGGTGATCGTCGATTCGGCCGCACGCAGATGGCGCAGCCAGTTGAAGCTGAGCAGGGCCTCCGCCCATTCGGGCGTCGGCGGCTCGACCTCAAAGGGCGAACGGCCCTCACACACAACGATCTTGCCGGCGAGCGCGAATCGGCCGGCATAGATTTCGCTCGCACGCGTCGGATCGGCGGTGCGCAGGTTTTGTGGCGCGATTACCAGCCGTTCCGTCGCCCCCGGCCAGCGGACAACCTGCCATAGCCGCAATGCCGTGATTCGGCCCGCCGCATAAGCGAGACCGCGCCACAGCACGAGCCAGATCAGTTTGCCGCGGTCCGCGATCGATACGCGGGGCATCGCTATTCGTTCCTCCGCTTGCGCCGCCCGCTTCGCCGCACCTCAAAATAGCCGACGGCCGGCAGAGGGCAACCTTTTGAGAGTATCGTTCTTTTTGCCGTCAACAGCGTTCGAGCCGGGCGGCAAAAAAGCCATCAAGGCCGCCCAGCCGGGGTTCCACCCGGTCGGGCCAGCCGCTGGGCAGGGTCTGCAGGTCGCCTTGCGGGGTTACGAATGCGGCCTCAGCGCCAATTTCAGCCGGTGCGATCGGCTTGCGGCGGATGCGCGGGTCGCGAGCAAGCGCGGTCGTGATCAGGTCCTCGCCCTCCTCCGGCTCGAGCGAGCAGGTGCAGAACACGATCAGGCCGCCAGGGCGCGTCAAGGCGATTGCCCGCTCGAGCAGCCTTGTCTGCAGCGCCACAAGGGCGGCAAGGTCGAGCTCGGTCTTGCGCCAGGGGATATCGGGATGCCGGCGAATCGTTCCGGTGGCCGAGCAGGGCGCATCGAGCAGCACGGCGTCGAACGGCTCGGCGTCCCATGTCTCGACATCGGCAACGACCGTCTCGGCGGAGAGGCCGACGCGGTTCAGGTTCTCGCGCAGGCGCGCCATGCGCGGCTCGGAACGGTCGACGGCAGCGACTTCTGCCCCGGCCTGCGCGAGCTGCAGCGTCTTGCCGCCCGGTGCGGCGCACAGGTCGGCGACCCTTGACCCACGAACATCGCCGAACAGGCGCGCCGGCAGCGCCGCGGCGGCGTCCTGGACCCACCACGCTCCCTCCGCGTAGCCGGGCAAGGACGGGATCGGCCCGAGCGCCAGGCTGCGCACCGAGCCGGTCGGCAGCACCCGGCCGCGCAGGCGCGTTGCCCATAGGTCCGGGTCTGCCTTGACGGTGAGATCGAGCGCCGGCTCACGCATATGGGCCTCGGCGATCGCTCTGGCCGCAGCCTCGCCATAGGTGCGGGTCCAGCGTTCCATGAGCCAAGATGGCGTATCGAGCGCGGCCGGATCGAGGCCGGCCATGAGCTCGCCGCCGCTGCGCCCGATCCGCCGCAGGACGGCATTGACGAGGCCGGCATAGCGCGCGCAACGCCGGTCCGCCTGCACGAGGCGCACCGACAGGTCGACGGCGGCGTGGTCGGGGATGTCGAGACAGAGGATCTGCACAGCTCCCACGAGAAGCGCACTCTCAAGCCGCGGCGAATCGGCGGGGAGCCCGCGGTCGAGGCAGGCGGCCATCAGGTGGCGCAACGTGCCGAGCCGCCGCAGCGCGGTTGCGACGATGCGACGGGCGAGCGCGCGGTCGCGGTCGGAAAGAAAAGCCAGCCCCGTATGCGCGGCAGGGCCGTCGAGCTGCTCATCGAGCGTGCGGCCGTGATCAAGCACGCCCTCGATGATTTCGGCGCAGAGGCGCCGCGTCGCAAGACCGGGTACCTGCGGCGGCGGGGAGAAGGCAGGACGGGCCATCAAAGCTCCGGTGCTCGGAGAAGCGCCGGTCCCAGGCAGGTCCGGGAGCAGCGATTGTTTGGGAAGGGCGCGATGCCGGTTACGCCTTGCCGAAAAGGCCCGGCCTTTCCCGCCCCGCGAGGAAGGCCGATGATTCGCGCTCGTCACGCAAGTGCACTGCTAATCTTGTGACTTGTGACGCGGTACCAACACAATGGGACGAACCCAAGCGTTGGTGCCGCATCACTAGCGCGTGATCCCGAAGAGTTGCAGGCTGTTCGGACAAGATCATGCAACAGAACAAAGAGAAACGCAGCGCGGTTGAACCGCGCTCTGAGGGAATCGGCGCGTAGGCGGGTACCACGTACGCTGAGGCGCCGACTTGCCCGGTATCAACCCCAGGGGCCCGACCCCCTGCTGCCCCAGGGTCCACGGCCCGCGCTTCGGCCGGCCGCGGCCGCAGCCGGCTGCCCGCCGGTCGCACCCCAGCTCTGGCCCATTTGCGCGGCAAGCTTGCGCAGCGCCGAGATCCGGTTCTCGGTCGCCGGGTGGGTTGAGAACAGATTGTCCATGCGCTCGCCCGACAGCGGATTGATGATGAACAGATGCGCCATCGCCGGATTGCGCTCGGCCGGCTCGTTCTCGATCTGACGGGCGGCATTGTCGATCTTGGCAAGCGCAGAGGCAAGGCAAGCGGGATCGCCGACAATGCGTGCGCCCATGTCATCGGCCGCATATTCGCGCGTGCGGCTGATCGCCATCTGCACCAGCATGGCGGCGATCGGCGCGAGAATGACCATCGCCAAGGTGCCGATGATACCAAGACCATTATTGCGGCCGCCGCCGAAGAACAGGCCGAACTGGGCGAGCATCGAGATCGCGCCGGCGATCGTCGCCGTGATCGTCATGATCAGCGTGTCGTGATTCTTCACATGCGCAAGCTCGTGCGCCATCACGCCCGCGACCTCATCGCGCGAGAGCATATTCATGAGTCCGGTCGTGACCGCGACGGCCGCGTTTTGCGGATTGCGCCCGGTCGCGAACGCGTTCGGCTGCGGATTGTCCATGATATAGACGCGCGGCATGGGCATGTCGGCCCGCTGGGCAAGCTCGCGCACCATGCGCACCAGTTCCGGAGCGGTGCGCTCGTCGACCTCGCGTGCGCCCTGCATCGACAGGACCATCCTGTCGGAATTCCAGTAACTGAACACGTTCATCGCCGCCGCGACGACGAAAGCAATCGCGGCACCGGTCTGACCGCCGATCAGATAGCCGACGCCCATGAACAGGGCGGTGAGCCCCGCCAGCAGGATTGCCGTTTTCAGGTAATTCATTTTTTCCCTCGATAGAACCGGATCATTGCGCCGGCCGTTGATTTGCAACGCATATGGGAGGTTGTCAGACTCCCTTCAAGCAAATTGGTTCCGCGGCTCAGCGCCGCGTTTTTTGCGATTGACGCGCTGCGCGGACGGTTGTCTGTGAACCTCATGAACAAGACTGACGATACCGGAACCATGGGCCATTCCGCCAGTCCTGCCGCGGCAGACGTCTCCGCCGCAGCTTCCGCCGGCGAAACCGAGTCGGCGCCCGAGGTCCCGCGCAAGAAGCTCACCCCGGCCGCCGAGCGCGCGCTTGCCGAGGCGGCGGCGCGGCGCGCGGACATCGATCGGAAAACCACCGAACGCCCGACCGAGCTGCAGGGTCGTGGCGGCCTCGAACCTGCCCGCTATGGCGATTGGGAGGTGAAGGGCATTGCGAGCGACTTCTAGCATAAGTTAAGTCGCGTGGAGTTTGTGCTCTTTATAGTTGTGGAGTTGGTGTTTGTCAGTTATGTAGGAATATGCTCCGATCTTATCGGAAATATTCCTCGCTCACGCGCGCAGATGACCGAGTTGTTGCCGGGTTGATCGCCTTGGCATTGTTCGCCGGCGCAGCACTCAAGACCTTATGGGACAACACCTTTGGCCTTGACGCGCATCCCGCGCGGGCGGTTGCTGCGGGCCTGCCCGTTTCGGTCGCGGCGCGTGTGGTCAGGGTGGTGGACGGCGACACATTCCTCGCGCGCATCGAGATCAACCCCGATTTCCGGGTCAGTACGCGGGTGCGACTGCGCGGGGTCGATGCGCCGGAAATGCGGGCGGCATGCGAAGAAGAGCGCATCGGCGCCAAGGCGGCGCGGCGGGCCTTGCGCGCGATCCTCGCCGAGGGCGGCGTGACGATCCGCGCACTCGGCGAAGACAAATATGGCCGCCTGCTCGGCACGGTCGCGACCCGCGCGACACCCAATGTGTCGGAGGCGCTGATCGCGAAAGGGGTTGCGCGCCGCTACGATGGTGGCCGCCGCGACGGCTGGTGCTAGCTTACGGGCCTGCGGAACGTGAGCAACCGGGGACATGGGTGACAGATCTGACCGGCGACATGGGTAACACATTTCCGGTTTTGTTCAGGTCTGATTTTGTTGCTGTTGTTGCTCCTGTGGACCCTGTGGACCCTGTGGGCGACGCGCCGCGTCGTCCACAAGTCCACAGGAAATCGGTCGCGGCGGCGACTTCAGGCGGCCACCGCCAGGGGCGACAATTCCGAGCCGCACCGGCCCGTAATTCATCGTGAAGGGACCGTCGTCGGTCTCCGCCAAAGCGACCGGCTCGTCACCGCGGTTCGTTACATTTTGGCGGATACGAACGCCGCCCGCGATCAACGATCGTGCGTTAATGAAATCGAGCAATCCCCATTAGCCGCGCATTATCGTTAAACTCAAGTATGCGACATCTATTGCTAGCTTTTTGGTTCGACTTCGTTTTTTCTTCACCGCACCAACACAGTATGGCGCGTACCTCGGTACCGAATAGGCTCGACTATGGATTCGGCACTTCAACGCGCTTCCTCGCTGAAATCGGCTGCGGCAGCGAGCATCAAAGATCTCATTTCCGATCTTTTCTATGATCCTGAGATCGCGCGCGAAGTCCCGACGGCCGAAGAAGCGGCGATCGAAAGGCTGCGATGGCAGGTCCTCGCCGATCCGGATGTCGTTGCCGCGCTGTCGAGCGGGCCGGAGTTCGGGGAACTGAGAGGAACCGCGTTCCAGACCGGGCCGTGGCTCGCGGCATTGGCACGATCGGCGACACTCGATGAGGAAACCGCGCAGATTGTCGTCGGTCTTGATGGCGAAGTGCCGGCAATCATCATGCCGTTAGGCTTAAGAGTGAAGGGCGGCGTCCGCCGGCTGAGCTGGCTGGGCGATACCGTCAACGATTATTCGGCGCCGCTGCTGAGCCCGAAGCTCTGGGAAAAGCTCACACCCCGTTCCGCCGAGACGATCTGGCGCAAAGCGGCGGCGGCGATCGGCGGTGCCGACTACATTGTTGCGGGCCACCAACCCGTGCGTTTGCACGGCCAGGCCAACCCGTTCGTCTGTTTCAATGCGATCCGCGAGGTCGAATCATCTCATGCGGCACGGTTCGCGGGGGAGTGGCCGGAGATCGAGCGCGCTCTCCTGTCGACCGCAACGCGCAAGCGGCTGAAAGAGAAACGCCGGGCGCTCGAACGCGTCGACAATGTATCCTTGAATCTCTTTCGGACGGCATCCGACATTCGCAACGCCCTCGACCTGCTCATTTCCTGGAAGATGCAACAGCTCGATGCGCGCGGCGTGTCCAACCCGTTCAGGCGCGAGTCTTTCGTGAAGCTGTTGCATGACGCGGCAATCGGCGATGTCGGCCAAGCAAACGTCCGCGTCTTCGGCCTTTGCGTCGGCGATCAGATCTATGCCGCCGCCGTGATTCTGGTCGGCGACGGCCACTGGCTTCTCTATCAGACCGCACACGATGCCAATGCCGGCAAGCGCTATTCCTCCGGCCAGCTTCTGATCCTTGATCTCTTGCGGCAGGCGGCGCTCTCGGGCGCGGAGGTTTTCGATTTCGGGTTTGGCGACGATTCCTACAAACAAAGATTCTGCAACGAAACAATCGAGCTGGCCAAGACCGTGAAGGCGCTGACGCCGCGTGGCTTTGTTGCGCTCATGGCGGAGTTGGGCCGCCACCATATCCGCGGTCGACTGAAACAGAGCGCGCTTGGCTACAAACTCGCCACCGGCATGAGGCGTATGTTGACCGGAACAGGCCCGGAGGTCACGCGCCCCGCCCAGGTTTCAAAATGGGGGAATGTGAGATGAGTACCATACTTCTCCTCGGCAATTATCGGCCGACCTTGACACTGGCGCGGGAACTCGGCGGTCTTGGATACCGTATACAGGTGACCCGAGGCGGCGGCGAAGGGCTGACCGAATACTCCCGGTTTGTTTCCGGCGTTTGGGATGAACCCGATCCTGAAAAGGACGAGAAGGCGTTCACCTCCGCCCTTGCGGCGCATCTGCGCGAAAACGCGGATATCGGCATCGTGCTTCCCGTGACCGAGTCCTATGTGTTGGCGCTTGCCCGCAATTTCGACGCCATGCCGCCCGACCGCGTCTACGCGACCCCGGCACCGGACCTTGTCCTCAAGACGAACGACAAGCCACGAATGCTCAGCGAGGCGGTCGCCCTCGGCGTGGCCGTGGCGCCGTTCCGGCTCGTTACCTCGATGCAAGATCTTGAAGGCAGTGTCGCCTCGATCGGGTGTCCGGTCGTGGTCCGGCCGGTCAATTCGGCTCTGCGCTTCGGCACCGAGAAGGTGGTCACGCTGCGATCCCCGTCCGACCTTGCGACCAAGTTTCCGGCCTGGCCGGCCGGTCACGAGGAACTGCTTGTGCAGCGGCGCATGGCGGGGCGACGGCATAATCTCTACTTCGCCGCGGCCCGCGGCCGGATCGTCAGAATCGTACACGCGGTGATCGGACTGACCGATCGTACGGACGGGTCGGGGCTCGCCACCGAAGGTCAGACCGTCGATCCCGATCCGATTCTGGTGGCGTATACCGAGGCGCTCATTGCCGGCCTGCACTATCACGGCATTGGCTGCGCCCAATTCCTTGTCGACGACGATTCGGGCGCTATCAGCTTTCTCGAGATCAATGCGCGCATTGCCGGCAACCATGCCGTACCGGAAGCCGCGGGGCTCGAGCTCGGGCCCCTCGCGGTGGAGCTGGCAGCCAATCCCAACGCCGATGTCGCTCTCAAACAGGGGCGCACCGGCCTGCGCTATAGCTGGACCTATGGCGCCCTTCGTGCGCTCAAGCTCGGCCTTGCGCGCGGGACCGTTCCGCTTGCTTCGGCTCCGCGCGAAGTCGCCCGGATCATCCGCACCTGCCTGACGAGCCACGTCCATATGACCTGGTCGTGGCGCGATCCGGCGCCGACCCTTGCCCTGTTCTACCAGCAATTCGCGCCCGAGCCGCTGAAGCTCAAGCGAGCGACGCCGGCCGAAAAGGGCTCGCCGCAGTCCCGCGCCAGGGCCCTCTCCGAGATGCGAGCCGATGCGTGAAGCCCTGATGAGCGATGTCACGTTGATGGACCGAACAGCGGCCGGCACCGGTCTTGACGACCGGGCGCCGACCAGCGATGCCGATGTCGAGGTGTGCATCAATGATGTGGCCGCGTCCGAGTTCGACCGGATCGTTGCCGCCGCGGCGGACGGGTCCTACGAGCAGACCTCGATCTATGCGCAGGCTTGCTGGGGCGCGCGAACGCAGAGATGTCTTATCCGCCGCCGCGGACAAGTGCTGGCGGGAGCCATCGTTGCCATCTTGACCGCGCCGATGCTGCGCCAGGGGCTTGCTTATGTGAAATTCGGCCCGTTCTGGCGCCTAGGCTCGTTACCGCGGACCGAAGATTACGCGGCCGCGATTCATGCCCTGGCCAGCCATTATTGCACCGATCGCGGACATCATCTCAGCATTCTGCCACGTCCGAACCCGGACTATATGGCGGAAGAAATCGCCGTCCTGAAACGGAGCGGGTTTGGGGCGAACAATGATGTTGCCGACAAGAACCGCTATCTCGCCAATGTCGCGCAGAGTGCCGACGCTCTGAAAGCGAGCCTGGCGCAAAAATGGCGATATAATCTGCGACAATCGATCAAGAATGGCGTCACGGTCGAGCGCGCCGAAAACGAAACCGCGATCAGTGAGTTCCAGAGCATGCATCGTCAGATGGTGGTGCGAAAGCGCTTCCACGATGTCGACGCGATCGAGCTTCTGCCGGACATGCTCAGCCGTCTTCCCGCGGCCCTCGCGCCGCGGATCTATATCGCCAGCAAAGACGGAACGCCGGTCGCCGGCGCGGTCGTCGGATGTCTTGGTGATACGGCCTATTACGTCTTCGGTTCGAGCACGGGTGAGGCGCTGCCGCTCAAGGCGGGGTTTGCCTTGCAGTGGCACATCGCGCAGGACCTCGTGAAGGAGCCGCAAATCCGCTGGTATGACCTCGGGGGCGAGGCCATGAGCCCGGGACTGCGACAGTTCAAGCAGGGGCTTGTCGGCCGTTCGGGTGCGATCGTCGAAATGGAGGGCGAGTTCGGGTTTTGGCGACCGGGGCTCGGCCATCTCACCGCCGCGGCGATCTACGCCATTCGTGACGTTCAGCGATGGCTGAGAAAGAGCTGACGAGCCCGAGCGATATCGCCCGGCGCCCGATCGTCCGCCTCGTCCTGACGTCCGGGCTCGGTGCCGGCTTGCGGTTTGCCGGCGCAGGCTGCGGACTGCTTGCCTATGTCCTGCTGGCCCATCTGTTGGACCCGGGCGATCTCGGCACCGTCTTTCTTGCCACCAGTCTTGCGGCTATCGGGGCCTCGCTGTTCTGCTTCGGAATACCGGGACTGCTGACCCGCATTTTTGCCCGCTACAAGGCGCGCCATCGCATCGCTTCCGCCTGGCTCGTCTTCAAGTCGGCGCGGCGCACGGCGCTGCTCGTCTGCTTTGGCGCGATCGCGATCGCCTTGATTGCGATCAGCGTCATGGTCGGTGGAACGCGTCTTCTCCTGCCCACCTTCATTGCCGGCGCCGCGCTGGTTCCGGCCATCGTGCTGCTGCGGCTGAACGGAGCGCTGGCCTTCGCCTTTCGCAGGCCGATCACCGGCTACATGCCCGACAGTTTTGCCCGGCCTGCGCTGCTCCTGCTTGCCGCTGCCGCTCTGTTCGTCGCCGATGCCGCCCCGAGCGTCGCAACTGTCCTTGCCGTCATCGCGGCAATCGCCTGGGCGACGGTGGTCGTCCAGGCTTACCAGCTACGCGCGTTACGCCCGCCCGAAGACGCCGCCGCAAGGCCGCCAAAGGCAGGTATCCGCCTGTTCAAGGCCTGGCAGCGCGCCGGAATCACGCTGTTGCCGGCGAGCATCGTGCTGTCCCTGTTCGCCGATGCGGTGATCTTGATCGCGTCCCTTGTGCTGGGTAGCAGCGATATCGCTGTCCTCGGCATCGCCCTGCGGCTGACATTCCTCGCCGGATTTGTCATTCAGGTGTTGATGCAGGTCGTGCTACCCGACATGGCCGATGCAACCGCCACCGGAAACCGGCGATCGCTGGTCGATACCGTGCGCAAGGCAACGGCTTTGTGTTTTGTCGCGTCAGCTGCCGCATTCGTCTTCTTCTGGCTCGGAGGGAAAACCATCCTCGGCCTTTTCGGCCCGGAGTTCGTTGCGGGCTATGATTGCCTCATCGTGCTTGCGCTTGCCCAGATTGCGCGTGTTCCCGGCGCGGTCGCAACGCACTATCTCACCTTGACCGGCCGCCAGAGAGACGTTTCGTTGGTGATGGGCGCAGCCCTGATCGTTCTGGCGGTGGGCAGCATCGCCGCCGCCGAACCTTTGGGCCTGACCGGGATCGGGCTTGCGGTCCTGACAACACAGCTCTTCATCTCGGCCGTATTGTGCGTCCTGGTATTTCGCTATGACAGGATGCCGTTGGTCGGTCGCGCGGTTCGGCGCTATTTTCTGGAACCGATGCAGTCCAAATCATAGAGCGCGATCGAATCAAGCTGAAGCAATCGCGCTCTGCGTCCAATCAGCCGCTGTTTGCCTCGCAGGTCCGCGCCAGCGTGAGCGCCGCCGCTCCAGCAATCGGCCGGTCGAGCGGAAGCGCGGCGTAATCCGCCGGGCGGATGATCGAATGGGCGAGCATCCTGTGATAAGCGCGGCGCGAGACTTCGGTCGCACCGAACTGCCGCAGATGATCGGTTACGAACTGGGCATCGAGCAGGCTGAAGCCGCCCGCCTTGAGGCGCGCGACGAGATGCACCAGCGCGACCTTGGAGGCATCGCGGACATTGTGGAACATGCTTTCGCCGAAAAAGGCGGCGCCCAGACTCACGCCGTAAAGCCCGCCCGCCAGCCGGTCGCCGTCATAGACCTCGATCGTGTGGCAATGCCCGATATCGAAGAGCCGGCGGTAGAGCTTGCGAATGCGCGTATTGATCCAGGTGCGGGTGCGGCCGAATGCGGGTGCAGCGCAGCCATCGATTACGCCGTCAAAGTCGCGATCGGCATAGACGGCGAAGCGATCGGACTTCACCAGTCGCGCAAGCCTTGCGGGCACATGAAAGCCCTCGAGCGGGATCACGCCGCGCTCTTCCGGCTCGATCCAGTACAGCGCTGGATCCTCGGCGCTTTCCGCCATCGGAAAGATGCCGCACGCATAGGCCTTGAGCAACACCTCCGGGGTGATCTCGACCGCGTGTGAATCGCGACGGGCCATCCGATGACCGATCAGTTCGAGTTGGTCCGATAAAACCGCATCCGGAACTCGGCTTGGGATTCATCCGCAGCCGCGCGTCTCCGTCAAGCATCGTTGGCAAACGAACGAAGCGATGCGGGAGCCGATCTCGTTCCCGGTCGACGCCGCCTCGTGCCCTCCCCGCGTTCACTCAGACGTGATCGCTCGCATTTACCGACGTTAAGGAGTCGCTAACTCGGGATACGTAGTTTTTCGGCACAACTTAGTCAAATCGTCGGAGCCGTTATCCAACGCTCTGCCGGGGTCGGGCGGGAGAATCGCCATGAATCCGAATTTTTCGCGTGCGCCGCGCGTGCTGCTGGTCGAGGACGAGGTGCTCATCAGCATGATGATCGAGGACGCGATGCTGGCCCAAGGCTTCGAGGTCTACACCGCGACCAATGCCGGCGACGCCCTGCAGATGCTCAGCGAAGGAACGCCGGTCGACGTGCTGTTCACCGACATCAATATCGAAGGCGAGATGGATGGCGCGGCGCTGGCGCATCGCGCGCGCGAATTGCGGCCCGAGCTCCCCGTGCTCTACGCGTCGGGCACGCTCACCGCGATTGTAAACGCGGTGCCGGGCTCGACTTTCGTGCCGAAACCTTATGCGCCGTCCGATGTGTGTGCGAAAGTGGCCGAGATGGCTTCGGCCTGACCTGAAGGCATGTTCCTCAAACGGCAAAGACGATCGTGGCCGCCTGCGGGCGGCCTTCGCATTTCGGGTGACGCGCAATTTGGAGTTCGACGACGGGCTCAGCGATCGACGATGAGGCCGCGCGAGGTCACCACCACCCAACGGCCGTCCCGCCTTTGGATCGTGTGAACCTTGCCCAAGCCCGGCAGCCTGTCGCCCGGCACGATATGGATTAAACCGTCGCGTCCCTCGACCAAGGCGGCGCCGTTGCGCACGTCGCGCAGCGTCCACCCGCGCAAGATGGTCGCCGGCCCGGTTCCGGGAGCCGTCGCGCGCCCACCGATCGCGCCGGTGACGTCAGCGGCGCCTGCGGCGGCAAGCGCGGATCGGGTCGTATGGCGTTCGAGCCGCTCGATGGCCGCGCTGATCTTGGCAAGCTTCTTGGCGGGCTCGGCCTGAGCCCGTTCGTTGCGATCGAGACTTTTCGCAATGCGGTTGGTGCGCTCCTCGAGATCCTGCGCCGATTTTTCGACATTCGCTCGCAGCGTCGCCAAGTCCTGCTCCATCCGGCCGAGCGCAAGCCGGAGCGAGGCCTCGTCGGTGCTCGCCCGGATTGCCGCCGTCGAGGAGGTGCCGAATCCGCTGGTTGCGAGCGAACCGGCGAGCGCACCGAGCGCGGCCGCAAAAGCGACGGCCGCCGCGAGCGCTGCGATCCTCTTGAGACGGAAGGACCTCATACTGCCGATCGCATCGGCCCCGTGCGGCCCCATGCCGATGTCCAACGGGCCCTCGAACGGCAGCGCCGGAACAGGCGGAGGCGCTGCGGCATCGGCCGCTTCGGCTAGCGACTTTGCCTCGCCGCCCATATCGGCGCTCGGCCGATCTGTGCCGGAGCCAGAGGCAGCGCCGGTCGGCGCACTGAGCGTTCCGTTCTCGCCTTCGCCCTGATCGAGGTCGAGCTCGTCCTGGCGCGGGTCGGCGTCGGTGTTCGGCTTGCTGCTGCGCTTGCCCATGGCCTGCTCCGATCAGGCATTCTCCACGGGCGAGTCGCGACCCGCTCCGCCAGCGGGGAATGCGGCAGACGAAAACGAGAAATTTCGCCCGGTCCGTTCGCCGATCGGTAACCACAGTTTCTTACCAATTGGTTACTGTTGCCCGCCGCCCCGGCAAATCCGGCGGATCTGGTTTTTGCTGTGGATGAAGCCAGCCTGCGATATCGCACCGCGGCAAGACTATACGGTGACCTGGGTGCCGACCTCGACCACCCGGCCGGTCGGAATCTGGAAGAAGTCGGTCGCATCGCTCGCAGACTTCGACAGCCGGATGAAGAGCTTGTCCTGCCAACGCGGCATTCCGGATTTGGCCGCGGGCTTGAGCAGCCGGCGTGACAGGAAGAACGACGTCGCCATGATGTCGAACTGCCAGCCCTGCTTGCGGGCGACGGCGAGCGCTTTCGGCACGTTCGGCGTCTCCATGAAGCCGAACCGTAGCTCAACCCTCTTGAACAGGGGCGAGAGCTCGGTCATGCGCACGCGCTCGCTTTCCGCCACGCGCGGCGTGTCGGTGGCGATGATGGTGAGGATCACATTGCGCTCGTGGAGCACCTTGTTGTGCTTGAGATTGTGCAGGAGCGCGGTCGGCGCCGAGTCCGGGTCGCTGGTGAGGAACACGGCAGTGCCGGGCACGATATGCGGCGGTTTCTTGGTGAGGTTTTCGACGAGCGCTTCAAGCGGGATTTCGAGATGCCGGGTCTTGGCGCTGAGCAGCCGCGTTCCCCTGGTCCATGTCATGATGATGAGAACGATCGTGACCCCGAACAGGAGCGGCGCCCAGGCGCCTTCGAGCAGCTTGAGCAGATTGGCGGTGAGGAAGGTAAAATCGACGACGACGAAGGGCGCGACCAGTGCGGCCGCCGCCCACGGCCCCCACCGCCACAGTTTCCAGATGACGACGAAAGCCAGGAGTCCGTCGACAAACATGGTCGTGGACACGGCAATGCCGTAAGCGGAGGCGAGATTGCTCGACGTGCGGAACATGCCGACGAGCAGCAGGACGCCAATCAGCAACCCGGCATTGATGCGCGGAATGTAGATTTGCCCCGATTGCGTTTCCGAGGTGTGGCGGATGGCGAGCCGCGGAATGAGTCCGAGCTGGACCGCCTGGCGGGTGATGGAGAAGGCCCCGGTGATCACCGCCTGGCTCGCAATGACCGTCGCCATGGTCGCGAGCACGACCATCGGAATCTGCAGGGGCTGCGGTACCATTCGGTAGAACGGGTTTTCGATCGCCGTCGGATCGGCAAGCACCGTCGCGCCCTGGCCGAAATAGTTGATGACGAGCGCCGGAAAGACGAGCGCAAACCACGCGGTCTGGATCGGCCGCCGCCCGAAATGGCCGAGATCGGCATAAAGCGCTTCGCCGCCGGTGACCGCAAGGAAGACGAGGCCGAGCGTCACCAGGCCGATCAACGGATGCTCGATCACGAACATCACGCCATAGGCCGGGTTGATCGCGGCAAAGACATGCGGGTCGTCGGCCAGATGCAAGAAACCGAGGGCCGCGATCGCGACGAACCACACCACCATCACGGGACCGAAAAAAGCGGCGACCCGTGCCGTGCCATGAGACTGAACGGCAAACAGCCCAATGAGGATCGCGACCGTGAGCGGCAGCACCATGGCCTCGAAGGCCGGCGTTGCGATCCTCAACCCTTCGACCGCCGACAGCACCGAGATCGCCGGCGTGATGACGGAATCGCCATAGAACATGGCGGCGCCGATGATGCCGAGCATGAACACGGGCGTGGTCCGCCGGCCGAGCGCGCGCGAGGCCAGCGCCATCAGCGACAGCGTGCCGCCTTCGCCGTTATTGTCGGCGCGCAGAAGGATCAGGACGTATTTCGCGCTGACGACGATCGTCAACGACCACAGAATGAGGGAAAGCACCCCGAGTACGGCAAATTGCGTGATCGGGCCGTCGCCGACGGCGGCGTTCACCGCCTCGCGAAAGGCATAGAGCGGACTGGTGCCGATATCGCCATAGACGACGCCGACACTGCCGAGCGTAAGGGCGAGGAAGCGCCGCCTCCCGGAGCTGTCGGGGGCATCCGCAACCGCCGCCCCGCTCCGCTGCTGCGCAACACTGTGATCCATGAAAATAGAGCCAATACTGTGCCGCGGCTCGGCGCGGCCGGGCTTATACCATCATAGGCACGAACCGTCAGGCACATTATCGCGACCGGCGGCGGCCGGTGGTTTGACCACGGTCCCGAACGGATATGCCAGACCGCGATTCGTCACGCGACGCGATAAGACAGGCCGATCCGGTTCATTCGCTACGCGCATGGCCAACACAATCTGCCGCCGCCGAAATAGTTCGGCGTCACGGCGAGAAATCAAGCGGAATGGGTGGTTCTTCACGCATTAGCGTAATGGTCACGCGTCGGTTTGCCGCAATAAAGGGATCATCGGGAAAGAGCGGCTGGGTGTCGGCTTTGCCGGCCACCATGTAGAAATTCGCCGTCGAGACACCTTGCTCTTCAAGAATGCGCCGCACCGAATTTGCCCGTTCCGCCGACAACTCCCAAGGCCCGTAACCTGGGTGTGACCACCTCTTCGTCGCGGATGTGTGCCCGGTGACGGAGATGCGATAGGGCAGCGCTTTGAACGGCACGCTCAGCTTCTTGATCAGCCTGCGCGTGCGCTCATAGGGCTCCGGCGACCCTTCGGAAAACATGGAGCGGCCGTCCTGGTCGACGATCTCGACATTCAGTCCCTCGCGCGTCTCCTCCACCATGATGTGCTTGGACGCTTCGGTCAGCTCCGGCAGATCCTGCAGGGCTTGGCGCAGCGAGGCGGCGGCGAGCGCAAAGGCATGGTCCTGGTTCAACCGCGCGCCCGAGGTGCGGCTGCGATCGTGCTCGTCCGGGGTCGGGTTGGCCGAGGCTTCCTCGGGCGGGATACGCGCGGCGTTCTTGAGCTTCGGGCGGGTCGGCAGGCCATGCACCTCAATCACGCCGGAATAGCGGATGTTGCGCTGCACGCCGAAGGCGTCGCGCATCGAGCCGGCGACGGCCTGTAACTTTTTCTGGTCCTGAGTCGAGAAGGCGGCCAGTATCACAAAGAAGGAGACCAGCAGCGCCATGAGATCGGCGAAGGTGACGAACCAGCCGTGCCCACCATGCCCGCCACCTCTGCGTCTCGCCATGGAGCGCTCCCGTCTTGGCTGCCCTCAAGCGGCCACGGCCTGCATCGCTTCGTCGCGATGCTTCTCCGGAACATAGGCGAGCAGCATTTCCCGGACGACCGAAGGGCTCTTGGAATCACGGATCATCAGCACGCCGTCGATAATGAGGGTGCGGTTGATCTCCTCGTCGCCCAGCTTGAGGTGCAGTTTGTCGGCGATCGGCAGGCACACCAGATTGGCGATCGCCGCGCCGTAGAAGGTCGCGAGCAGCGCCACCGCCATGAACGGACCGAGTTTGGAGGGATCGGTCATGTTGGCGAACATCTGCACCATGCCGATCAAGGTCCCGATCATGCCGAAGGCCGGCGCGCAGTCTCCGATCGCCCGATAGATCTTCTGCCCCTCGTCGAGATGGGTGAGAAAGTTGTCGCGGTCACGCTCCAGATTGTCGCGAATGAACTCGCCGTCATATCCGTCGGCGACGAGCCTGACCCCCTTGGCAAGAAACGAATCCTCGACCTCCACCTTTTCAAGGCCGATCGGACCTTGCTTGCGGGCCACGTCGGCGAGCGCGGAGATCTCGTCGATCAGGTCGCGCTGGCTGATCCGCCGCAGAGTGAAGGCGTATTTGGCGCCGAGCGGCAGGCCGTGAAAGATCGAGCCAAGGGGAAAACGGATCAAAGTGGCGGCCAAGGAGCCGCCGAAAATGACGATGAAGGCATGGCTGTCCGCGAACATGCGCAGATCGCCGCCCATGAGGATGAGCGCGCTCACCACGCCGGCACCGACGAGCAGCCCGATCCCCGTCGCGATATCCATGGATTACCTCGCCCCGTCGCAAGGAAGTGGCGCTGCTCCGGCCAGACACCGGATGCTAAAAAAAACCTTTATCCGCAGAGCGTCTAAAAACAGTAAAGGACCACCTCCGGCACGCCGGTTCGGCCCGCCGGGGGAAGCAGGATCTTGTCCGAAAAGTCGGCAGGCTCTTCGGGATCACGCTCTAGTTGTTCTTTGTTGATCGCGTTTTCTGCGGCGAACCGGTTTCCACTTCGCCTGAAGTCGCTCAGGGCCCTGAAGACGCTCAGGGCCCGGCGTCGAGATGATGGGCGAGGCCCGCGAACAGGCCGTGGCCATCGGTGCAGCCGAGCACTTGTTCGATGTGGTTTTCCGGATGCGGCATCATGCCGAGCACATTGCCGCCTTCGTTGACGATTCCGGCAATGGCGTAGATCGACCCATTGATGTTCCACTCCGGGGTCAGAGAACCGTCCGGGGAGACATAGCGAAAAACGATGCGACCCTCGCCCTCAAGCCGTGCGATGGTCTGCGCATCGGCGACATAGTTGCCCTCGCCGTGGGCGACCGGCAGGCGGATCACCGCGCCTGCATCATATCCTTGCGTGAACGGCGTATCGGCACGCTCGACCCGCAAATAGGCGTCGTGGCAGATGAAGCGGAGCCCGGCATTGCGCATGAGCAGGCCCGGCAGGAGGCCGGCCTCGCACAAGATCTGGAAGCCGTTGCAGACGCCAAGCACCAGCCCGCCCTTCGCGGCGAAGGCGCGCACCGCGTCCATGACCGGCGCACGCGCCGCGATCGCGCCGCAGCGCAGATAGTCGCCGTAGGAAAAGCCGCCAGGGACCACGACCAGATCGGTGCCGGCGGGAAGCTCGGTCTGCGCATGCCAAACCATCGCTGGGGCACGCCCGGCCGCGAGCTTGAGCGCGCGCGCCATGTCACGCTCGCGATTGATCCCAGGGAAGACGAGGACGGCGGCATTCATGGCTGACGAGGGAACCTTGCTCGGTGGACGAAACGCAACCAACAAAAGACAACAAAGCGGGTGAAATCTGAAATGGCGTACCCTCGTAAGCGAAATTGATTCAGGTTGCTTACGGCGCGATCTCGACCCGGAAATTCTCGATCACAGTGTTGGCGAGAAGCCGGTCGGCCGCCTCCTTCAGCGCCGCTTCGGCTTGCTCGCGATCCTCGCCGGCAATCTCGATATCGAACACCTTGCCCTGGCGCACGCTCACCACGCCGGCAACGCCCAGCGATTTCAGCGCGCCCTCGATCGCCTTGCCCTGCGGATCGAGAATGCCGGATTTGAGCGTCACGAAAACTCTGGCCTTCATCGCCTTGCCTCGCGGAAAGACAGCGGCACGCTGCATCACGCGTGAGAACGCGTTTGATTCAGATCGAACCAATCGCCCGCCATTTCTCTTTGTTTTGTCGCATGATCTCGTCCGAAAAGTCTGCCAACTTTTCGGGATCATGCTTGGATGACCTGGAGCATGATCTCGTCCGAAAAGTCTGCCAACTTTTCGG